>NZ_JBEXLH010000090.1:0-29508 GCF_040609855.1 Nonomuraea sp. NPDC004580 | reverse complement strand
TTGTCGTTTTGGTTGTGTGGATTTCCTATGGGCGCTCTCCCCCCCGCCCGCCCGCGCGGGGCGCGGGCGGGGGGGGGGGGGGGCGGGGCGGGGCCGGCCCGCCCCGCCACGTCAGTCCGCGCGGACCCGGCCGGTGCCGCCGCGTCAGCCCGCGCGGGATCGGCGGGTTTGGCCATCGTCAGCCCGTGCCGTCGGTCTTCGCCGTGGCCTTGGTGACGGCCTCGCCGATGCTCCTGGCCAGGTCGACCACGCGCGGACCCCACCGGGAGGCGATGTCGTCGTCGAGCTCGGTCACCCGGTCGTTCTTGATGGCGGACAGGTTCTTCCAGCCGGGCCGGGCGGCCAGCGCGTCCTTGTTCTGCCGGCAGCACTTGACGTCGGCGAGGAAGATCAGGTCGGGGTCGGCCTGGGCGACGAACTCGGCGGACAGCTTGGGGTAGCCGCCGGCCGCGTCGGGCGCCTTGTCGGCGATGTTGGTGAGCCCGAACAGGCCGTAGATCTGCCCGATGAACGTCTTGGACGTAACGGCATAGGGGGTCTGGTCGAGCTCGTGGTAGTAGGTGAGCTTGGTGTCCTTGGGCGCCTTGGCGGCGAGGTCGTCGATGGCGGTCTTCATGCCGGTGACGACCTTGTCGGCCTCGTCCTGGTGGCCGGTGGCCGCGCCCAGCTCGGAGATCTCCTCGTACGCCTCGTCCAGCCCGGTGGCGGCGGGCTGGTGGAGCACGGGCACGTTCACCTTGCCCAGCTCGGAGACGACGTCGTCGAGGTCGTCGGAAAGGATCACGAGGTCGGGCTCCTGGGCGACGATGGCCTCGACGTTCGGCTTGAAGCCGGACAGGTCGGTCTTGGGGGCCTCAGGCGGATGGTTGGAGCGGTCGTCCACGGCGACGACCTGGGAGCCCGCGCCGATGGCGTAGAGGGTCTCGGTGTGGGTGGCAGAGAGCGAGACGATGCGCTCGGGCCGCTTGGGGATGGTGACCTTGCCGTTGGCCGCTTCGACGGTGACGGGGAAGCCGGCGGCGGAGGGGACGGGGGCCGAGGGGGCGGCGGACGCTGAGGTGGGGGCTGCGCCAGGGCCTGCTGTGGTGCCGGTCTGGCCGCAACCGGCCAGGACGAGCGTTCCCAGCAGCGCGCCCGCGAAGGCCGTGCGTACGGGCCTCACGAGTAGTCCTTTCACACTGTTGGAACCGAGAGACCCGCTGGTAGTGACGGATCACCCTTTTCCACGAGGGTTGATGTGCGTCGGCGCGGAGGCAGGCGACCTGGCTATGACAGTTGCGGGACAGCGCCGGACTTTCACCGGACTTCGCTGCGCTCTGCGCGTCGGGCAAACGCTATCAATCCCTCATACGCCCGCCGCGTCAAGGGGCGAGTTGGGCCTCCGCCTCGGCGATGATCCGCTGGATGCGCAGCCCGTGTGCGGCGTCCAAGGGGTGGCCGCCGCCCTTGCGGACGGTGGCGGCGAACTCCTCGGCGACCCTGGCGAAGTGGTCGTCGTCCCCGTCGCGGGGCGGCAGGACGGCGTTGCCGGTGCGGCCGTACACGGCGATGGTGGACGGCGGCACGTCGCCGCCCGCGGCCATGCTCAGCGACGCCTCGCTGACCGCGCCGCCCTCGTGCTCCAGCAGCAGGCCGATCCAGCGCAGCGGGTGGCCGTGCGCGCGCACGCCGGTGACGGGGCCGAGCGCGGCGTCGAGCACGTCGATCACGTGCGGTCCCACGTCGAGCAGGGCACCCCGCTCCAGCCGCCAGGGGGTGGCGAAGGGGTGGTCGCCGAGCAGCGCGCCGGAGATGTTGGCGGCGTGCCCGCCGAACGGCTCGACCTCGGCGCAGCGGGCCAGGAAGGCGCGAGTGGCGGCGGTGTAGCGCATGGTGAAGACCATCTGGGTCGCGACGCCCGACTCGGCGACGGCGTCCACGACGCGCTCGGCGGCGTCGAGGGAGTCGGCGAGCGGCTTCTCCAGCAGCAGCGCCTTGCCCGCGCGGGCGGCGCGGACGGCGTACTCGGCCTGGACGGCGGGCGGGACACAGAACGCGACGGCCTCGCAGTGCTCGAACAGCTCCTCGACCCGCTCGAACACCGGCGCGCCCAGCTCGGCGGCGGCCTCGGGGCGGCGGGCCCAGACGCCGGCCAGCCGCGTGTGCGGGCTCTCGGCCAGCATGGGCGCGTGCGCCATGCGCGCCCAGGGTCCCGCACCGATCAGTCCGACCGCCACCGGCTCCATGCACGTCCTCCTCAGGAAATCAGGATATTTCCCACCATAGAGGAGAAGATCACCACTCCACGAGCAGGGCGGTCAGCCCGCGGCCCACGAGCGACCTGCGATACGCGATCTCCTGCCCGGCCACGAGCCGCAGGCCGGGCAGCCGCCGCCCGAGCACCTCCAGCGCCGTGCGCAGCTGCAGCCGGCCGAGCGCCGCGCCCACGCAGAAGTGGATGCCGTAGCCGAAGACGAGATGGTCGGCCGCGTTGGGCCGGTCGATCACGAACCGCTCGGGCTCGGGGAAGACGCTCTCGTCGTGTCCTGCCGAGTCTGTGGACAGCAGCACGAGCGAGCCCGCCGGGATCGTCACGCCGTGCAGGACGACGTCCTCCGCCGCGTACCTGAACGAGCCCAGCGAGGCCCCGTCGATGCGCATGCACTCCTCCGACGCGCCCGCCAGCAGCGGCTCCGGCACCGGCCAGCGGCCCTCCCTGAGCAGCCGCAGCACGGTGTTGCCGAGCTGGTTCGGCACGGTGTCGTTGCCGCCGAGCAGGATCGTCGAGATCAGCTCGACCACCTCGCGGTGGGTCAGCTCGGCGCCGATGAGCGAGGTCATCAGGGACGTGAAGTCGCCGCGCGGGCGCGCGGCACGCTCGGCCACCAGGCGGTCCACGTACGCGAGGTAGTCGAGGAAGCTCGCGGCCAGCTCAAGCTGCCGCTGTGGCGGCTGCGGTGACAGGAAGAGCTGGAACCAGTCCTTGACGTGCGCCTGCACGAACGCCTCGTCCTCCTCGGGCACGCCGATGAAGCGGGCGGTCAGCTTGACCGACGGCTCGTGCCCGATCTCGGTGACGAAGTCGGCGGCGCGGCCGGTGGTGCCGCGCGGGGCGAGGCGGTCGAGCAGGTCCTCGTTCAGCCGCCGGAACTCCTGCTCCAGCGCGGCCACCGCGCGCGGCGTGAACGCCCGCGACACCGACCTGCGCAGCCTGGTGTGGTCGGGCGGATCCACGTTGGCCACGAAGCTCGACAGGAACGAGCCGTGCTCGCCCAGCTTGTCGCGGGTCTCCTGGGTGAGGCTGCGGGAGATCGTCAGCGAGCCCTTGGAGGAGAAGCGGCGCGGGTCGCCGTACGCGGCGCGCACGTCGGCGTACCTGGTCAGCACGTACGCCCCCAGCCGCGCGCTGCGGAACACCGGCGCCTCGCGGCGCAGCCTGGCCAGGAACGGGTACGGGCCGGCCACGTGCCAGGCGGCGCTCACGTCGAAGTCGCCCAGGGTCGCCGGCTCGGTCATCCGAAGATCCTCCGCGGGTTGCCGACGAGCATCTGGTGGATCTGCTCCTCGGTGACGCCCCTGGCGCGCAGCGCGGGCAGCACGTCCTGGGAGATGTGGAGCAGGTGGTAGCGGGGGTGGCGGCGGCGTACGACGGCGTCGTCGAAGCGGTCGTTGAAGCAGTAGGAGTCGTGGCCGAGCACCATGCGACCGGCGTGGCCGCGCTCGCACATCGCGGCCACGACCGCCACCCGGTCGTCGAACGGGCGGATCGTGTCGATCCCGAACCGGTCCATGCCGAGGTAGGACCCGTTCGCCACCAGTTCCTCCAGGTAGGCGAGGTCGGTGGAGTCGCCGGCGTGGCCGATGACCACCCGGCCGAGGTCCACGCCCAGCGAGGCGAGCAGCTTCTGCTGCTCCAGCCCGCCCCTGGAGGCGCTGTGCGAGTGGGTGGTGATGGGCGCCCCGGTGGCCAGGTGGGCCTCGGCGACCGCCCTGAACACCCGCCGGCAGCCCTCGGTCATGCCCTGCCGGTCGGAGGCGCACTTGAGCATGGCCGCCTTGACGCCGGTGCGGCCGATGCCCTCGGTGAGGTCGCGGACGAAGAACTCGGCCAGCCGGTCCGGCCCGCCGAACAGCGAGCCCGGCCCGCGGTTGCCGAAGTACGGCGGCAGCGCGTCGTAGGTGTAGAGCCCGGTGGCGGCCACGATGGTGACCGAGGTCAGCTCGGCCACCCGCTGGACGGCGGGGACGTACCTGCCGAGGCCGACCACGGTCAGATCCACGATGGTGTCGATGCCGGCCGCCTTGAGCGCGTCGAGCTTGGCGGCGGCCTCGCGGGCGCGGGTCTCCAGGTCCCAGCCCTCGGGGATGTCCGGCCAGTTCCACAGGATCTCGGGGCTGAGCCCGAAGACGTGCTCGTGCATGAGCGTCGCCCCGAGCTCGGCGACCGGGCCCGTCACGGTTTCAGGCACGGGAACCTCCCGTGCTCGAACGGCCGGTTGACCTGGAGGCCGAGCCCGTCGGTCTGGGCGTAGGGCAGGCCGGTGTAGAGGGCGTCGGCGTCGAAGTAGGTGACGGTGAAGGACAGGCGGGGGCGGTCATGGCGGTTGGCGGGCGCGCCGTGCACGGTCAGCGCGTGGTGCACGGTCGCGTCGCCGGCCATGAGGTCGAGCGGCGGCGACAGCTCCAGCTCCTTCAGCCAGGGGTGCTGGGTGAGCTGGTCGTCATCCGGGCGGGTGAAGCTGCGGCCGAGCAGCCCGTGGCGGTGCGAGCCCGCGTAGAAGCGCAGCGCCCCCATGTCGGCGGGCACGTCGGCGAGGGCGAGCCAGACGGTGAGCATGGCCGAGCGGTCCATCGGCATCCAGGGGAAGTCCTGGTGGAACTCCGTGGCGCCGTGCTCGCCCGCCTCCTTGACGAGCAGGTTGGTGACCTGCACGCGAACGGCCCGCACGCCGTGCAGCAGCCGGACGGCGTTGCGTCCCATCTGGGGGTGCAGGGCCAGGGCGGCGAACGCCTCGTCGGTCGCGGCGACGTCCCTGGACTGCCCGAACGCCACGTCCACCGGGCCGCGGTGCTCCCTGGACCGCTCGCGCAGGTGGTCCAGGGCGCGCTCGCGCAGTGCGGCGGCGGTGGCGGGGTCGATCAGCCGGCTCAGCCTGACCCAGCCGTGCGCGGCGAAGAAGTCCGCCTCGGCGGCGGTCGCCTCCCGTACCGGGATCTCCATGGACACAGTCTCGCACCAGAGCAAGCGCTTGGTAAGACCTGTGTCTACACTCGGGGCCATGCGGCGGTTCAGGTTCGGCGCGGTGGTCAGGCAGGCGGAGTCGGGGCGCGCGTGGGCGGAGAAGGCCAGGCGGCTGGAGGGCGCCGGGTTCGACGTGCTGCTGGCGCCCGACCACCTCACCGGCGACAGGTTCGCGCCGGTCGCGGCCTTGACGGCGGCCGCGTGCGCCACCGAGCGGCTGCGGGTCGGCACGCTGGTGTTCGCCAACGACTTCCGGCATCCCGCCGTGCTCGCCAAGGAGGCCGCCACGCTGGACGTGCTGTCGGGCGGGCGTCTTGAGGTGGGGATCGGCACCGGCTGGATGGCCGCCGACTACGCGGGCGCGGGGCTGCGGCTGGAGCCGCCCGGCGTACGGGTCGAGCGGCTGCGCGAGGCGCTGCACGTGCTCAAGGGGCTCTGGGGCGAGGGCCCGTTCAGCTTCGACGGGCGGCACTACCGCGTCACCGGCCTCGACCAGCGCCCCAAGCCCGTGCAGCGGCCCCGCCCGCCGCTGGTGATCGGCGCGGGCGGCGCGAGGATGATCCGCCTGGCCGCCCGGGAGGCCGACGTCGTCAACCTCACCCTGCGGGTGCTGCCCGACGGGAGCGGCCCCGACGTACGCGACGGCGGCCCCGCCGCGCTCGAAGCCAGGCTGGCCGTCGTCAAGGAGGCGGCCGGTGACCGCTACCCCCGCCTGGAGCTGGGCACGAGCGTGATGGCGGTGGGCGAGCTCAAGGCCGATGCGTCGTGGAGCGCCGCGCGGACCGCGCCGCTGGAGGGCACCCCGCACCTCCTGCTCGGCACCCGGCAGGACATCGCGGACCAGCTCCGCCACTGGCGGGACGAGCACGACCTGTCCTACTTCGTGCTGCACCACGAGCGCGATCTGCCCGCCTTCGAGCCCGTCGCCGAGGAGCTGGCGGGCACCTGACGGCGGGCGGCTCGGGGCCGTGCCGGATGATGGGGCCATGAACGAGATGCTGCTGCTCCGGCACGGAGAGACCGAGTGGAGCAAGGCGGGCAGGCACACCGGCCGTACGGACCTGCCTTTGACGGAGCACGGCGAGGTACAGGCCAGGGCGCTGGCGCCGCTGGTCAAGGAGCCTTTCCAGCTGGTGCTGGTGTCCCCCGCCCAGCGTGCGACACGCACGGCGGAGCTGGCCGGGCTGAGCGGGTACGAGGTGGACCCCGACCTGTGGGAGTGGGACTACGGCGGCTATGAGGGCATCACCACGCCGCAGATCCGCGAGACGCGGCCCGGCTGGTACCTGTGGCGTGACGGCGTGATCCCCGGCGACGCCGACCATCCCGGCGAGAGCGCCTCCGAGGTGGCGGTGCGCGCCGGCCGGGTGATCGAGCGGGCCCGCGCGGTGGACGGGCGGGTGGCGCTGGTGGCGCACGGGCACTTCCTGCGCGTGCTGGCCGCCCGCTGGCTGGGCCTCGCGCCCGAGGAGGGGCGGCTGCTCAAGCTCGACACCGGCACGTACTCGCGGCTCGGGTACGAGCACGCCGAGCCGGTGCTGCTGACCTGGAACGCCCCCGTGAGCTGACCGTGAGCTGACCGTGGGCTGACCGTGAGCTGACCGTGGGCTAACCGACCTTCGCGCGCAGGGCCGACTCGTGCAGCGCCCTGCTCACCAGCCAGCCGCGCAACGACCCGAGCGCCGGGTCGTACGACAGCGGCTGCTCCCAGAGGGCGACGAACACGCTCTGCGTCACCTCCTCCGCGTGCGCCGGGCTGCCGGTGACCTTGACCGCGACGCCGTACACGTACGGGCCGTGCCGGTCGTAGGCGTCGGCCAGCGCGTCGAGGTCGCCGGCGGTCAGGCGCGCGCACAGGTCCATGTCGCTCATCAGTCGCATCCCAGGGTCGCGGCGGCGGCGATCAGGTCACGGGCGAGCGCGGGGTCGCCCTCGGCGGCGTACGGGAAGGCGCCGGGCGGCCACCGGTTGCCCAGCAGCCGGCAGAAGCCGGCGGCGTCGGCCGAGATGAGCACGGCGACGTGGTCGGAGGCGGGCGAGAGCGGGATCGTCCAGGTGCCGCCGCCCGGCCCGGTGAGCACGATGGTGGCCGAGACGTCGCGGCGCGGCCCGCGCAGCGCGCGCGGCAGCAGCGCCAGCCCGAACTCGGCGACCATGTGCACGTGCTCGGGCCTCGGCGCGGCCCTGGCCCGGTCGGTGGCGGCCCTGATGTCGTCGGCGTGCGTCCAGGTCTCGAACGTGCGCTGAATCATGGCCTGGCGCAGGGGCGCGCGGGCCGGCCGCGCGCCCGCCAGCGCCACCTCCACGCCGAGCAGCACCTCGCTGCCCGACGACACGCGCGACAGCAGCGAGCCCGCCTGCTCGCGCCAGCGCCGGTGCGCGGTCTGCGCGGAGGCTCCCCGGACGCCCATGAACCTGGCCACGGTGGCGTCATTGGCCGTCAGGTGCTCGACCATGCCCCTGACCGTGCCGTGCTTGGGGACCGGGGCGTCCCACTGGGCCGGGCTCAGCTCGGCCAGCAGGTCGTCCATGAGCGCGACCTGCTCGGCGTACGGGACGGCGACGACGGCCACGCCCATCGCGGCCGGGGTACGGCGGCGGCGCGCCCCCGACAGCACGGCCTCGCGCAGCCTGGGCGGCGGCTCGGCGGCGGCCTCGGGATGATCGAGCAGCGCGATCGCCGCGGTGCAGTCGGGGCACGAGGCGACGTGGTCGTCAGGGCGCTGCCCGTCGAAGAGGTACGAGTCCGTCATGGCCACCTCCGCAGCCGACGCTAACCCGGCGGGTCCCCCGGAGCCAGGCGGCAGCCGGGGAACGGTGCCAGCAGCGTCTCACGCCAGGGGCCTTCGAGATAGTCGCGGGCGCGTTTCGCCCACGCCGGCAGCCGCGGGTCGGGCGGCGCCTCGTCGTCGAGACCGAGCGCGGCGTCACGGGCGCGCTGCGTGGCGAGGTGGTCATCGAGGGAGACGGCCCAGAGGGTGACCGCCTCGGTGTCGCAGAACAGCACCTCGTACAGGCCGGCCAGGGTGTGGCCGTGCTCGGCGAGCAGCGGGGCGCGTTCCGTGCGTACGGCGTGCAGGTAGTCGAGGGCGGCGCCGGGGCGTACGCGGGCGCTCTCGAAGAGGTAGAGCTCGGCGGCGGGCGCCGCGGACAGCGGCGGGCAGCCCGGGACGGCGCCGAGCGGCCGGGAGAAGGCGGAGAAGCGCAGGTCGTCGATGTCGGACAGGAACAGCCGGGCGTCGACGCCCTGGTAGATCTCCATCATCTGCCGCCACCCGCCGTCCCAGCCGCCGTGGCAGTCCCACAGCGTGACGGCCTTGAACTGCGGATGGCCGGTGATGCCGACGGCGTAGAAGGCGCCCACCAGGTCGATCTCGCGGGACCTGATGGACATGCCGGAGGTGAGCGTGGGCCCGGTGCGGCTCTCGTCCTCGCGCTTGTAGCGGGTCAGCCAGGTGAGGTAGTCGAGGGGCCGCCTGGAGTTCATCGGCCGGAAGTCGACCTCCTCGATCAGGTGGATCGCGCGCCGCACGGCGCCTCCTCTACCAAGCGGTTGCTTGGCTTCGAGGATAGCGATCAGACGAGTGCCTGGGAAGGCTGCGGGCCGCGGCCGGTGAGCCACTCGAGGACCTTGCGATGCCCGGAGGCGGCGTCCTCGAAATGGCCCCAGTGCCAGTAGCGCGGCTGGTCCCTGATGCCGGTCACCCACGTGCGGTAGGAGACGCCGGCCGGGGTCGTCGTGGTGGCCCCGCCGGCCGCGGGCGCGACACCATAGGTGCGGATCACGACCTTGCCGCCTGGTGCGAACAGCACGTCGTCGGCGATCGGATACAGGGTCATCTGGTCGAGCATGACCCGATCCTCGCCGGAGGAGGAGGCCGGGCGGTTACACCTCCGGCGCGCCGCCGTTAAGCGGGCGCGCCGGAGGTTAACACGGTGTTACACGAGCAGGCCGTCGAACTCTCCGTCCTTCACCCCGAGCACCAGAGCCCGGATCTCGTCACGGGTATAGATCAGGGCAGGTCCGTCGGGGAAACGCGAGTTGCGCACCGCGATGCCCCCGTCGGGGAGCTCCGCGAGCTCGACGCAGTTGCCCTGCGAGTTGCTGTAGCGGCTCTTGCGCCAGGCGACCTCGGTCAGGTCGGCCGCAGGCATGCCGTTGTAGGTCTGGTTCATCTACATCTTTCTGAGAAGACCGCCGATGAGCTCGACGGTGCCTCCTGGCGTGGTGCTCTCCACGCACAACTGCTCCATGGCCGTGAGGTACGGGTCGACGTCCTCACGCTTGTCCAGGTACAGGGCACCCCAGAGCTGCTCGACGTAGACAACGTCCGACAGGTCGGACTCGGGAAACCGCAAGATGCTGAACGCGCCACCTTCAGCGGCGTGCTTGCCGAACCTGAAGGGCATCACCTGGATGGTGATGTTGGGAAGGGCGGCGACTTCCAGCAGATGCTGGAGCTGCTCGGACATGACCTCCCGCCCGCCGATGGTCCGCTTGAGCGCCGCCTCGTCGATGACGGCCCACAGCTTGGGCCCGTCCTTCCGGGTGAAGCGCTCCTGGCGCTGCATGCGCATGTGCACGCGCCGCTCGATGCTCTCGGGGGTCGCATCGGGGTTGCCCAGCTGATAAACAGAACGCGCATAAGCGGCTGTCTGCAGCAGACCGGGCACGAACTGCACCTCATAGGTGCGGATCACGCTCGCGGCCTCCTCCAGGCCGATGTACGTGGTGAACCACGTCGGCAGCACGGCCGAGTACTTGTGCCACCACCCGGGGGTGTTGGCCTCGCGCACCATCTCCAGCAGGGCACGGCGTTCGGCATCGTCGATGACGCCGTACAGGGTGAGCAGGTCTTCCACGTCACGTGTCTTGAAGCCGACGCGGCCGAGCTCCATGCGGCTGATCTTGGACTCGGACGCCCGGATGTGGAATCCGGCCTGTGCCCGGTCGAGCCCGCTGCGCTCACGGAGGCGCCTGAGGCTCGCCCCCAGCATGATGCGCCGAACGGTCGAACCGGTCCCGGGCGGATCAATCGACACGTGCTTGCTCCTTGGTCGTTTCCTTGCCACAAGTGTGTCACTTCACGGCCGAAAGATCATGGCCGCGGACAAGATCCCCTTTCCCCCATATTGACCTTTTGAGGGAAACCGTAGCGCGTGCACGAGTTGTCTGCACGTGCATTCGCTCTTGCACCTGCACGAGAGTTTGTCGCAGAATGATCACGTGCAATCCACCACGGCGCACGACCAGTGGACCACGTTCGATTGGTGGCCCCCGATCGGCTGGTGGCCTGAGGCGGCTCGCGATCTCCTGGTCCCGGGCCCGTCGGCCAGCGCCACGTACGTGCTCCCGCCCGAGGCGTCCTCGGTCCACTCCGCCCGCAGCCTCACCGCCGGCACGCTGGCCGGCTGGGGCCTGAACGAGCTTGCCGAGAACATGGAACTGGTGGTCTCCGAGCTCGCCACCAACGCCCTGCGCCACGGCCTGTGCCTCGACGACCCGCGCAGGCAGCGCACGGTCCACATGTCACTCGTCCGCCGCGGCCCCCTCGTCACCAGCGCCTTCACCGATCCAGGCTCCTCTGTGCCGGCGCTGCGATACCCTGGCCCCCTCGACACCGGCGGCCTCGGACTCCACATCGTCGAATCGCTCAGCCTCCGCTGGGGCTGGTCCGCACTCGCGCCCCACGGAAAGATCGTCTGGGCAGTCCTCTCCTGACCGGGGGTGATCTGCATTACCGTGGATGGTCATGGCTCACGGTGAGTCCCGCGCGCGACCCCATGAGAGTGCTGACAGATGGAAGATCACCTGCTCGGCTGGCTACGAACACTGGACGAGGACAGGCTTGGGCGCATCCTGGCGAGCAGGCCCGACGCCATCGCCGCGCCCTGGCCCCGGCGCCTCGACACCCTCGCCCAGCGCCTGGGCAACGGTTTCGCCGTGATGGAGACCCTGCGCCGGCTGCCGCTGCCCTGCCTGCAGCTCGCCGAGGCCGCCCTGGCCATGACCCGCCCCACCCCCGACTCGCTCGCGCGCTTCCTCAACAGGGGTGCGGAAGACGTCACCCCCTGGCTCGAACACCTCTACGACCACGCCCTGGCCTGGCCGGGCGACGACGGCGTCATCCGCTTCGCCGAGGGCGTCACCCGCTACTGGTCCGCCCCGCTCAGCCTGGGCGAGCCGCTTGAGCACTACCTCAACTCCTGGTCGATCAGCAACGACGCGCTCCACGCGCTCGCCCGCTCGCTCGGCCTGCCCGCCCAGGGCAACAAGCGCCGCACGATCGCCCGCGTCATCGAGACGCTGAGCGACGCCGAGCGCCTGCGCACGCTCATCGCCGGCGCCCCCACCGGCACCGTCCCGCTGCTCGACCGCTTCGCCTGGGACGGCCCCGCACTCGACGTCGACGGCGGCGCGTTCGTCACCCCCGGCACGCCCGAGAAGTGGTGCGCCGACCACGGCCTGCTCTTCCGGCCGAGCTGGCACGTCGCCGAGATCCCCCGCGAGGTGGCGATCCGGCTGCGCGGCCCCGGTTACCACCCGCCCTACCGGCCGGAAGCCCCCGAGATCGCCACCATCCCGGTCGACCCAGAAGAGGTCGACCACCTCATGACGCTGGCCGCGCCGCACGTCGTCGAGCGCTGCGCGGCGCTGCTCGACAACACGTCCAAGACGCCGCTGCCGCTGCTCAAGACCGGCGGCGTCGGCGTGCGCGAGGTCCGCAGGGTGGCCAAGGAGACCGGCTGCGACGAGGACGAGACCCGCCTGCTGCTGGAGATCTGCGCCGTGGCCAGGCTGCTGGCCTGGGACGAGCCGTCCGGCGGCATGATCCCCACCGAGCGCTTCGACCGCTGGCGGCTCGACGAGGGGTCGGCCCGGCTGCGGGTGCTGCTGGCCGCCTGGTGGCGCATGGAGCGCTCCTCCCTGCGCAAGATCGACGGCAAGTACGGCACCGTGCTCGGCGACGACCCCATCGGCGGCACGCTGGCCGAGATCCGCAGAGCCGTGCTGTCGGTGCTGGCCGGCCTGCCCGCCGGCACCGCGTTCGCCGAGCGCGACAGCCTCATCGCGGGCGTCCACTGGCACGCGCCGCTGCTCGACGTGCGGCTGCTGCGCTCCTGCGCGCCCGCCGTGCTCGACGAGGCCCGCCTGCTCGGGCTGCTGGCCAACAACGCCCTGACCGACCTCGGCAGGGCGCTGGCCGGGCTCACCGCGCGGCCCGGCGACGAGAACGACGACGCCGTCCCCATGGTCGAGCACGACCCCATGCTGGCCGAGGCGGCCACCCGCGCGCTGGCCAGTGTCCGCAGGAGCGCGCTGTTCGGCCCCGACCTGACCGCCGTCGTCACCGGCCCGCCCTCGGCCGAGCTCGCGGCGCTGCTCGACCGCACCGCCGAGCGCGAGTCGCGCGGCGCGGCCTCGGTGTGGCGCTTCACCACCGAGAGCGTGCGCCGCGCGCTCGACCAGGGCTACGAGGCCGACACGCTGCTCGACGAGCTGGCCGCGGTCGGCACGATCCCGCAGCCGCTCGAATACCTGGTGCGCGACACCGCGCGGCGCCACGGCGAGGTGACGGTCACCACGGCCGGCTGCGTCATCCAGGCCACCGACACCGCGCTGCTCGCCGAGATCGCCGCGCACCGCCGCCTCGGCCGGCTCGGGCTGCGGCTGCTCGCGCCCACGGTGCTGGTGAGCAAGGCGCCCGCCGACCGCACGCTGTCGGCGCTGCGCGAGGTCGGCTACTCCCCCGTGCCGGTCTCCGACACCGGGGAGATCACCATTCACCGGGCGCGCCCGGAGGAGCCGGCGGGCGGCAAGCTCATCCTGCTGCCCGGCGGGCAGGTGGCCGAGCTGTCCGACTTTCCCGGCATCACCGAGACGCCCCCCTACATGCTGGCCGAGCCCGCGCCCGACCCGTACGAGCACGCCCGCAGGCTGCTCGCCGCCGGCCGGCCCGAGGACGACAGGAACGGCCGCACCTGGGCCATCATCGGCCGCATGGCCACCCGGCTGCCGACCGCGCAGCAGTCGCTGCTCGGGTTCGTGGTCGATCGCGGCGTGCGGGCAGGCATCACGCTCGCCGACGGGCTGACCGCCACGATCAGCCACGGCGAGCTCAAGGGCGGCGCGCTCGACGCCTGGTGCGAGGAGGCGGGCGACTACCTGGAGTTCCCGCTCGCCGAGATCGTCGAGGTGCGGGGGGCGTACTGACCCCCGCTACTTCAGCGGCTTCGCCTTCGCCAGGTTGGCCACCAGGTCCTCCAGGAAGTCGGCGTAGCCCTGGTAGCTGAAGGGCGCCTCGGCGTTCCACGGGTAGAGCTGGCCCGCCTCGACCGCGGGGAGCTTGGCGAAGGTGGGCTTCTTCATCATCTCCTCGGGCTTGAGCGCCTGCGTGCGGGTGTCGTAGAGGATCACGTCGGCGTCGTAGGTGTCGGCGTTCTCCCAGCTCAGCGTCTGGAAGAAGCCGCCGTCGTCCACCTTGTCCGGCTTGACGACGTCGAGGCCGGCGCTGGTCAGGTGGACGATGTCGGGGTACTCGGGCGGGTTGACGATCCAGAACGCGTCGGCGCCGCCCGACACCATGAGCACCTTGAGGTCCTTGAACTCGGCCAGCTTCGCGGTGGCCGCCTCCATGCGGGCCTTGGCCTCCGGCACGCCCGCCATGTCGGCGCCGAGCGACTGGGCGAGCCGCTCGTACGTGCCGATGACCTCGGTCGCGCTCTTGCCGGTGAGCATGACGCCGACGGTCGGGGCGACCTGCTCGATGGTGTCCTTCGACTTCTCGGGCACGTACCAGAGGGTGCCCTTGACGTACATGCTGCTGACCAGGAGGTCGGGCTGCAGCGCGATGTACTGCTCGACGTTGAACTCGTCCCACACGTTGCCGAGGCCGGTGACCTTGGTGATGTCGACGTTGCCGACCTGCGGGTCCTTGCCGCCGTCGGCGAGCTTGTGGGGGCCGAAGACGCCGATCGGGCGCACGCCGAAGTCCCACAGCGCGGCGGCGGCGCCGACCTGCGCGACGATCCTGGCGGGGACCTTGGGCAGGTCGAGCTTCTTGTCACGGTCGTCGGTGAACGTCCAGCCCTGCGCGGACGGCGCGCCCGACCCGGCGGGCGACGAGGCGGGTGCCGCCTCGCCGCCGCCGTCGCCGCACGCCGCCAGTGTCAGGGCCGCCGCGAGTCCCGCCGCGCCCGCGAGGAAGCCCCTGCGAGGCAGTACCGGTCCCGACATGTGCATCTCCTCAGGTTGCCTGGCCTTGCTTGCTTGCTGGACCATTAGATTAGCCTTGCCTAAGTTTGACGTACGACGAGAGGGGGTCGGGTGCGCCCGGCAGAGGACACGGCCCAGGTGGCCGTGAGCGGAACCGCCGAGAGGAGGGCCGGGGGGCGCCCGTCCGTGCTGGTCGTCGGGCTGGTGGTCACGTTCGCCGTTCTGGTGCTGGTCGCGCTGGCCAGCGTGGCGCTGGGCGCGCGGTCGGTGTCGTTCGGCACGGTGATCGACGCGTTCCTGGCGCCCGACGGCTCCAGCGACCACACGGTCATCCGCGAGCTGCGCGTCCCCCGTACACTGCTCGGCCTCGGCGTCGGCGCCACGCTCGGGCTGGCCGGCGCGCTCATGCAGAGCTTGACCCGCAACCCGCTCGCCGACCCCGGCCTGCTGGGCGTCAACCAGGGCGCCGCGCTGGGCGTCACGCTGGCGATCGGCGTGTTCGGGCTCGGCGACCCCACCGTGTACGTCTGGTTCGCCTTCGGCGGCGCCGCCCTGGCCTCGTTCGTCGTCTACGCGCTCGCCTCGTCGGGCCGCTCGGGATCGAGCCCGGTACGCCTGGCCCTGGCCGGCGTCGCCTTCGGCATGGTGTGCACCGCCGTCGCCTCGGCCATCCTGCGCATCGACTCCCAGACCTTCGACCGCATGCGGTTCTGGCTGACCGGCTCCCTGGCCGGGCAGACGGCCGACACGCTGGTGCGGCTGGCGCCGTTCATGGTCGCCGGGCTGGTGATGGGGCTGCTGCTGGCCAGGCCGCTCAACATGCTGGCGCTCGGCGACGACGCGGGCAAGGCGCTCGGCGTCGCGGTGAACCGCACGCGGATACTCACCGGCATCGCCGTCACGCTGCTGTGCGGCGCGGCGACGGCCGCCGCGGGGCCGCTGTGGTTCGTCGGGCTCATCGTGCCGCACGCGGTGCGCGCCGCCGTGGGGCCCGACCAGCGGTGGGTGCTGCCGTACTCGGCGCTGGCCGCGCCCGTGCTGCTGCTCGGCGCCGACGTGGCCGGGCGGCTCATCGCCCGGCCGGGAGAGGTGCAGGTGGGCATCGTGTGGGCGGTGGTCGGCGCGCCGATCTTCATCCTGATGGCCAGGCGGAGGCGGGTGGCGGCGCTGTGAACGTCCGCGTCGGATCCTGGTCCGTACGGCTCGCGCCGCGCGCCCTGCTCGTCACCGCGCTCCTCGTCCTCGCCGGCTTCGCCGTGAGCGTGGCCGCGCTGTCCACCGGCGAGTTCACCGTGCCGGTGCCCGACATCATCGACGCCCTGTTCGGCCAGGGCACGCCGGTCGCCGAGCTGATCGTGAGCAAGCTGCGCGCCCCGCGCGTGGTGACCGGGCTGCTGGTCGGGGCCGCGTTCGGGCTGAGCGGGGCCATCTTCCAGAGCCTGACGAGGAACCCGCTCGGCAGCCCCGACTTCATCGGCTTCACCGCGGGGGCCTCCACGGGCGGCATCATCGCCGTCGTCGCCGGCGGCTCCGCCCTCATGATCGCCGGCGGCGCGCTGCTCGGCTGCGTGGTGACGGCGGCCCTGGTGTACGCGCTGGCCTACCGGGGCGGCGTGGCCGGCTACCGGCTCGTCCTGGTCGGCATCGGGGCCAACGCGCTGCTGCTCGCCGTCAACTCGTACATCCTGACCAGGGCCAACATCAACGACGCGGCCACCGCGGGCGCCTGGCTCACCGGCAGCCTCAGCGGGCGCGGCTGGGACCACGCGGGGCCCGTCGCCCTCGCGCTGGTCGTGCTGCTGCCGGTGTGCGCGGCCATCGCGCGGCCGATGCGCATGATCGAGATGGGCGACGACTCGGCCAGGACCATGGGCATCAGGGTCGAGGTCGTCCGCGCGGCGGCCATCGCGGCCGGGGTGCTGCTGTCCGGGGTGGCGACGGCCGCCGCCG
The DNA here is from genome assembly GCF_040609855.1 of Nonomuraea sp. NPDC004580. NCBI lineage: Bacteria > Bacillati > Actinomycetota > Actinomycetes > Streptosporangiales > Streptosporangiaceae > Nonomuraea > Nonomuraea sp. NPDC004580. The sequence goes on along the minus strand of NZ_JBEXLH010000090.1, from coordinate 13,120 downwards.
GGCCCGTCGTGTTCGTCGCGCTGGCCGCGCCGCAGCTCGCCCGGCGGCTCACCCGCTCCCCCGGCGTCACCCTGGCGGCGTCGGCGCTGATGGGCGCCGTGCTGCTGATCGCCGCCGACCTGGCCGCGCAGCGGCTGCTCGCACCCACCCAGCTTCCCGTCGGCGTGCTGACCGCCGCGATCGGCGGCACGTACCTCGTCCTGCTCCTGCGAAAGGACCGCCACTGATGGTCTCCTCCCGCCTGTCCGGCACCGGCCTCACCCTCGCCTACGACCAGCGCGTCGTGGCCTCCGATCTCAGCGTGGCGATCCCCGACGCGTCCTTCACCGTGATCATCGGCCCCAACGCGTGCGGCAAGTCCACCCTGCTGCGGGCGCTCGCGCGGATGCTGAAGCCGAAGTCCGGCGCCGTGCACCTGGACGGCAGTGTGATCACGTCGCTGCCGTCGAAGGAGGTGGCGCGGCGGCTCGGCCTGCTGCCGCAGAGCTCGATCGTGCCGGACGGCATCACCGTGGCCGACCTGGTCGCCCGGGGCCGCTACCCGCACCAGAAGCTGATGCGGCAGTGGTCGAAGGCCGACGAGGCGGCGGTGACGGAGGCCATGCGCGCCACCGACGTGGCGGGGCTGGCCGACCGGATCGTGGACGAGCTGTCGGGCGGGCAGCGGCAGCGGGTGTGGCTGGCCATGGCTCTGGCGCAGGAGACGCCGATCCTGCTGCTCGACGAGCCCACCACGTTCCTGGACATCTCCCACCAGATCGAGGTGCTCGACCTCTGCGCCGACCTGCACGAGGCCGGGCGGACCATGGTGGCCGTGCTGCACGACCTCAACCAGGCGTGCCGGTACGCCACGCACCTGATCGTGATGCGCGGCGGCGAGATCGTCGCTTCGGGCGACCCGGCCGAGATCGTCACGTCCGAGCTGGTGCGGGAGGTGTTCGACCTGCGCTGCGAGATCATCCAGGACCCGCAGTCGGGCACCCCGCTCATCGTCCCCGAGTCCCGCCGCCGCGTCGCCGCCTCCGCCTGACCCCCGCGCCGGCCTGGTCAGTAGGCGGCGCAGCGGCGGACCGCGAGCAGGGCCAGCGCGCGGGTGACGTCGCGCAGCTCGCTCAGCCGCACCTGCTCCCTGGGGGCGTGCGCGAACCGGACGTCGCCGGGGCCGTAGTGCAGGGTGGGGATGCCGCCCGCCGTGTACAGGCGCAGGTCGCTTCCGTACGGCGCCGCCGTCTCGGCCGGCGTCGCGCCCGTCGTGGCGGCCACCGCGTCGCGCACCTGTGCGAGCAGCTCGTGCCCGGCCGGCAGCCGCCCGCTGGCGAACTGCCCGCCCGGCCACGTGACGACCGGCGGGTTGGCCCGCAGCCAGGGGTCGGCCACGTCGGCGACCGCCTCCTCGAAGGCCGCCCGCGCCTGCGCCGGGTCCTCGTCCAGCCGCACCCCGAGCCGCCCCTCGGCGATCAGCAGGTCGGGCACGGTGCTGGCCCAGTCGCCGGCGCGTACCGTCCCGACCTCGATCGGGTACGGCAGCGCGTTCCCGGCGAACAGCTCGGGCACGTCGCGGTTGCGCTCGGCCTCCAGCCGCCTGATCGCGGCGAACACCGGCCAGAACGCCTCGATCGCGTTGACCCCCTCGTTCCTGGTGGCGCCGTGGGCGGCCCGCCCGGCGATCTCCAGCCGGAACGTCAGCGCGCCCGCGTTCGCGGTGATGACCGCGCCCGAGGTGGGCTCGCTGATCACCGCGGCCTCGGCGGTGTGCCCCCTGGCCAGCGTGGCGAACGCGCCCAGCCCGCCGTCCTCCTCACTGATCACGCAGTGCACGGCCAGCGGCCTGGCCAGCCGGATCCCGGCGCGGTGCACGGCGCGGGCCACCGCCAGGTTCGCGACCAGGCCGGCCTTCATGTCGCAGGCGCCCCTGCCGTGCAGCACGTCGCCGGAGATGCGGGCGGCGAACGGGTCGCTGCCCGCCCACTTGGCGAGGTCGCCGGTCGGCACCACGTCCACGTGGCCCTGCAGCGCGAGGGCGGGCGGGCCCTCGCCGCCGGAGGTGACGGCGGCCACGCCGTACCCCTCGCTCCGCGGCGCCTCGGTGCCGGGGAAACCGGGGCGGCTGGTCAGGTCGGGCAGGTCGAGCTTCCAGACGTCCACGTCCATGCCGGCCTCGGTGAGCAGGCGGGCGAAGCGGTGCTGCAGCTCGGACTCGGCGTCTGTGCCGGTCACGCTGGGGACCTTCACGGTCTCGGCCAGCAGGTTCACGGTCTCGGGCGCGTCGATGGCATCGAGGACCCGGGCTTCCACGTCGTGCATGGAGCACACCCTCTCACGGGTGCGGGACGAACCGTCCTGGAGTCCGGCGCGTCCGCCTGCTCGTAAACTTGAGCCTGTGGTAGAGCCCAAGTTCGAGATTCAGATGCTGCACGACCGGGTGATGATCAGGTTGGAGCAGGAGGCCGAGGAGCGGCGCAGCGGTTCCGGGATCGTCATCCCCGCGACGGTCAAGATGGCCAACCGCCTGGCCTGGGGCGAGGTCTGCGGCGTCGGCACGAACGTGCGCTCGGTCAAGGTCGGCGACAAGGTGCTGTTCAACCCCGAGGACCAGTTCGAGGTCGAGGTGCACGCCCAGATCTATCTGGTGATGCGCGAGCGCGACCTGCACGCGGTGGCCACCCAGGAGACCGACCACGGCACCGGCCTCTACCTCTGACCCGCCCCTCTTACGACGTCTTCGCCCTCGTACGCGCGAAGGAGAGCCACAGGTCCGAGCCCCACGTCGCGGCGGGCACACCGGCCAGCACCCGCGTCACCCTGCCGCTGAAGTCGATGACCGCGAGCCGATAGGCGCGCGCGTGTGCGGTGACGGCGATGAGGTGGCTCTCGTCCCACCAGCCGAAGACCGCCTCCGGCCGGGCCGCCACCCGGCGCGCGATCGCGCCGGTGGCCGGGTCGACCAGGCAGAGCTGCTCCTTGAAGCGGGCCGGGCACCAGGTGGCCAGCCGCCGGCCCGACGGCGAGTACGCGTCCTCGGGGCCGGTGGGCAGGCCGGCGCCGGCGAGCGTGCGCAGCACCTTCCCGTCCGACGGCCGGTAGACGCGCAGGCCGGCGCCGTGCCTGGAGACGAGATCGCCGTCGGGGCTCCACCAGAAGCCCGCCTTGCGGCTGAGCCCGGCGATGCGGACCGTGCGGGCCCGCTTGGCGGCCACGTCGACGACCGTGAAGCCGAGCACCTGCCAGGCGCCGCGCACCTTCTGCTCGACGGTCAGCGCGACCCGCTCGGCGTCGCGGGACCAGGAGGCGTAGGAGGCCGTCATGGGCTTCCTGACGGTGCGGATGGTCGTGGTGCGTCCGGTGGCGCGGTCGGTCACCCGCAGCGCGTCGTAGCCGGATCGGTAGGCCACCGGCACCCCCGCCGTCAGCGCGCCGCCGGGCGACACCGACACCTCCGACAGGCTCTTCTCCCAGGTGAAGGAGTTGCCGGTGGCCGATCGCAGGTAGGTGCGCTTGGTGCCGAGCCCGTAGGCCGACAGGCGGACGGGATCGCCCTTCCGTTCCTGGTAGGTCATGCCGCCCGTGCCGGGCAGGGGCAGCCCGGCGGCGGTCACCGCGGGAGCGGCGGGGACGAACAAGGACAGGGCGGCGGCGAGGTGAGCGATCACGCCCCGCAGACTATGCAGCCGATCGCCGGACTTCCCGAGCGATGCCTATCGGGTCTGGACGAAGTTCAGGCCGATCTCGATGACGTCGATGCCGAGCGCGCGCAGCCCGGCGTAGACGATCACCCCGGCGGCGGCCAGGGTGACGATGAGCACGAGGATGCGGACGGTCCAGCCCTGCCGCTTGTACCACTCCGTCCAGGCGTGCAGCGTGCGCTTGCCGAACTCCAGCAGCTTGCGCGCCCAGTGGAACTCCGTCGACAGCACCGCCAGCCCGGCGAACACGACCAGCCAGCCAGGCCCGGGGAACGGCACCATGATCAGGCCGCCCACCACCATGACCGCCCCGATGATGCCGACCACGATCTTCAGCGTGAGCGCGCCGGTGCGGCTGGCCCTGATGCCGTCGAGCCGGCCATGGATGCCCCTGCGGCGTGCGGGCATGCCGGAACGCGCGGCGGCCTCGTCCTTGATCACGTCGGCGTCGCCGGTGTCGGAGTTCTGAATCTGCACATTTCCCCCCGGCAGTCGGTGTGCACCCCAGGATACGGCCCGGCCTGCGGGCTCACTTGCAGCCGACTAGCAAGTCAACAAACACCATTCTCCGTAAAATTTGCTGCTCAAGCAGACTATGGCAGGCAAACATCGGTTAATGTCTGTTATGCCCGAGGTTCTGCTCCGTACCGTCACCGGCCCTGTACGCGCGGCCGCCATCGACGGCGTCGTACTCCCCCATGAGCATCTGCGCACCGACATGCGGTGGGCGGTCGGCATCGACTCCGACCCGCACCGGTGGCTCGACGAGGAGCAGACCGTCACCGGCGAGCTCCGCGAACTCCGCCAGTCAGGACGGCTCGGGCTCGTCGTGGACCTCACCTGTCTCGGCATGGGACGCGACGCCGCCGCGCTCGCCCGCATCGCCGCGGGCAGCCGCGTCCCCGTGATCGCCGCCACCGGCCTGTACGCCGGCCCGTTCTGCCACGTCGGTGACGCCGACGTGGACACGCTCACCGCCCGCCTCATGGACGAGATCCTCAGCGGCGTGGACGGCACCGGCGTCTTCCCCGGCGTGATCGGCGAGGTCGGCTGCTGGGGCGCCGAGCCCACCCCCGCCGAGGAACGCTGCCTGGTCGCCGCCGCCCGCGCCTCCCTGCGTACCAGGCTGCCGGTCGCCACCCACGGCAGGAACGCGTTCGCGCTGCTGGAGATCCTGCTCGGCCAGAACCTGCCCGCCGCCCACGTCGCCGTCGGCTACGCGGGCGGCGACCTCGGGACGGCGAGAAAGATCGCGGAGGCGGGGGCGTACGTCAGCCTCGGCTCCCTCGCCCTGGGCGCCGACGAGGCGGCCAGGCTCGCGCTCGGCCTCATCGAGGACGGCCACGCCGGCCGCCTCCTGCTCAGCACCGGCCTGAGCCGGGTCGCCCAGGTGCGCAGGTACGACGGCCCCGGGTACGCCGACCTCTTCGAGGCGCTGCTGCCCCGCCTGCGCGAGGCCGGCGTCGGCGACGACGTCCTCCACACGATCACCCACGTCAACCCGCTGCGCTGGCTGACCGAGTCCCTGAGCGCCTCCTGAAGGTCTGCCCTTGACCTCAACCGATGTCAAGGTTGCAGACTGAGACGCATGATCTTCACAGCCGCAGAACAGGACTATCTCACCGGCCAGCACCTCGGCCGGCTGGCCACGGTCGCCCCCGACGGGCAGGTGCAGAACAACCCGGTCGGCTACTTCCTGGACGCCGAGACCGGCACGATCACCATCGGCGGGCACGCGATGGGCGCGTCGAAGAAGTTCGGCAACGTGCGGCGGGGCAGCACGGTTTCGCTCGTGGTGGACGATCTGGCCTCCGTGGACCCGTGGGTGGTGCGCGGGATCGAGATCAGGGGCACCGCGCAGGCGCTGGCCGACGTGGATCCGCCGCTGCCGTTCCTCTCCCGCGAGGTCATCAGGATCACACCGACCAAGATCATTTCCTGGGGCCTGGACGGCGACCGGCAGAGCCGCACCCCCTGAAAGCTCGCTAGGATCGGGGCGACGACAAGCCTGATCGGGTGGGTGATGGCGACCGAGGACTCCCGGCTGCGGCACACGCGCGGCGACGGGCGGTGGCGTAGGCCGCTCGCCGCGCTGTCACGCCTGCGCAGGGCGGGCGACGTGCCGGTCGTGGTCATGCTGGCGTGGGCCGGGTGGCTCGCGGTGCCGTGGTCGTTCAGCGGCCTCGCCCAGGCCCGCGCCGCCTACGCCGCGGCCGCCGCCGACCCTTCCCACCACCAGCCGGCCCCCGGCCACTCGGAGAAAGCGACCGCCGGCGGCACGGCGTCCCGCTCCCCCGGCCACTCGGAGAAGACGACCGCCGGCGGCACGGCGTCCCGGTTCCCCGCGGGCTCCGCGCCTTCCGTAGCCGCCCTGACCCGCCCCGAGCACGCGTCCCTCGCGGACGCCGACGCGCGGCAGGCGACCTGGGGCATCCCGGCCGTGCACACGGCACCGGTCGGCACCGTCCGCGCGCTCGACCCGCCCTCACACACGGCCGACACCACCGCACAGGTCGGCACCATCCGGTCGCACGACCGGCCCGCGGGCACGGCCGATGCCGCCGCGGTGGAGCGGGCCAGGATCGCCGGGGTGGTGCACGACGTGGCCGGTCATGGGCTGGCGGCCATCGCCATGCAGGCCGGTGTCGCGCTCGTCACGCTCGACGACGACCCCGAGCAGGCGCGGGCCTCGCTGCTGGCGATCAAGGAGACCAGCACGACCGCGCTCGCACAGCTTCGGGCAGCGCTCGACGGCATCGACCCGCCGGGCGGCGACCTCGCCGGGCTCATCGACGGTGTACGCGCGGCGGGACTGCCCGTGGACCTCGATCCGCCGCGCCTGGCCGTGCCCGCCCACCTCCAGGACACCGTCTACCAGGTGGTCCGCGAGTCACTCACCAACGTGCTCCGCCACGCCGGCCCCACCCGCGCACTCGTCCGCGCGAGCGAGAGCGCGAACGCGTTCGTGGTGGAGGTCTCCGACCGAGGCACCGGCCCACAGAACGGGGACGTGGAAGGGCGCGGCCTGTCAGGAATGCGCGCCCGCGTGCTTGAGGCAGGCGGCCACCTCACAGCCGGCCCCCGGGAGGGCGGCGGCTTCCAGGTGCTGGCCCACTTCCCCCAGGCATCCCCATGACCACCGCACCGGATGAGGCGGTGGTGCGGGTGGCGGTGGCTGATGATCAGGCTGTGGTGCGGATGGGGTTGCGGGCGTTGCTCGACCGTGCCGGGGGGCTGAGCTGGGCCGGGGAGGCGGCCGACGGGCGGGAGGCGCTGGCGTTGCTGCGGCTGGTCCGTCCCGACGTGCTGCTGCTCGACATCCGCATGCCCGGCATGGACGGCCTCGACACCCTGCGGGCCATCGCCGCCGACCCCGATCTGCGCGGCACCAAGGTGGTCGTGGTGACGACGTTCGCCGTCGACGAGTACGTCTTCGCCGCACTCCAGGCCGGGGCCAGTGGTTTCGTGCTCAAGGACAGCGCCCCCGACGAGCTGGTCAACGCCGTACGCGTGGTCGCCGCCGGGGAGGCGCTGCTGTCGCCCGCCATCACCAGGAAGGTGATCGGCCTGTTCGGGCGGCACGGGGGCGGCCCGGTGGAGGGAGTCGAGACGTTGACGCCGCGGGAGCGGGAGCTGGTGGCGTGGGTGGCGACGGGCCGGTCGAACGAGGAGATCGCCAAGGAGCTGACGATCAGCCCCGACACCGTACGCACCCACGTCAGCCGCGCCATGGTGAAGCTGCACGCGCGGGACAGGGCGCAGCTGGTGGTGTTCGCGATGCGCGCCGGCCTCGCCCTGCCCACCTGAGCCCGCCCACCTGAGCCCGCCCACCTGAGCCCGCCCACCTGAGCCCGCCCACCTGAGCCCGCCCACCTGGCCCGCTCACCTGAGGATTCACCTGAGCGCGCCCACCTGACCCGGCCCCACCTGACCCCCCCAAGGGTCAGCGCAGGAAGCCCTCGTAGGTGCGCTGCTGGAGCTGCGACTCGATCTGCTTCACCGTGTCGAGCCCGACCCCCACCATGATGAGCACGCTCGTCCCGCCGAACGGGAAGTTCTGCTGCGTCCCAGGGTCGCGCAGGATGGCGAACGCGATCAGTGGCAGCAGCGCCAGCACCGCCAGGTACGCGGCTCCGGGCGCGGTGAGCCGGGAGACGAGGAACCCGAGGTATTGGGCGGTCGGCCGCCCCGGCCGGATCCCGGGCACGAACCCCCCGAACTTCCGCAGGTTGTCCGCCACCTCGGCGGGATTGAAGGTGATCGACACGTAGAAGTAGGCGAAGGCGGCGATGAGCACCACGTACGCCGTCATGTAGAGCGGATGCGCCCCCGAGGTGAGGTTGATCTCGACCCAGGTCCGCGCCGCGTCCGGGAGCATCGGCGCGACCAGCGTCGGCAGGTACAGCAGGGACGAGGTGAAGATGACGGGCACGATGCCGGCCTGGTTCACCTTGAGCGGGATGTACGTGCTCGTCCCCCCGTACGACCGCCGCCCCACCACCCGCCGCGCGTACTGCACGGGCACCCGCCGCTGCGCCTGCTCGACGAAGACCACCGCGGCCACCAGGCACAGCCCGGCCGCGAGCATGACGGCGAAGCTCACCGGGCTGATGACGAAGATCCGCGACATGTACCCCGGGAAGACCGCCACGACCTGCGTGAACATCAGCAGCGACATCCCGTTCCCGATCCCCCGGTCGGTCATCAGCTCGCCCATCCACATGACCGCGCAGGCGCCCGCCACCATGGTCAGCACGATCACGGTGACGCTGAGCAGCCCCGGGTCGCGCAGCAGCGGCCGGGCGCAGCCGGGCAGGAGCTGCCCGGCGCGGGCGAGGGTGACGACGGTGCCGGCGTTGAGCAGGGCGAGGCCGACGGTCAGGTACCGGGTGTACTGGCTGATCTTTGCCTGGCCGTTCTGCCCCTCCTTCCTCAGCAGGTCGAGGCGGGGCACCACGACGGCCAGGAGCTGCATGATGATGCTGGCCGTGATGTACGGCATGACGCCGAGCGCGAACACCGACAGGTGCAGCATCGCGCCGCCGCTGAGCAGCTGCACCATGTCGAGGAGGCCGCCCTGCGCGGATCCGGCGCATTCGCGGACGGCCACCACGTCCACGCCGGGCGCGGGCAGCGTCTGCCCCAGCCGGAACAACCCGATGAGCGCGAGTGTGAACAACAGTTTCCCGCGCAGCTCCGGCACACGGAAGGCCCTGGTCAAGACGGTCAGCATGGGCAAGAAGTCTGACCGGGAGCGGGGCGGGCGTCGTCCGCCGAGACGAGGCACCGGCGTACGCGGATCCGCGTACGTTGATCGCATGACGACTGTGTGGGTGATCAGCGGGCCGCCCGGCGCGGGCAAGTCGACGGTGGCGGCGGAGCTGCTGGCGCGGCTCGACCCGGCGCCCGCGCTGCTGGACAAGGACACCGTCTACGGCGAGTTCGCGGGCGCGGTGCTGCGCGCCCACGGCCGTCCGGACGGCGAGCGCGAGGGCCCCTGGTACGACGAGCACGTCAAACGGTACGAGTACGACGGCCTGACCCGGGTGGCCCGGCAGATCAGGAGCCACGGCTGCCCGGTCGCGCTGGACGGCCCGTTCACCACGCAGGTGCACGACGCGGCCCGCTGGGAGCGGTGGGTGGCGGAGCTGGGCGGCCCGCCGGTGCGGCTGCTGTGGGTGCGCTCGGACGGGCCGACGCTGCGCGAACGGCTGATCGCGCGGGGCCTGGCGCGCGACGCGGGCAAGCTCGCCGCGTTCGGCGACTACCTGCGTGACATCCGGGTGGACGAGCCGCCGGCCGTCCCGCACCTGGAGATCGACAACCGTCCCGGCGCGGCGCCGATCGGCGAGCAGCTCACGGCGGCGGGCCTGGGTCACGCCACCCGATAGTGATCCTCCCGTACGTCCATGATGGCCATGTGGCCGGGCAGGTGGCCGATCGCGTACGCGACGCCGCTGGCCAGCACCGCCTGCTGCGGCGTCACCCCGCACGCCCAGAACAGCGGCACCTCACCCTCCCGCACCTCCACCGGGTCGCCGTAGTCGGGCGCGGCGAGGTTCTCGACGCCGATGGCGGCCGGGTCGCCGGTGTGCACGGGCGCGCCGTGCACGCTCGGGTAGCGGCCGCTCACCTCGACGGCGGTCGCCACCAGCTCTTCCGGCACCGGCCGCATCGACACCACCAGCGGCCCCGACAGGCTGCCGGTGGACTCGCAGGGGATCGTGGTGACGTACATCGGCACGTTCGTCCCCGCCTCCAGATGCCGCACCGGCACCCCGGCGGCCAGCAGCGCGCGCTCGAAGGTGAAGCTGCATCCGATGAGGAACGGCACCAGGTCCGCCCGCCACTCCGCCACCACCTCGTCCAGGTCGGCCACCGCCCGCCCGTCGCGGTAGAGGCGGTAGCCGGGCAGGTCCGTACGCAGGTCGCCGGCGAACAGCTCGGTCGACCACACCCCCGGCTCGCCCACGTCGAGCACCGGGCACGCCTGCGGGTTGCGATGGGCGAACAGCAGCAGCTCGTAACGCAGCTCGCTGGGCACGGCGATGAGGTTGGCCTGCGTCCAGCCCCGGCACCAGCCGGCGGTCGGCACCCGCTCGCCGGTGCGGAAGCGCTCCCGCGCCTGCGCGGGGCTCAGGTCGGCGACGTCCACCTCTCGACACTATGAGCCCCGGGTGCGGCGGTCCACCATTTGACATCCCGACCCTCGTCAACTTACGTTGACTCTGTAAGCGTCAACATGGGTTGACGATGGTTCTAGGGGGTTTCGTGAACGCGTTGTCCGTCGCCGTGGCGGCGAACCTGCCCGTGCTCCTGTGGGGCGCGCCGGGCACCGGGAAGACGTCGGCCGTGCTGGCGCTCGGCGAGCGGCTCGGGCTGCCGGTCGAGGTCGTGGTCGGCTCGATCAGGGAGCCGAGCGACTTCGCCGGGCTGCCCGTGCTGCGGGACGGGCGTACCTGGTTCGCGCCGCCCCGGTGGGCCGAACGGCTCGCCGAGTCGGGCACCGGCATCCTGTTCCTCGACGAGCTGACCACCGCGCCGCCCGCCGTCCAGGCCGCGATGCTGCGGGTCGTGCTCGAACGGGCCGTCGGTGACCTGACGCTGCCCGCCTCCGTACGCGTCGTCGCCGCCGCCAACCCGCCCGAGCAGGCCGCCGACGGGTGGGACCTGTCGGCGCCGCTGGCCAACCGGCTGATCCACCTCGACTGGACGGTCAACGCCGCCTCGGTCGCCGACGGGTTCACCGCCGGTTTCCCGCCGCCGTCCCTGGACGGGCTCGATCCGGCCGCCGTCCGTCCCGCCGACGTGTCACGTTCGCGGGCGCTGGTGGGGGCTTTTCTGCGGGTACGCCCTGAGCTGGTGCTCTCCGTCCCCGACGGCCCCGCCCGAGCCTGGCCCAGTCCCCGTACCTGGGAGCTGGCCGCCACCGCCCTCGCCTACACCGGGTCGTCCGAGGCCGTACGGGCCGAGCTGGTGGTCGGCGCGGTCGGGGAGGCGGCCGGATTCGAGCTGCTGTCCTGGCTGCGCGACCTCGAAACCCTGCTCAGCGACCCCACCGCGCCGCTGCCGGAGCGCGTGGACCGGGTGCACGCCGTGCTCGGCTCGGTGGTCGCGCACGTCGCCGCCGACGGGAGCGCGGACACGTGGCAGCGCGCCTGGGCGCTGATCGCCCGCGTGGCCCGCCACACCCCGGACGTGGCGGCCACGGCGGCCCGCTCACTGGCCGCCCGCCGCCCCAGGGACGCCGTCCTGCCGGGCACGGTCCTGCACCTCACTCCCATCCTCCGCTCCGCCGGGCTGCTGCCATGACCCCGCTCCCTGCCGCCGCGACTCGGCGAACGCTCACCCGGACCGCTGCCCTGACCGGCCGCGAACGTACCGCCGGGGGGCGGCCATGACCGGGCGCGAGCGGGAGGTCGGTGAGCGGTTCGCGGCGGCGCGGTTGTGGGCGGCGGCGCGGGCGCCGTACCTGGCCTCGGCGCTCTTCGCCCTCCAGCCGCTCGTCCACGACACCGCACCGCCCCGCCCCTCGGCCGACGAGCACGGGAACGTGCACCTCGGGCCCGTCACCACCCTGCCCGTCCCCGAACTCGGCTGGTGGCTGCTCCACCACGTCGGTCATTTCCTGCGCGACCACCACGCCCGCGCCCGCCCGTACGAGGAGACGGCCCTGCGCTGGGCCCAGGCCGCCGACGCCGAGATCAACGACGACCTCGCCCGCCTGGACGCCGCCCCCGCCGACGCCATCACCCCGGACACCCTGGGCCTGCCCGACGGCCTGCTCGCCGAGCGCTACGCCGAGCTGCTCGACCTCATCGACGTCCCGCCCGGCCTGGCTCCCTGCGCGCCGCCGCCGTTCACCGGCCCTGAGCCGATGACGTCACTGGAACGCGAGCTGCTGGCCAGAGCCGTCGCCGCCGAGATCGACGCCAGGGGCACGGCTCCCGGCGGCTGGCGGCGCTGGGCCGAGGCGGTGCTGCGTCCCGAGGTGGACTGGCGGGCGCGGCTGGCCCGCCTGGTCAGGAGGGGCCTCGCGCAGGCGTCCGGCCGGGTCGACTACAGCCACCGCCGCCCGTCCAGACGCGCCTCCGCGGCGCCGTCGATCGTGCTGCCCGCCCTGGTACGCCCGCTCCCCCGGGTCGCGGTGCTGGTCGACACGTCGGGCAGCGTGACCCGTACGGCGCTGGAACGGGCCCTCACCGAGCTGGACGGCATCCTTCGTGCGACCGGCCACCAGTGGGTCGACGTGACGTGCTGCGACACGCGGGCGTACCCGGCGCAGCGGGTCAGGTCGGCGGCCCAGGTCGAGCTGGTCGGCGGTGGCGGCACGGATGTGCGCCCCGGCTTCGAGGCCGCGGCGCCGGGCGCGGACCTGCTGGTCGTCCTCACCGACGGCAACACCCCGTGGCCCGGCCGCCGGCCACGCCCCCAGGTCGTGGTCTGCCTGTTCGGCACCGGCCCCGAGCCACCGCCGTGGGCGCACACCGTACGCGTGACAGAAGGAAGTGCCGCATGACCGACACACCCCGCGAGGACGGCTCCGCTGAGCCGTCCTTCACGCAGGGCGAGCTGCGTCGATGGCGGGCGGCCGGGTTCGGGCGGGAGGAGGCCGCGGCCTGGCGGGAGGCGGGGGTGACCGACCCCGGTGACGCCCGCCTGTGGGCCACAGCCGCCGCCACGCCCGCGACCGTCACCGCGTGGCAGCGCGCCGGGATGACACCGGCCGACGCCGTACGCTGGCACGAGCTGGGAGTCGCCCCGCACGACGCGGCCCGCAGACATCTCGCCGGCGAACGCCCGCGCCGCGTCCGCTGGCTGGCCCGCCTGGCCACGCCCGAGCCCGAGCTGCCCGATCCGGCCGTCACGGAGGCGCTGCGCCGGCTGCTGCGCGCGGCCGTGCCGGCGGCGGTGGCCCGCGCGTACGCCGACGCGGG
>NZ_JBEXLH010000089.1:0-29915 GCF_040609855.1 Nonomuraea sp. NPDC004580 | reverse complement strand
CTCGACGCGGCGGGGTGCAACGTGCCCGGCGATCGGGTGCTCGGCGCGATGGCCGCCCACCTGGCGCTGGAACGCGAGCGCGGCGGGTACGGCGCCGTACCCGACCTCACCGAGCCGCGGCGGGCGCTGGCCGCGCTGGTGGGGGCGGGGCCGCGGGACGTGGCGTTCCTGGAGAGCGGCACGGCGGCTATGGCGGCCCTGCTCGGCGGCTGGCGGCTCGGCCCGGGCGCCCGGGTGGGGCGGGCCCGCACCGAGTACGGGAGCACGCTCATGCTCCTGCACCGCCTCGCCGAACGGAACGGCTGGCGGCTGGTCGACCTGCCGGTCGGCGGCGACAGCAGGATCGACCCCGACGGGCTCAGGGCGGCGCTGGCGGCCGGGCTCGACCTGGTCGTCGTCTCCCACATCGCCTCCCACCGGGGCGTCGTGCAGCCGGTGGCCGAGCTGGGCGCGCTGTGCCGGGCCTCCGGGGTGCCGCTGGTGCTGGACGTCTGCCAGTCGCTCGGCCACGTGGACGTCCTGGGCGCCGGGGCCGCCGCGTACGTGGGGACGTCCAGGAAGTGGCTGGCGGGCCCGCGCGGCGTCGGCTTCCTCATCGCCCCCGGCCTGACCCCCGCCATGGACGCCCCCGCCCCCACCCTCAGCGGCCACACCTGGGACGACCCCGCCGAGGACCCGCGGCCCGTGCCGGGCGCCGCCCGCTACGAGAGCTCGGAGGGCGTCATCGCGGCCCGCGCCGGGCTCGGCGCCGCCGTCTCCGAACACCACGAGCTCGGCCCCGCAGCCGTCCACGAGCACCTGGCGGGACTGGGCCGCACGGCCCGCGAGCTCCTGGACGGCGCCGGCGGCTGGCGCGTCGCAGAACCCCTGGACGAGCCGTCCGCCCTGATCACCCTCCGCCCGCCACCCCACGACACGGTGGAAGGGGCCGCCGCCCGCGCCGCCGCCGCGTCCCTCCTGGTAGGCACGGTTCCCGCCGCCCGCGCTCCGCTGGACCTCCAGGGGCCGCTCCTCCGCGTCTCCCCACCGCCGGGCACCTCGCTGGAGCCCCTGGAGTCTCTCGCCAAGGTCCTCACGGGGCGGCGGGGGTGAGGAGGCGGTTCACGGCGGCGGTGACGCGGCGGGTGAAGGGGGAGGCGCTCGCCGGGCCGTGGAAGGGCTCCGTCGCGCCCTCCGTGACCGCCTCGATCGTCGCCAGGTCGGCCCCGGGGTGGCAGAGCACGTCCGGGCCTGGGAGGCCCGCGAGCAGGAACTCGCCCTGGTCGGCCGGCGCCTCGGCCGGGTGGGCGGCGCGGCGGACGAAGCGGGGACGGTCGGCCTCGTCCAGCCGGTAGACGCCGGGGCCGCGGCCGGCCGTCACCCGTACCGGGATCTCGCCGGTCACCCGCAGCCGGATCGTGAACGGCCCGCCCGGCCGGGTCGCGCGCAGCAGGCTGAGCTGGTTGAACTCCTGCGGATCGGGCAGCCAGGTGACCCGCCCGCCGAGCAGCACGGTCAGGTGCGCGGCGGCGAACGGAGGCACGCCCATCGCCTGCTGGTTCGCCGCCGACACCTCGGTGGCCGCGTCGTACCGCCACCTGATCGCCGACAGGCGGACCCGCTCGGCCGGGGTCAGCAGCGCGCGCACGGTGAACAGGCCGGTCACGCCGTAGCGGCGCCAGCCCCACACCGCGAGGCGTTCCGCGCACTCCATGAGCAGCGCCGCCGCCGGCAGCGGCCAGGGGCGCGACCAGTCATGGCCGGCGCCGTCCAGCGGGCCCGCGCCCGCCTCGGGGACGCCGGTGGCGGCGTGCGCGGGGCGGTCCACGTACACGGAGACGCCGCCCGCGCCGTCCGGCACGCTGAGCGCGGTGACCGCGCAGGGCAGGCCGTCCACGTACGCCGCCACCCGGTACGGCCCCAGCAGCCGCGCCGCGCGCCCCATGTCGTCCTCGCCCGACACGACGACCGTGCCGCGCCCGCCGCCCGCCCCGCCCGCCTGCACCACGACCCGCTCGGTGCCGACCGCCCGCCGCAGCTCGGCCAGGCCGGGCAGCCGCTCGACCGGCACGCTCCTGATCCGCGCCGCCGGCGGCACCCCGGCCGCGCGCAGCAGGTCGTCGAAGAGGTGCCGGGCCTCGATGGTGGCCCTGACGCCCGGGTCGACGGCCGCGATCGTGCCGCCGTGCGCCAGCTCCTGCAGCTGGGCGCCGGCGATGCAGGTGGCGACGACCGGCGGCCGGTCCAGCTTGACGAGCTGCCTGGCCGCGTCGTGGCGGACCCGGCGCAGCCAGCCGTGCCGCTCGGCCACCGACCGCACCCCGGTACGCTCCTCGGCCGACACCGTCACGCCGGGCAGCGCCGGGTCCCACGCCGCGTAGCAGCCGACGGCCAGCGCCGGCCGCAACGCCTCCACGGGCGCGGGGCCGGTGTAGCCGGTGCGGAGCACGGTGCCGTACCGGTCGATCGCGACCAGCGGCCGGCCGTCGAGCGCCGCCAGCAGCTCGGCATGCGCCACCTCGAACGCCGCGTCCTTGGACGCCGCGTCCTTGGACGCCGCGCCCTCGTATGCGTCCTCGCATGCCGTCCCCTCCATGTGCCGCCTCCTCCCGCTCGCCGGCCGGTCGTGGCAGAACGTCACCGTCCGCACTATTGACGGTGCTTTGCGTGGAGCGGAGAGTCGAGGGCACGGCGATGTGAAGCGATGTGAAGATGCGATGCCGCCACGACGCACCCGCCCCGTCGCGAACCGGGCGCTCGCCACGCTCATCGAGCAGGCCGGCTGGACGCACGCCGCCACCGCGCGGCAGATCAACGCGGTCGCCGCGGAGAGCGGGGAGCGGATCCACTACGACCGTTCCGCGGTGGGGCACTGGCTGACCGGTACGGTGCCGCGGCCCGAGGCCGTGCACGCGGCGGTCGAGGCCTTCCGGCGCCGCCTCGACCGGCCCGACCTGCGCCCCGCGCACCTCGGCTGGCCGGACCCCGGCGGGTCGCCGCCGCCCGACGACCCGTGGCGCGGCGACCCGGTCGCCCGGCTCGCGGGGTTGGGGGAGGACGACCTGCTCAACCGCCGTACGGTGCTGACGGCCGGCACGTTCACGCTGGCCGCGCTGTCGGGCCTGGCCGACGGGGGGACCCGGGGGCCGGCCCGGCGCCCCGTGGGCCGGCCTGGCGCGGGCGACGTGGTCCGCATCCGCGCCGTCACCGCGAGCTTCGCCGACCTCGACGACCGGTACGGCGGCGGCCACGCCAGGCAGGCGGTGGCGGCGTACCTGTCGCGCGAGGTCACGCCGCTGCTCGCGAACGCGACAGGGCGCAGCAGGCCGGACCTGTTCACGGCGGCGGCCGAGCTGAGCTACCTGGCGGCGTACATGGCGATGGACGCCGGCGCGAACGCCCTGGCCCAGCGCTACTACATCAGCACCGTGCGGCTCGCCGACGAGGCGGGCGACCTGGTGCTGCGTGCGACGGCGCTGCGCAGCATGGCGGTACAGGCCGCCGAGCTGGGTCATGACGGCGAGGCGCTGGCGCTCGCCGACGCCGCCGCGTCCGTGCTCGGCGGGCGCGGACCCGACCGGACCCTAGCCTGGATCACCGGCATGCGCGCCGAGACGCACGCGGCGGCCGGCACCCGCTGGGACGCGCTCAACCTGCTGCGCAGCACCGAGACGCAGCTCGAACGCGCCGACTCGGCGCCTGAGTCGGAGTGGACGGGCAACTACCGGCGCGAGTCGCTGGAGCACCAGATCGGGCTGACCCTCACCAGGCTCGGCGACCACGCCACCGCCGCCCGCCACTTCGCCGCCTCCATGCGCGCCCGCCGCCCGGTCGAGACCCGCACCCGCGTCCTCATCGGCTTGCGCACCGCGCACGCCTACCTGCGCGCCGGCGACCCGGAGCAGGCCGCCGTCACCGCGCTCCTCCTCCGCGACGACGTCCCGCTGATCTCCTCGGCCCGTGTGGGCGACGAGCTCCGCCGCCTGCGAGCGGGCTGGCAGCGCCACCGGGGCAGCCCGCTGGTCGCCGAGGCGGACCTCGCCATGGCGGGAAGGAGCTGAAAGCGGTCAGGGGTGCACGATCGTGCGGGCCGCCACCAGGTCGCCGCCGGCGAAGCCCTCGACCCTGATGACGTGTGCGGAGGCGACGCCCGGGACCTGCAGCGTCGTCGTCTCCCCTGTCAGGTCCGCCGACACGCTCGGACGGCCGTCCAGGTAGACGTCCGCGCGGTCCACCAGGCGGGTGTCCAGGGCCAGGCCGTCCGCCGTCCGGCGGACGTCGAGGCGGCGCACCGGGCGTGCGGCCAGCAGTTCGCCGGCTCGGGCGAGCAGGTCGGGGTTGTCCTCCATGACGTCCCTGCGGGTCATCATGTGCCGGTGGCCGGGCACCACGCCGAGGTCCTCGACCGGCGTGCCGGCCAGGTCGTGGGTGCGCAGGCTGCGCCGGATCGCCACCCGCATGCCCGCCTCCCCCGGCAGCGTCCTGTACGGGCTGTCCCGCACCGGCGACGGCAGTTCGAGCAGCAGCTTGAGCAGGCTGTGCGTCCAGACGTTGGCGCCGCCCGCGCCCGTGTTGTCGTCGGTGCCGAGGATCTCGCCGATCCGGTGGTCCTGGAAGCCGCCGGCGAAGATGTCGGTCGCCGAGTAGCACAGGGCGTTCGTGATGAGCACGACCGGGCCGTGGTACTGCTGACCGAGCGCGTTCGCGCCGCCAGGAGGCGTGATGGGGAAGCTGCCCGAGTAGACCGCTCCCGTCTCCAGCGCCTGCTCCATCGACGGGAACCAGGGGCCGAGGTCGATCTGGCCGGTCGGGTCCTCGCGGTGCTGGGCGCAGATCCGCATGTTGAGCGCCGTCGTGACGAACTGCGTGGGCTCGGGCACGATGGGGCGCGGCGTGAGCGTCTGCAGCAGGAACTCCGAGGCGTAGATGTGGCCGCCGCCGTTGCCGCGCACGTCCACGATCAGCCCGCTCTGCGGCAGCAGCCCGATGAGGCGGACGAACTCCCGGACGAAGGCGTCGGGGTCGTTGACGTTGAAGCTGAAGACCCTGATGTGGCCGAACGTGCCCGACCGCGTGGTGACGCTCCTGGCCTTGAAGAAGCCTGGCATGGACGTCGGGACCACGCCGTCCCGCTCCGCCGGCGGTTCCGCCGGCAGTCCGGCGAGTTCGGCCCCGCCGAGCGTCTCGTGCGGGGTGACGGCCTCGGGGACGTACAGCGTCTTGAGCGCCCGGCCGATCTCGTCGGCGCCGAGGTCGAGGCCCTGCGCGACGGCGGCCACGCTGAGCCGGTCGGCGTCCACGAACGACGGCTGGTTCTCGGTGACCCGCCAGCTCTCCCGCAGCTCCCTGCTGATCCCGTCGTCCCCGACGTACGTCAGCACCACCCACGTCTCGTCCGGCGGGACGTGCAGGCGCAGCGGCCTGATCGTCATGGACTGCAGGCCGCGCGCGTGCCTGGCCGCCGGGTTGCTTCCGGCGAACCTGGCGGCGTTGACGTCCACGGCCCGGTCGATGGGGACGCCGTTCCAGTGCGTCACCTCCACGCCGGGGCCGAAGCCGGGCGCGGAGTAGCCCTCGACGGTCCTGGTGACGACGTAGTGCCGCTCGCCGCCCTCGTAGTACTCCTCGATGAGGTACGGCAGGTACGCGATCCTGCTCGCGTACGGCTGGGGGAGCACGTAGTTGGTGTGCAGGTCGCGTACCGAGTGGAAGATCTCCGACAGCTCCGCGTGGAAGCGCCACTCCGGCCCCATGGTCGCGGGCGTCTGCCGGCTCAGCCGCAGGGCGAGCAGGCGCAGCCGCTGCACCGGATTCACCGCGTGCATGGCGGCCTTGAGCGGCAGGTGCACGTAGTTCTGCTCGATGAGCAGCAGCGCCTGCTGGACCAGGAGCCTGCGGTCGTCGAGCGTCAGCCCGCCCCGGTCCGCCGCTCGCAGGAAGTCCTGCAGCTGCTGCTTGCCCACTCCGCCCGATGGCTCGCTCATCGTCACACCCGCCCCTGGTCGTCGCCGGATACGGGCACGGTGCCACCGGCGCCCCGGGGCCCGCCACGGGGGCCGGCCCAGGGATGTCCCTAGTGGGCCCCGAGGAGGGGGAGCGCGCCGAAGGTGTGCGCGGCCCACAGGCGGCGCGAGGTCTCCTCCGGGTAGGGCACGACCGCCGGCTCGGCGTCGAAGAGCCGCGTCAGGCGGCTCCCCGGCGCCACGTTGTCACGCACCCACTCCAGCGCGGCCACCTGGTCGAGCAGCCCCCGGTCGGCCGGCGCGCCCACCAGCTGGGCGAACCCCTCGGCGCCCACGCGGTAGGTGAAGGTCACCACGACGACGCCCTCCCCGGCCAGCGTCGCGCCGTCATAGACGGAGTCGGCCGCGTCGCCGCTCCGGTACGCGCCCCCGTAGACGTACACCATCACCGGCAGCCGCGCCCCGAGGTCGGGGGACCACACGTCCACCGTCAGGCAGCTTTCTGTCAGCGATCCGTCGCGCCGTGCTGCGGCGGTGGCGGGCCGAACACCGCGCAGTCGCGGACGCCGTCCCACGCCTCAGGGCGTACGGGGGCGGCGAAGCGCAGGTCACCGAGGGGCGGCCGGGCGCAAGGGATGCCACGGAAGGCGGCCACCCCGTTCTCGCGGCGGCCCCGCACGCGACCGGTCGTGATCGTGGCCTTCGGCTCCGTCAATGTCGCCTCCAAGATTCCCGCCGTTCGCCGACAGGATCTGACCGCTCGTCGTAAAGGTCGTACAACCTTTAAATACTGCATACCGTATGTGGTAGCCGTGATGCGTGGCAGACAGTACGAGGTCCACGAGTCCCCAAGCCTTCCTCAGTCGTTCCCGTATTGTGGCGGCGCCCACCTGGAGCCGTTGGCTCGTGCCGCCCGCTGCGCTCTCCGTGCACCTCGCCATCGGCCAGGCGTACGCGTGGAGCGTCTTCAAACCCCCGCTGGAGTCGGCGCTCGGCCTGTCGGGCACCCAGAGCGCGCTGCCCTTCCAGCTCGGCATCGTCATGCTCGGCCTGTCGGCCGCCTTCGGCGGCACGCTCGTCGAGCGCAACGGCCCCCGCTGGGCCATGTTCGTCTCGATGACCTGCTTCTCCTCAGGGTTCCTGCTGTCGGCACTGGGCGTGCTCACCCGGCAGTACTGGCTGGTCGTGCTGGGCTACGGCTTCGTCGGCGGCATCGGGCTCGGCATCGGTTACATCTCCCCGGTCTCCACCCTCATCAAGTGGTTCCCCGACCGGCCCGGCATGGCGACCGGCATCGCGATCATGGGCTTCGGCGGCGGCGCGCTCATCGCCTCGCCCTGGTCGGCGCAGATGCTCTCCTCCTTCGGCACCGGCACGACCGGCATCGCCACGACGTTCCTCGTGCACGGCGTCGTCTACGCCGTGTTCATGTCGATGGGGGTGCTGCTCGTCCGCGTCCCGCCGGACGGCTGGACGCCCAAGGGCTGGAAACCGCCCACCACCCGGCTCAGGCCGCTCATCACCACCGCCGACGTCTCCGCCCGCAACGCCATCCGCACCCCGCAGTTCTATTTCCTGTGGGTCGTGCTGTGCTGCAACGTCACGGCCGGCATCGGCATCCTGGAGAAGGCCGCCCCGATGATCACGGACTTCTTCGCCGGCACCACGGCCGCCGTCGCGGCGGGCGCCGCCGCCGGGTTCGTCGCGCTGCTGTCGCTGGCGAACATGGCCGGCCGCTTCGTCTGGTCCTCCACCTCCGACCTCATCGGGCGCAAGAACATGTACCGGGTCTACCTGGGCGTCGGCGCGCTGCTCTACCTCGCCATCGCCTTGGCGGGCGACGCGTCCAAGCCGCTGTTCATCCTCTGCGCGCTCGGCGTCCTGTCCTTCTACGGCGGCGGCTTCGCCACCGTGCCCGCGTACCTGAAGGACCTGTTCGGCACGTACGAGGTCGGCGCCATCCACGGCCGGCTGCTCACCGCCTGGTCCACCGCTGGCGTGCTCGGCCCGCTCATCGTCAACGCCATCGCCGACGCGCAGGAGAACGCCGGGCGCTCCGGCTCCGACCTGTACACCACGTCGCTGTTCATCATGATCGGCCTGCTCGCCATCGGCTTCCTCGCCAACGAGCTGATCAGGCCGGTCCACGAGAGGTTCCACGAACGACCCGCGCAGCCGGTGCAGAAGGGACAGACCGTATGAGCGAGCGGCGTACCTGGCTGATGGCGCTGGCCTGGGTGTGGGTGGGCGTGCCCTTCGCGTACGGGGTGTACGAGCTGCTCCTGAAGCTCACCCAGCTCTTCTCCGGCTGACCGCTCGTCACAGGGCGCGCCGCACCGCCGATGCCACCATCAGGTTCTCCCGAGGGGACCGTCGCCTTCGGGCGGCGCAGCGAGAGGCCGCTCCCTTCAGGAGGCGGAGGAGTCACGAGACGTCACCTCATCAGAGCGGAGTGATCGGGAACACTCCGCCGTAGGATCGGCGCCGGGCCTTGTCCAGGTCCGGCTGCCGGCCGTGATGAGGGCAGGTGTGGAGGGCGTGAGCTGGGGCAACGCAAGGGTGATGGAAGTGGTCACGGTGTCGTCGTGGCGCGAGCTGGACGACGCGATCGGGGAGGCGGGCCGGAGCGAGGGGTGCGGGCCGGCGCACACGTCGCTGGTCTTCCGCGGCCTCGCGCGCAGCACGTACTCGCACATGTCGGGGCTCGCGCGGCTGCGCGGCCATTACGGGCAGGTCGAGTCCCATCTCATACGAAATTTCCGGAAATATGCGCATCGGCAGGCCCCCGGGCCGACCGTCTGGGACTGGCTGGCGCTCGGACAGCACCACGGCCTGCCCACCCGCCTGCTCGACTGGACGTTCTCCCCGCTCGTCGCCCTGCACTTCGCCACCGCGACCTGGCCGGAGGACGACGGCGTGCTGCTGTCCGTCGACTGCGCCGCCGCCCACCGGCTGCTGCCGGACTCGCTGCGGGCCCCGCTCGCGGCCGAGGGCGCGCTGGTGTTCACCACCGAGATGCTCGCCGGGGTCGCCCCCTCGCTCGACCGCTTCGACCGGCTCGGCGACGACGGGCCGTTCCTGGCCTTCTTCGAGCCGCCGTCGCTGGACGAGCGGGTGATCAACCAGTCGTCGGTGCTGTCGGTGCTGTCGGACGTGACGTACCAGCTGGAGGACTGGCTGGCCGACCACCCCGGGCTGGGGCGGCAGTGGGTGATCCCGGCCCCGGTCAAGGCCGAGATCAGGCAGCGGCTCGACCAGGCCAACATCACCGAGCGCGTGCTGCTGCCCGGCCTCGACGGGCTGGCCGACTGGCTGCGGCGCTACTACTCGCCCGGCTCCATCGAGAACGGGCGCGGCGTCCAGGACGACGGCTCCTCGATGGCCGGCCTGGAGAACCGCCACAGCCAGGACGGCCGCATGGGCGGCTGACGGGCGGCTGACGGGCGGCTGACCGGGCCGGCCTGGCGGCCTTCACTGCCCGGTCGGTGCGTCCTGGAGGGTGAAGCGCCGGTCGAGGCCGGTCATCCGCATCAGCCGGCTCACCCTCGGCTGCAGGCCGCTCAGGCGCAGCCGCCCGCCCGCGGCCTCCACCGTGTTCGCCGCCCAGATCAGCGCGTTCAGCCCCGAGGAGTCGCAGAAGTCCACCTCGTGCAGGTCCACGACGACGAGCGGCGGGCGCAGGCACGACATCGCCTCCGCCAGGCCGCTGCGGAACTCCTCCATGGACGACAGGTCCAGGTCCCCGCAGGGACACAGGACGGCGGCGTCATCACGTTGCGTGACCACCCAGGAGAAGCCGGCACGGTCGATGCTGCCCATTCCACCCCTCCGCATCCCTACGGTTCGCCCCTCTTATCTTTGCATGGTGCAATCGCCCGCTAGGGGTTTCGCGGTGATCGCCTACAACACGGTGACGTGAACGACGCGGGAACCGTGGACGACCGTGGCCGTGCGTCGCGGGCTGTTGACGGGACCCGCGTGGGCTGGCAGTGTCCTCGGCGTGGGGCGGGATCGGCTCGACGGCGGCAACGACGGCGGCGCCGTGCGGATCGGCCACACCGTACGCCGTCAAGTACGCCCCTGGACCCCGTCCGTCCACGAGTTGCTGCGGCACCTCGAACGCAAGGGGTTCGCGGGCGCCCCGCGCGTGCTCGGCATCGACGACGAGGGCCGCGAGATCCTCACCTACCTCGAGGGCGAGACCATGGGCGGCGAGGTCGTGTGGCCCTGGTGGACCCGTACGGAGGAGTCGCTCGTCCAGGTCGCCGAGTGGACGCGCGCCTACCACGAGGCGGTCGCCGACTTCGTGCCGTCCGCCGGCGCGCGCTGGCGGATGGGCGGCAGGTGGGCGCCCGGCCTGATCATCGCGCACAACGACGCCAGCCCGTTCAACGCCGCCTGGCACGACGGCCGCATCACCGGCTTCTTCGACTGGGACTTCGCCGGCCCCGTCACCGCCGACTCCGACGTGAGCTGGATGGCGCACGGCTGGGTGCCGCTGCACGCCCGCCGTACCGCCGAGCTGGAGGGCTTCACCGACTTCGACGCGCGCCCCCGCAGGCTGCGGCTGTTCCTCGACGCCTACGGCTGGGACGGCAGCACCGACGCGCTCATCAGGGAGCTGCAGTCGCGCATGACCGCCCGCGCGGCCCGCATCCGCCGCTACGGCGCGGCCGGGGAGGGCCTGTACGGGCGGCTGCTGCGCGACGGCGTCGCCGACGACCTCGACCAGGCCGTCCGTGAGCTCGACGACTTCCCCCGCTGAGCACGCGGGACGGCTCACAGCACGTCCTCGACGAGGATCGGCAGGCGGCGGACGCGGCGGCCGGTGGCGTGGAAGACGGCGTTCGCGATGGCGGGGGCGACGCCGACCAGCGCCACCTCGCCGAGGCTCTTGACGCCCATCGGGTTGAGCGCGAAGTCGGGCTCGCCGATGATGTCCACCTCGATCGTGCCGACGTCGGCGTTGACCGGGATCACGTAGTCCGCGAGGTCGCTGTTGACGAAGCCGCCGTAGCGGGGATCGACCTCGCTGTGCTCGTGCAGCGCCGCGCCGATGCCCCACACCACCCCGCCGCGCACCTGGGCGTCGGCGGTGACCGGGCTGGCCACCCTGCCGCAGTCGGCCACGCTGACCACCCGGGGCACGCGGATGCGCCGCGTCACCGGCTCCACCCTGACCTCGGCGAAGTGGGCGATGAAGCTGAAGGAGACGAAGCCGGGGTATTCGGGGCCGGTCGGCGCGGCGAGACCGGTGCGCATGCGGTCGGCCATCTCCGGCGGCTGGCCGGGCGCCTGGGTGACGGCCTCGGTCACCACGTCGTCCCCGCCCGCCTGCTTGACCGACGCCGCCACGTCCACCGGCCCGTCGGGGGCGGCGCCGAGCCGTTCGCGCAGCCGGAGCAGCGCGGCGTGCACGGCCGGCATCGTGCTGTTGGTGCCCCAGGCGCCCGGGGTGAGGTGGTGCGGCACGCGGGCGGTGTCGCCGACCGCGACGGCGACGGAGTCGGGCGCGATGCCGAGGTCGCCGGCCACGGCGGCGACGAGGGCGGTCGTGATGCCCTGCCCCATCTCGTGGCCGCCCACTTCGAGCAGCACCCGGCCGTCGGCGTCGGCGGTGAGCCTGGCCTGGATCGGGACGGTCTTCGACGGGTACGCGCCCACCGCGACGCCCCAGCCCACCAGCGTCCCGTCGGCCTCCTGCATCGAGCACGGGTCGGGGCGGCGCTGCGCCCAGCCGAACAGCTCGGCGCCGCGCCGCAGGCAGTCCGCCAGGTGCCGGGAGGAGAACGGCTTGCCGGTCACCGGGTCCGTGCGCGCGTCGTTGGCCAGGCGCAGCTCGACCGGGTCACGGCCGGTGGCGACGGCCAGCTCGTCGATGGCCGACTCCAGCGCGAACGCCGCCGGGTGCTCGAACGGGGCCCGCATGAAGCCGGGCGACTGCGTGTCGGTCCTGACGTGGCGCTGCCGGCCGCGGAAGTTCCTGATGTCGTACAGGCGGGAGGTCAGCTCCGTGTACGTGGCAGGCAGCAGGTCGTGCCGGGAGTCCTGCTGGTCCACCTCGTGGATCGCGGCCAGCAGCCGGCCCGATCGGTCGGCGCCCAGCCGTACCCGGTGCCTGCTCAGCGGGCGGAAGCTCGCCGCGTGGAAGGTGTGGGCGCGCGGCAGCACCAGCTTGACCGGCCTGCCCAGCCGCCGGGCGGCCACGGCCAGCGGCGCGAGGTGCGGCTGCAGCGCGTTCTTCTGGCCGAACGCGCCCCCCACGTACGGCGAGATCACCCGCACCTGCGCGGGGTCGATGCCGAGCTGCCTGGCCAGGCCGCCGCGCAGCGCGCCGACGGTCTGCGTGCCCTCGTGCACCATCACCGTGTCGCCGTGCCACTCGACCACGCCGCCGATCAGCTCCATCGGCACCTGGTGCTGCGGCCCCGTCTCGTACGTCTCGTCGATGCGCAGCGGGCTGCGCTCGTACTCGCCGTCGGCGTCGCCGGCCACCACGTCGGCCAGCGCCGCCTCCTGGGTCTCGGTGCCGGCCGCGCCCAGCTCCACCGCGATCGGCTCCTCGTCGTACTCGGCCCGCACGAGCGCGGCCGCCTCCGTCGCGGCGACCAGGGTGTCGGCCACGACCAGCGCGATCGGCTGGCCCCGGTAGGCGATCCGGTCGTCCAGCAGCGGCTGCAGGCTCTGGAAGGCGTAGCCGCCGCGCATGAGCGAGCCGGCCGGGACGATGCCGAGGTCGTCGAGGTGCGACAGGACGAGCAGCACGCCGGGCACGGCGGTGGCCTGGGTGGTGTCGAGGCGCGTGATGCGGCCCTTGCCGGCGGTCGCCACCACGGGCATCGCGTACGCGCAGCCCCCCGGTGTGCGGTCGGCGCCGAAACGGGCGGTCCCGGTGACCTTCTCCCGCGCGCCGACGCGGGGGATCGCGAAGTCCGTCATCGTACGGCCCGCTCCCCGGCGATCCGCAGCGCCTCGGCCACGGTGCGGACGCCCAGCTCGACCCGGAAACCGTTGTGCGCGCCAGGACGGGCCCCGGCGAACGCGGCCTCGCCCGCCCGGCGCGCGGACCGCTCGTCCAGCACCGCCCGGGTCAGCTCCCGCTCGGCGTCCGGGCAGCGCCACGGCCTGGTGGCGACCCCGCCCACCGCGATGCGGCACTCCGCCACGCTCCCGTCACCGTCGAAGCGCACCGCGGCGGCGGCCGAGACCAGCGCGAACGCGTACGATTCCCGGTCCCTGACCTTGTGGTACGTCGATCCGCGCCCGACCGGCGTGACCGGCACGCGGATGCGGGTGATGATCTCGCCGGCGGCCAGCGTGTGCTCCCTGGCGGGCGTGTCGCCGGGTTCGACGTGCAGCTCGGCCAGCGGGATCGTCCGCGTGCCGCCCGGGCCCGCCACGTCCACCACGGCGTCGAACGCGATCAGCGCGACCGCCCAGTCACCCGGGTACGTCGCGACGCACGCCTCGCTGCCGCCGAGCAGCGCGTGCCCCCTGTCCAGCCCGCCGATCGCGGCGCAGCCGCTGCCCGGCTCCCGCTTGTTGCAGGCGAACGGCGGGCCGCCCCTGAAGTAGCCGCAGCGGGTGCGCTGCAGCAGGTTGCCGCCCACCGTCGCCATGTTGCGCAGCTGCTGGGAGGCGGCCTTGGCCAGCGACTCGGCCAGCGCGGGGTAGTCGCGCAGCAGCACCGGGTCCTCGGCCACGTCGGCCATCAGCGCGCCCGCGCCGAACGACAGCTCGGCCGGGCCCGCCGTGTCGATGCCCGCCAGCTCGCGCAGCGCGCGCACGTCCACGACGCTGTGCGGGGTCTCGATGTCCAGCTTCATCAGGTCGTACAGGGTGGTGCCGCCGGCCAGCACCCGCGCGCCGGGCCCGGCCGCCACCAGGGCGCTGACGGCCTCGTCGAGGGTGGCGGGGGCGGTGTAGGCGAAGGGGCGCACGGCTCACTCCTCCCGGAGCGCCGCGGTCTGGCGTACGGCGGCGAGTATGCCCGTGTACGCGCCGCACCTGCACAGATTGCCGCTCATGTACTCGCGGATCTGGTCGTCGTCGCCCGTGTGCCCCTCGGCGATGCAGGCCAGGCCGGACATCACCTGGCCCGGCGTGCAGTAGCCGCACTGCAGCGCGTCGTTGTCCACGAACGCCTCCTGCAAGGGATGCAGCCCGCCCACGCCCGACACGCCCTCGATCGTGGTGACCGACCTGCCGTGCACCTGGATGGCCGGGGTCAGGCAGGATACGACCCGCCGGCCGTCCAGGTGGACCGTGCACGCGCCGCACTGGCCGTGGTCGCAGCCCTTCTTGGAGCCGGTGAGAGCCAGCCGCTCGCGCAGCACGTCGAGCAGGGACTCGCGCGGGTCGAGGTCGAGCCGCACGGGCTGGCCGTTCACCGTGAACGCGGTCGGTCCGGTCATAAGCGAAACGCTAACGGGACCCGCCGTGTTCATCCCTCTATGTCGTTATAAGAGCGGGTCAAGATTCCGTCGGGAGGGCTGGTGGTCGCCGTCACCGCCCTGAGCCCATGACCGGCCTTCCGCCGACTGGTCACGCCTCCTCGGCGTGGGGGACGACGATGACGACGTTTCCCACCTTCTGGCCGGTGTCAACATAGCGGTGGGCGTCCGTGATCTCGTCCAGGGGATAATGGCGGTCGATGACCGGCCGAAATGCGCCCGACTCGAGCAGCTCCTTGAATTGCCGGGCCATCTCCGCGTCATGCCGGGGCAGCGGGAATTTCACCCTCCGGCCGCCGAGTAAGGGCCCGGCGGCGGTGAGTAAGAGGTTCTGCCAGAAAGGACCCACGTCGGCGGCGACATAAACGCCCCGGGGCTTGAGCAGTTTCCTGCACCGCCCGAACGTGCTCTTGCCGACGGCGTCCAGCACGGCGTCATATCGGCGCTCGTCGGCGGTGAAATCGGTGGAGGTGTGGTCGACCACCATGTCGGCCCCGAGCCCGCGGACGAGATCGAGATGATGCGGCCCGCAGACGGCGGTGACCCAGGCGCCGTGGTGCTTCAGAAGCTGCACGGCGGCCGACCCGATCGCGCCGGTGGCGCCGTGGACCAGCACGTCGTGACCGGCCCGCACCCCGGCCGTCCTGATCATGGAGAGCGCGTAGTGGGCGCCCTCGGTGCCGGGCGCGGCCTCCTCGTACGTCAGCCCCTCGGGCAACGCCGCCAGCGTGCCGCTCTCGCGAACGGTCAGGAACTGCGCGTGCGCCCCCGACCTGCCGTCGTTGTACCCGAACACGTCGTCCCCGGCCTTGTACAGCCCGACGCCCGCCCCCACGGCCACCACCTCACCGGCGAATTCGGTGCCGAGAACAGGCATCTTCGCAGGCCGGACGAGCCCCGTGAAAAATCGCCACAGGAACGGCTTGGCCGCCCGCATCGCGCAATCAGTGCGGTTGACCGTGGTCGCGCGCACCTTGACGAGCAGCTCACCAGGACCGGGGACCGGCTTTTCCACCTCTGCGACGCGAACCACTTCCGGCGGGCCATATCTGGCGCGCACTGCGGCCTTCATGCCACGGATACTAATGCGTTCACTCGGCCGCGACGGCGCCCGTGTACGCGAGATCCGCCGCCATTTTCGCGGCCGTCTCGCGCAGCGCCGGCAGCACGTCGCGGACCAGCGCGTCGTTGCCGGCCCGCCCGGCGTGGGTGGCGACGTTCACGGCGGCGACGGTGCGCCCTGTGCCGTCCTTGATGGGGACGGCGATGGACCGTACGCCCTCCTCCAGTTCCTGGTCCACCAGCGCGTAGCCGTCGGCGGCGGCCCGCCGGACGAGGGCGCGCAGCTCGTCGCGGGAGGTGATGGTCCGCGCGGCCAGCCGGCGCGGCTCGATCGCGGCCAGCCGCTCGTCGGGCTGCTCGGCCAGCAGCACCCGGCCCATGGAGGTCGCGTAGGCGGGGAAGCGGGTGCCGACGGTGATGTTCACGCTCATCAGGCTCACGGTCTGGACCCGCGCCACGTACAGGACGTCGTCGCCCGACAGCACCGCGACGGACGCCGACTCGTCGACCCGGGCGGCGAGGTCGGCCAGATGCGGCTGGACGATCTCCCGGAACGTCAGCCCCGACAGGTGCGCGTAGCCCAGCTCCAGCACCCGGGGCAGCAGCGTGAACCGGGTGCCGTGCGCGGCGGCGTACCCGAGCCGCTCCAGCGCCTGCACCGCCCGCCGCACGGTCGCCCGAGGCAGGCCGGTCACCTTCGCGCAGTCGGCGAGCGTCACCCCGCCCCGCGCCGACCCGAGCGCCACCATCACCGCCAGCCCCCGCGCCAGCGACTGCAGGAACCCCATCCCCAGCTCCCGCTTCGCCTCCTTGGCCGCGTCCAAGGACGAGG
The DNA here is from genome assembly GCF_040609855.1 of Nonomuraea sp. NPDC004580. Lineage (NCBI taxonomy): Bacteria > Bacillati > Actinomycetota > Actinomycetes > Streptosporangiales > Streptosporangiaceae > Nonomuraea > Nonomuraea sp. NPDC004580. The sequence goes on along the minus strand of NZ_JBEXLH010000089.1, from coordinate 13,626 downwards.
AGGTCGCGGGGGTGACGGGACCTGCTGGAGGAGCCGACGGGCCGGGGGCCGGGGGCGCGGCCTGCGGGGCGGGGGCGGCGAGGGCGGCTTCCATCTCGGCGACCGTCTCGCGGAGGGCGGGCAGGCAGTGGTCGCGCAGCTCGGCGACCGTGTGCCGGCTGGTGTGGCTCACCACGCTCACCGCACAGGCCGGCTCGCCTCGTACCGGGACCGCCACGGCGATCAGGCCGGGCTCGATGAGCTGGTCGTCCTCGGCCCACGGCTTGGCGGGATCGAGGAGGGCGAGGCCGGCGGCGCAGCGGGAGGCGGGCAGGACGTCACCGACCCGGAAGGTCACCGACATGCGCCGCCGCCGGGTGAACTGCGCGACGAACCGCACCCCGTCCCCGTCCCGTACGGCCACCGACACCGACTCGTCCAGCTCGTCGGCGAGCCGCGCCGCAGGGCCGGTGACGGCGTCCCGCAGCCCCGAGCCGGACAGATAGGCCTCGCCCAGCTCCATCAGCCGCGGCGCGAGCACCACGTCCCGTCCCTCGGCCCGCACGTAGCCGAGGTGCGCGAGCGTCCCGAGCACCCGGTCGACGGTGGACCTGGCCAGCCCGGTCGCCCGCACGAGGTCCGTGGCGCGGGCCGGCCGCCGCGGATCGGCGGCGAGCGCGCGCAGCACGCTCAGCCCGCGTTCGAGGGTTCCGGCCGGTTCCATCGGCTCCTCCTGGAAGGGATGAGGGGGACCTTTGACAGGCCAGCCAACCCACACACATACTGAAATCCTCATAATAGTGAACAAAAGTTCGCAGAGCGAACACATCCACGATCGGAGCGTCGTGCCGAGAGACAAGGTGGTCGCCACGGCCGCGGAGGCGCTGGCAGGCGTGCGTGACGGCGCGTCGTTCGCCGTCGGCGGCTTCGGCCTCAGCGGCATCCCCAACGTCCTGATCAAGGCCCTGTACGACACCGGCGTCACCCGCCTGTCCGTGGTCTCCAACAACTGCGGCGTGGACGGCGGCGGCCTGGGCGTGCTGCTGGCGGCCGGGCGCATCGCCCACGTGACCGCCTCGTACATCGGCGACAACAAGGAGTTCGCCCGCCAATACCTGTCCGGGGAGCTGACGGTCGAGCTGACCCCGCAGGGCAGCCTGGCCGAGCGGCTGCGCGCGGGCGGCAGCGGCATCCCCGCCTTCTACACCCCGGCCGGCGTCGGCACCCCCATCGCCGACGGCGGCCTGCCGCTGCGCCACAACCCGGACGGCTCGATCGCGGTCGCCTCGCCGCCCAAGGAGGTACGCGAGTTCGACGGCCGCGAGTACGTGCTCGAACGCGGCATCCGTACCGACTTCGCCCTCGTCCGCGCCGCCAAGGGCGACCGCCACGGCAACCTGGTCTTCCGCAAGGCCGCCCGCAACTTCAACCCGCTCGCCGCGATGGCCGGCCGCGTCACGGTCGCCGAGGTCGAGGAGCTGACCGAGCTGGACCCCGACGAGGTGCACCTGCCCGGCGTGTTCGTGCAGCGCGTGCTCGTGCTCACCCCCGAGCAGGCCGCGGACAAGTCCATCGAGAAGCGGACGGTGACCGGATGAGCTGGACCAGGGACGAGATGGTCGCGCGGGCGGCCGCCGAGCTGCGCGACGGCGACTACGTCAACCTGGGCATCGGCCTGCCCACCCGCATCCCGTCGTTCCTGCCGCCCGGCGTGGACGTCGTGCTGCACTCCGAGAACGGCATCCTCGGCGTCGGCCCCTACCCGAGCGAGGAAGAGGTCGACCCCGACCTGATCAACGCCGGCAAGGAGACCGTGACGGTGCGGGAGGGCGCCGCCTTCTTCGACTCGTCGGCGTCGTTCGGCATGATCCGCGGCGGGCACATCGACGTGGCGGTGCTGGGCGCGATGCAGGTCTCGGCCCGCGGCGACCTGGCCAACTGGATGGTGCCCGGCAAGCTCGTCAAGGGCATGGGCGGCGCCATGGACCTCGTGCACGGCGCCCGCAAGGTCATCGTGATCATGGATCACACCGCCAAGGACGGCTCACCCAAGATCGTCAAGGAGTGCTCGCTGCCCCTCACGGGGAAGGAGTGCGTCCACCGGATCGTCACCGACCTGGGCGTCCTCGACGTCACCGAGCAGGGGCTCGCGCTGGTCGAACGCGCGCCGGGAGTGAGCGTGGACGACGTGCGCGAGCGCACCGACGCGGAGGTTCTGGCATGAAAGACGTCTACATCCTCGACGCCGTACGCACCCCCTTCGGCCGGTACGGCGGCGCCCTGTCCGGCGTCCGCCCCGACGACCTGGCCGCGCACGTCATCAAGGCGCTGGTCGAGCGCAACGATCTGGACGGCGCCGACGAGGTCGTGCTGGGCAACGCCAACGGCGCCGGCGAGGAGAACCGCAACGTCGCCAGGATGGCCGCCATCCTCGCCGGCCTGCCGATCACCACGCCGGGCGCGACCGTGAACCGGCTGTGCGGGTCGGGCATGGAGGCTGTCGTGCAGGCGTACCGGGCCATCGCGATGGGCGACGCCGGCACCGTGATCGCGGGCGGCGTCGAGTCGATGACCCGCGCCCCCTGGGTGCTCCCCAAACCGGACAGGGCGTTCCCCGCCGGCGGCCAGGAGCTGGTCTCCACCACGCTCGGCTGGCGGCTGGTCAACCCCGCCATGCCCGCCGAGCACACCGTCGCGCTCGGCGAGGGCTCGGAGCTGATCGCCGACAAGCACCGCATCACCCGCGCGGAGCAGGACGCGTTCGCGCTGGCCAGCCACCAGAAGGCGGCCAAGGCGTCGTTCGAGCGGGAGATCGTGCCCATCGGCGACGTCACCCGCGACGAGGGCATCCGCCACGACACGTCCCTGGAGGCGCTGGCCCGGCTCAAGCCCGTCTTCCGCAAGGACGGCGGCACCGTCACCGCGGGAAACTCCTCGCCGCTCAACGACGGCGCCGCCGCCCTGCTGCTCACCGACGAGGAAGGGCTGCGCGGGCGCGAACCCCTCGCCAGGATCGCCGCCACCGGCGTCAGCGCGCTGGCGCCGCGCTACTTCGGGCTCGGCCCCGTCGAGGCGTCCACCAGGGCACTCGCCAAGGCGGGCCGGGGCTTCGGCGACCTCGCGACCGCCGAGCTGAACGAGGCGTTCGCGGCGCAGGTGCTCGGCTGCCTGGCCGAGCTGCCCGACCTCGACCCCGCCATCGTCAACCCCGACGGCGGCGCCATCGCCATCGGCCACCCCCTCGGCGCCTCGGGCGCCCGCGTCACCGGCGCGGTCGCCCACCGGCTCGCAGCCGCCGGCTCCGGCACCGGGCTGGCCGCGCTCTGCATCGGCGTCGGCCAGGGACTGGCCGTCGTCCTCGACAGATAGCTCGAAAGGCAGCTGTATGTCCGAACCCCTCCAGCAGGCCGACATCGACCGGGAGATCGCCGCGTACGGCGAGCAGCCCCCCACCCCGACCGGTCACCCCGCCCGCGACTACGCCCCCTACCGCAGCACCCTCCTGCGCCACCCCAAGCAGCCGCTCGTCGCCGTCAAGGACCCCGAGGCGGTGGAGCTGTCGGGGCCGGTGTTCGGGGCCACCGACGTGACGCCCCTGGACAACGACCTCACCAGGCAGCACCTCGGCGAGCCGCTGGGCGAGCGGATCACCGTGCGGGGCCGCGTGCTCGACCGGTCGGGACGGCCCGTACGCGGCCAGCTCGTCGAGATCTGGCAGGCCAACGCGTCGGGACGCTACCTGCACCAGCGCGACGACCACCCGGCGCCGCTCGACCCGAACTTCACCGGCGTGGGCCGCTGCCTCACCGGCGACGACGGCGGTTACGTGTTCACCACGATCAAGCCCGGCGCCTACCCGTGGCGCAACCACCGCAACGCCTGGCGGCCGGCGCACATCCACTTCTCGCTGTTCGGCAGCGCGTTCACGCAGCGGCTGGTCACCCAGATGTACTTCCCTGGCGACCCGCTGTTCCCGTACGACCCGATCCTGCAGTCCGTCACCGACGCGAGCGCCCGGCAGCGGCTCGTCGCCGAGTACGTGCACGACCTGTCCGAGCCGGAGTTCTCGCTCGGCTACCGATGGGACATCGTGCTCGACGGCCCCGCCGCGACCTGGATGGAGGAAGGCCGGTGAACCCCACCCCCTCACAGACCGTCGGCCCGTTCTACGGGTACGCGCTGCCCTTCCCCGGCGGCGGCGACATCGCGACCGGCGGCATCGCCGTCCACGGGTACGTCTACGACGGCGCCGGAGACCCGGTGCCCGACGCGCTGCTGGAGTTCTGGCAGGCCGGCGAGGACGGGCAGGTGCGCGGCGCGCCCGGCACGCTGCGCCGCGACCCCACCACCGGGGCCGTGCTCGGCAGGGACGGCGTCGTCTTCACCGGCTTCGGCCGCGTCGCCACCGATCTCGACGGCCACTGGGCGCTGCGTACCGTACGCCCGGGAAACGGGTACATCAGCGTGTGCGTGTTCGCCCGCGGCCTGCTGCACCACCTCTACACCCGCATCTACCTCGGGCAGGACCCCTTCCTCGACTCCGTGCCCGCGGAGCGGCGGCACACGCTGCTGGCCGAGCGGGAACGGGACGGGGTCTTCCGGTTCGACGTCCATCTGCAGGGCGAGAAGGAGACGGTCTTCCTTGACTTCGGCTGATCCCGCTGACCTCGGCCTGCTGTCCCCGATGCGGGGCGCGGCCGAGACCACCGGGGACGCCGCCGTGCTCCAGGCGATGCTGGACGCCGAGGCCGCGCTGACCCGCGCCCAGGCGGCGCTCGGCCTCGCGCCCGCCGCCGCGGCCGAGGCGGTCACGGCCGCCTGCCGCGCCGACGCCTTCGACCTGCCGGGCCTGGTCGTACGGGCCAGGTCCGGGGGCAACCCGGTCATCCCGCTCGTCGCCGACCTGCGGTGGGCGGCCGGGCCGCACGGCCCGTACGTGCACCGGGGCGCCACCAGCCAGGACATCCTCGACACCGCCCTGATGCTGGTCGCCCACCGCACGCTGGGCCCCGTGCTGGCCGAGCTGGACGCGGTGATCGACCGCCTGGCCACGCTCGCCGCCGACCACCGCGCCACCCCGATGGCCGCACGGACCCTCACCCAGCAGGCGGTCCCGACGACGTTCGGTCTCAAGGCGGCGGGCTGGCTGACCCTGGTCACGGACGCCTCCGTCCGCCTCACGGCCGCCCGCCACGCCCTGCCCGCCCAGCTGGGCGCCGCCGCCGGCACCCTCACCGCCTTCCACACCGACGCCAGGAAGCTACGTGAGGGACGGGAACCCGAGCAGGAGTCCGGTGCGCGGCCGGTGGCGCTGGAACTGCCGGCGCGGTTCGCGGCCGAGCTGGGGCTGGCCGCGCCGGTGTTGCCGTGGCACGTGCTGCGGACGCCGGTGGCCGACCTCGCTGGGGCGCTGGCTTTCACGGCGGGGGCGCTCGGGAAGGTGGCGGCCGACGTGCTGGTGCTGTCGCGCACCGAGATCGGCGAGGTGAGCGAGGGCGTCGGCGGCGGGTCGTCGTCCATGCCGCACAAGCACAACCCGGTGCGGGCCACGATGATCGCCGCCGCCGCCCGCCAGGTGCCCCCGCTGGCCGCCACCCTGTACGCCGCACTCGCCGCCGAGGACGAACGCCCCTCAGGCGCCTGGCACGCCGAGTGGCAGCCGCTGCGCGAGGCCCTCCGCCTGGTCGCCGGCGCCACCAGGGATGCCGCGGAACTCGTCGCCGGCCTGCGCGTCCACCCGGACCGCATGGCCGCCAACCTCTCCGTCGAAGGCACCCCGGCCCCGGCCCCCGCCCTCGTCGACCAAGCCCTCACCCACCACGAAAGCCGCCAAGAAAGCCGCCACGCGAGCCCCTGACGAGGCCCGCGAAACGAGCATGTAAGCGACCATCGAGACAAGGCACGCCATTGATGTTGCAGCACCGTCTGGACGGCCCCGAGCGGGGAGAGCCGCTCGTCCTCGCCCCCTCGCTCGGCACCTCCACCCGCCTGTGGGAGCCGCAGGTGCGGACGCTGGCCCGCACGTACCGGGTGCTCAGGTTCGACCTGCCGGGCCACGGCGGCTCCAAGCCGCTCCCGGCGAGCACGGTCGAGGAGCTGGCCGCGCTGGTGCTGGAGGCGACGACGGCGGCGGGCATGGAGAGCTTCCACTACGCGGGCGTCTCGATCGGCGGCGCGATCGGCGCCACGCTGGCCGTCCGCCACCCCGGCCGGGTGAGATCGCTGGCGATGGTGTGCTCGAGCGCCAGGTTCGGTGACCCGGAGGGCTGGCACGAGCGGGCCGCGCTGGTGCGCGCGGAGGGCACGGGCCCGCTGCTGGAGGGCGCGGCGGGCCGCTGGTTCGCGGGCCCGCCCGACCAGGCGCTCCTGGACGACCTCGCCGCCGCCGACCCCACCGCGTACGCCGCCTGCTGCGAGGCCCTGGCCGGCTATGACCTGCGCGCCGAGCTGGCCCAGATCACCGTGCCGACGCTGGTGGTGGCCGGTCGCGACGACCCGGCGACACCGCCCGCGCACGCCAGGCAGCTGGCGGACGGCATCCCCGGCGCCACCCTGGTCGAGCTGCCCGGCGCCGCCCACCTGGCCCCTGCCGACCAGCCGGAGCGCGTCACCAAGGCACTGCTCGACCACCTGCCGTCCGTCCCCGGCATGCGGGTGCGCCGCGAGGTGCTGGGCGACGCGCACGTGGACCGCGCCGTCGCCCGCACCACCGGCTTCACCAGGGACTTCCAGGACTTCATCACCCGCTACGCCTGGGGCGAGATCTGGACCCGCCCCGGCCTCGACCGGCGGACGCGCAGCTGCATCACGCTCACCGCACTCGTCGCCAGGGGCCACCTGGACGAGCTGGCCATGCACGTACGCGCCGCGCTGCGCAACGGCCTGACCCCCGACGAGATCGGCGAGGTGCTGCTGCAGAGCGCCGTCTACTGCGGCGTCCCGGCCGCCAACGCCGCCTTCGCCGTCGCCCAACGCGTCCTGGACGAGGAGGAGAAGGGCTGAGCCGGCCGTCCCGCGCCGCCCCAGCAGGTGGTCAGCGGGACGGTGCCGGGGCGGGTGTCCGGCCGAGCTCCTCCGTCGGCACCCGGTACGTCTCCCGCGCCGTGGCCACCGCGACCGCGCTGATCGCGCACAGGATCGCGGTGAACACCCCGACCCCGGTCCACCCCCGCAGCCCGAGCCAGCCGTCGGGGGAGACGATCCCGGCGGCGGAGGCCACGGCGAACCCGGCGATGGCGAAGCCGATCTGGGTGCCGATGGCCATGCCGGACAGACGTACGCGGGTGCTGAACATCTCGCCGTACAGAGCAGGCCAGATGCCGTTCGAGGCGCTGTAGACGACGCCGAGCGTGAGGATGCCGACGAGGAACACCAGCGGATAGCTGCCCGAGTTGATGGCCGCCAGGTAGGCGAAGATCATGATCGGGCTGCCGATCGCGCCGATGAGGAACACCGGCTTGCGCCCGATCCGGTCCGACAGCCGCGCCCACAGCGGGATCGCGACGAGCGCGACGGCGTTGGCGGCCACGCCGACCCAGAGCATGGTGGCGTTGTCGAGCCCGATCTCGTCGCTGGTGGCGTAGTTGAGCGCCCAGACCGTGAAGATCGTGCTGACGGTGGCGATGAGCGCCGCGCACACCACCCGCAGCACGCTGCTCCAGTGGTCGCGGAAGAGCACGGCGAGCGGCATGCGCGGCACGGTGCCCGCGGCCACCTCCTCCTCGAACGCCGGCGTCTCCTCAAGCCGCCGCCTGATGATCCACCCGGCCACCGCCACCGCCACGCTCAGCCAGAACGGCACCCGCCAGCCCCAGGTCAGCAACTGCTCCTCGGGCAGGGCGGCGACCGGGATGAACGCGAACGTGGCCAGGATCTGCCCGAACTGGGTGCCGTTCAGGGTGAAGCTGGTGAAGTAGCCGCGCCGGTCGGCGGGGGAGTGTTCGAGGGTCATGGAGTTGGCGCTGGCCTGCTCGCCCGCCGCCGACAGCCCCTGCATGATGCGCAGCAGCACCAGCAGGACGGGCGCGGCCCCGCCGATCTGGTCGCGGGTGGGCAGGCAGCCGATGAGGAACGTCGACAGCCCCATCAAGACGAGCGTGAACACCATGATCTTCTTGCGGCCGAACCGGTCGCCGACGTGCCCCAGGAAGAACGCGCCGACGGGCCGGGCCGCGTAGGCGACGCCGAAGCTGGCCAGCGACTGGAGGGTGGCGGTCGCCGGGTCGGAGTCGTCGAAGAAGACCCGGCCGAAGATCAGCGCGGCGGCGCTGCCGTAGATGAAGAAGTCGTAGTACTCGAGCGCGCTGCCGATCCAGGCGGCGATGGCGGCCTTGCGCGGCGTGCCCCTGCCGAGCGGGCTGCCTGGCGAGTCGCCTGGGGAGTTGCCTGGTGCGTTGTCGGTCACGTGAGCTCCTCGGGCTCTGGCTCCTCGGTGAGCGTGGTGGTGGCGGCCCCCGGCGCCGGTTACCCGTGTTTTACGAACTAGATAGTTAATTAATGTGGGAGCAATGCTGACGTGGCGCGCGTCACATGTCAAGGACGGCTTCCCGCGGGCGCCGGTGGTGGGTTATAACGAACTCACTAGTCCGTACGTTGCTGATCGGGGAGCGCCGCATGACCTCGTACCTGACCGGGCTGATCGGCTCGGGCATCGGTCCCTCGCTCAGCCCCCCGCTGCACGAACGCGAGGCCGCTCACCACGGCCTGCGCTACGTCTACCGGCTGCTCGACACCGACCGGCTCGGCGACGACGTCGGCGAGCTGCTGCGCACGGCCCGCCGGTTCGGCTACGACGGGGTCAACATCACCCACCCCTGCAAGCAGGCCGTCATCCCGCACCTCGACGAGCTGTCACCCGACGCCGCCATGCTGAGCGCGGTCAACACCGTCGTCTTCGACGGCGAGCGCGCCGTCGGGCACAACACCGACTGGACGGGCTTCGCCGAGTCGTTCACCCGGGGCCTGCCGGGCGCGGCCACCCGCCACGTCGTCCAGCTCGGGGCGGGCGGCGCCGGCGCGGCGGTCGCGTACGCGCTGCTCACCCTCGGCGTGGACGTGCTGACGATCGTGGACGCCGACCCCGCCAGAGCCGCCGCGCTGGCCGACCGGCTCGCCGCCCACCACGCCGCCCACCACGCCGCCCACCACAGCGCCGGCCGCGCCCGCCAGGGCGGCACCGGGGACCTGCCCGCGCTGCTCGCGGAGGCCGACGGCCTGGTGCACGCCACGCCCACCGGCATGGCGCACCACCCGGGGCTGCCGCTGCCGGCCGAGCTGCTCCGTCCCGGCCTGTGGGTGGCCGACATCGTCTACCGGCCGCTGGAGACCGAGCTGCTCAAGCGGGCCAGGGCGCTCGGCTGCCGGACCCTCGACGGCGGCGGCATGGTCGTCTTCCAGGCCGCGCACGCCTTCCGCCTGTTCACCGGCCGCACCCCGGACGCCGAACGCATGCTCGCCCACCTGACCGAACTCACCTGACCACCCCGGCACGAGGAGGAGCCATGCGCAAGTCGATCGCCACCGTCTCGGTGAGCGGCACGCTGACGGAGAAGCTGACGGCTGTGGCGGCGGCCGGGTTCGACGGGGTGGAGATCTTCGAGAACGACCTGCTCGCCTGCCCGCTCCCGCCCGAGGAGATCCGCGCCAGAGCGGCGGACCTGGGGCTCACCATCGACCTCTACCAGCCGTTCCGCGACTTCGAAGGCGTGCCGCGCGCCCGCCTGCGGGCCAACCTGGAGCGGGCCGAGCACAAGTTCCGGCTGATGCGGCGGCTCGGCGCCGACCTGCTGCTGGTCTGCTCGAACGTCTCACCCGAGACGATCGCCGACGACGGCCTGGCCGCCGAGCACCTGCGGCTGCTCGCCGAGCGGGCCGCCGGGCACGGCATCCGCGTCGCGTACGAGGCGCTGGCCTGGGGCCGGCACGTCAACGAGTACCTGCACGCCTGGAACATCGTCCGCCAGGCCGACCACCCCAGCCTGGGCACCTGCCTGGACAGCTTCCACATCCTGTCGCGCGGCTCCGACCCGCTGGGCATCGAGGCCATCCCCGGCGAGAAGATCTTCTTCCTGCAGCTCGCCGACGCGCCGCTGCTCGCCATGGACGTGCTCCAGTGGAGCCGCCACCACCGCTGCTTCCCCGGCCAGGGCGGCTTCGACGTCGCGGGGCTGGTCAGGCACGCGCTGAACGCCGGGTACGCGGGGCCGCTGTCGCTGGAGGTGTTCAACGACCACTTCCGGCAGGCCGGCACCGGGCGGACCGCACGCGACGGCATGCGCTCGCTCATCGCACTCGAAAGGCAGCTTCAGGGGGTGGCGCACCCGTCCGTGCCGTCGGGGTTCGCCTTCGTGGAGCTGTCCGGCACCGGCTCGCTGAACGGCGTCCTCCCCGCCCTCGGCTTCGCCCGTACGGGCAGGCACAGCGGCAAGCCGGTCGAGCTGTGGTCCCAGGGCGAGGCCCGCCTGCTGGTCAACGCCACCGGCACAGGCGAGCACCCGGAGCCGGGGCGGGCCCGTGCGACCGGCGCGGAACCCGGGCTGGTGGCGATCGGGCTGGACAGCCCCGACCCCGGGCGGGCCGTCGCGCACGCCGAGTCGCTGCTGTCGCCCGTGCTGCCGCGCGAGCGCGCCCCGCAGGACGCGCCGCTGCACGCGGTCGCCGCGCCCGACGGCACGGAGATCTTCTTCTGCGACGACGCCTGGCTCGCCGACTTCGCGCCCGAGGGGACCGGCGGCACGGGGAGCACGGGGAGCACGGGGATCACCCACATCGACCACGTGGCGCTGGCCCAGCCGCCGCACTACTTCGACGAGGCTCTGCTGTTCTACCGGGGAGTGCTCGGGCTGCAGCCGCAGGAGAGCCTGGAGGTGCCCGACCCGTACGGGCTGGTGCGCAGCCGCGCCATGTCCACTCCGCAAGGGTCCACTCCGCAAGGGTCCACTCCGCAGGGGTCCGGCGTGCGCATGGTGCTCAACCTGGCCCAGGTCGGCGCCGGCCAGCCCCCGCCCCAGCACGTGGCGCTGGCCGGCCAGGACGTGCTCGCCGTGGCCCGCAGGCTGCGCGCCGAGCACCCCGAGCTGCTGCTGCCGATCCCCGCCAACTACTACGACGACCTGGAGGCCCGCCACGACGTGCCGCCGGAGCTGCGGGAGCTGGGCGTCCTGTACGACCGCGACGCGCACGGCGGCGCGTTCCTGCACCTCTACACGGTCACCGTGGGCCGGGTGTTCTTCGAGATCGTCCAGCGGATCGGCGGCTATGCCGGCTACGGCGCGGCCAACGCTCCCATCCGCCTCGCCGCCCAGCACCACGGAGGCCGGACGGAGCCGCCTATGATGAGCGAATGACCTCGACCCCCGCCACCGCCGAGCGCCGGCGGGACGCCGACCGCACGCGGGCGGAGATCCTCGACGTCGCCCAGCGCGAGTTCGCCCGCTACGGCTACGCCGGGGCCAGGGTCGACGAGATCGCGGCCCGCATGCGCACCACCAAGCGCATGATCTACTACTACTTCGGCAGCAAGGAACGGCTCTACATCGCCGTCCTGGAGAAGGCGTACGCCGAGGTGCGGGCGGTCGAGCGCACGGTCGACGTCGAGCACCTGGCGCCCGTCGAGGCCATCCGCACGCTGGCGGAGCTGACGTTCGACCACCACGACGCCCACCGCGACTTCATCAAGCTCGTCGCGATCGAGAACATCCACCAGGCCGAGCACATCCGCAAGTCGGAGGCGCTGGCCGGCCTGGGCGCGCCGGTGCTCGACCTCATCACCCGCATCCTGGAGACGGGGCGGGCCTCCGGCGACTTCGTCACCGAGGCCGACGCCATCGACGTGCACATGATGATCAGCGCGTTCTGCTTCTTCAGGGTGGCCAACCAGCACACGTTCGGCGCGCTGTTCGGGCGCGACATGACCGCGCCCGAGCACCGCGACCGGCTGCGGCAAATGGTCGGCGAGATGACGGTCGGCTACCTGTGCGGGTCAGGCGCCCGCCCCTGACCCGGGCGCGGGGCCGGTGGACAGCCGGGGCACCAGGGCCGGGGTGACGGAGAAGCGCATCGCGGCCGTACGCCCCTCGACGCGTTCGAGCAGCAGCCGGGCCGCCGTCCTGCCCATGAGCGTGCCGTCCTGGTCGACGCTGGTCAGCGAGATGTTGGCCATCGCCGCCAGCCGGGTGTTGTCGTAACCGGCCACAGAGACGTCATCGGGCACCGACAGCCCCGCCTCGTGCAGCGCCGACAGCGCGCCGAACGCCGCCTGGTCGGCGCCCGCGAAGATCGCGGTCGGCCGGGGCGAGCGGGCCAGCAGCTCGCGCGTGCCGTCGTAGCCGCCCTCCTCGGTCCAGCTCGTGGTGGCGATCGCGATCTCGCCGGCCAGCCCGTGCTCGGTCATCACCCTGCGGTACGTCTCCGCCCTCGTCAGGTGCGGCAGCGCGACCGGCTTGCCGCGGCCCGCGTTGCGCTGCGAGATGTGGCCGATGCGGCGGTGGCCCAGCTCGATGAGGTGGCGCACGACCAGCTCGGTGCCGGCGTCGTCGTCGTCGAAGACCGCGTCGTACGCCGACGAGCGCTCGTGGCGGCCGAGCACGATGAGCGGCATCTCCCCGGCCACCTCCTCCAGCCGCGACTTCGGGGTGATCGGCGCGATCATCAGGATGCCGTCCACCTGCCGGTCGACGAGCGCCTCGATGGCCCGGCTCTCGGCGGCCAGGTCGGTGCTGCCGCCCTGCACCAGGATCGCCTGGTAGCCGCTGCCGCCGAGCTGCTCGCCGACGCCGTCGAGCACGTCGGCGAAGAACGGGTTGCGCACGTGGGGGATCAGCACGCCGATCGTGAACGTGCGCCCGCGCATGGCCCGCGCCGCCGCGTGGGGCCGGTAGCCCAGCTCCTCGATGGCGGCCTTGACCCGGTCGCGCATGGCGGGGCTGGCGCCGTAGGCGTTGCGCAGGACCTTGGAGACGGCGGTGGTGGACACCTGGGCGTGGCGGGCGACGTCCGCGATCGTCACCCGGCGCCTGGGCTCGCGCTCCGCCCTGTGGCCCGCCTCGTGGCCCGCCCCGTGTCCGGCCATGTGTCCCGCCTTCCCGCCCGCGTCACTGCTCGTCGGTGACGAGTGTAGGAGCCCGCGCGCACCCCCAGCAGTGTGATGAGCAACGATGCCCTGGCCGTGCTGTTCAAACCCCTGATGTGGTGCTGGAGCTGGGAAGGATCGTGGACAACGTTCCCCAAATGATGTCTTGACGCCTCGGTGTACGGCGGTTTACGTTAGCTCGCGTCAGGGTGTTAAAACGTTTCAACAACAACCGCCTCTTCCGCACGATCGTGACCGGCGACGACCGCCGGGGCCATCCAGGGCTGACCAGAAGGAGCGCCTTGCTACACGTCACACCACCTGCCTTCGAGCACCACCGCGACCCGCTCGGCATCGGCGAGAGCCGCCCCCGCCTGTCCTGGACCACGACCACCGACGCGCCCGGCTGGACGCAGGCGGCGTACGAGATCGAGATCCGCGACGCGTCGGCCACGGAAACGTGGCGGGTCGAGTCGGGGGAGTCGGTGCTCGTGCCCTGGCCGGGCGCGCCGCTCGGGTCGCGCGAGCGGCGCGAGGCGCGCGTCCGCGTGCACGGCGCCGACGGCTCCGCCGGCGGC
>NZ_JBEXLH010000088.1:0-30630 GCF_040609855.1 Nonomuraea sp. NPDC004580 | reverse complement strand
GCCGGCGGACGTGGCCCCGCGTCGGGTGCGCACCCGGCGTCAGGCCCCCACAGCGCCACGGGCCCGCAGGGTGCTCCCGGGTCTCGGGGTGCCACGGGCCCGCATGCTGCTTCAGGGCCGCAGGGCGGCGCGCGGGGTTCGAACTCGCCGACCGTGCCTCAGGTCACCCCGCCCAGCTATCCCCCACCGGGCCGGCAGCAGGCTTTCGCCTCCCCCGCCCCGGGCGGCGCTCCCGGGACGGCACCGGGCCGGCCGGGAAACGGCCCGCAGGGGAACACGCCGGGCGGTACGGGCAGCGGGCCCTACGGAAGCGCGCCGGGCAACGGCCCGCACGGAGGCTCCCAAGGAGGCCCCCAAGGCGGTCCCCAAGGCGGCCCCCAAGGCGGCCCCCAAGGCGGCCCTCAAGGCGGGCCGCGCGGCGGTGCCCAGAGCGGCCCTCAAGCTCCCACCGGACCGCACGCGACCGCCCGGAGCGGCCGTCAGGCACCCACGGGACCGCAGGGGACCGCCCAGGGCGGCGCTCAGGCTCCCACCGGGCCGCACGGGTTCGCCCAGGGTGGCCCCGGCGCGCCTCAGGGTGGGCCGCGTGGAGGTGCGGGCGGAGGGGACGACTACGACCCCGAGCGGACGGTCAGCATCTCGCGTCCCAAGGGCCCCTTCCCGTCGGCGCCTGACCAGGGCGCGGGCGGCCGGCCACCCCAGGGTGGTGACGAGAGCGCGGTGGTCACCACCCGCATCCCGACTCCGCCCAAGAACCCACCAGGCCAGCAGGTCTACCCGGTGCCCCCGCCCCAGCCGGGCCGGCAGCCGGGCCAGCCGCAGCCGGTCGGGCCGCAGCAGGGCATCAGCGAGAGCCACGGCCTCGGCACGGACCTGTTCGCGATCGCCGGCCCTGAGGAGAAGCAACCGGCCGGCAACCGCAACGGCATGCTGGTCCTGATGGCGGTGGCCGCCGCGGCCGCCGTGGTGATCGCCGTCCTCATCGTGGCCCTCTTCTCCAGCTGACCCACCCCAGAGCACCCACGCCTGCTCGGAGGGGAAACGCCGGTGGGGTTCGGGGGGAGAGGCACTGGGTGGGTAAGACTGGACGGCATGAGTGAGTTCAGGATCGAACATGACTCCATGGGTGAGGTGCGCGTGCCGTCCGGCGCCAAGTGGCGGGCGCAGACGCAGCGGGCGGTGGAGAACTTCCCGATCTCGGGGCGGACGCTGGAGCCGTCCCACATCGCGGCGCTCGGCCTGGTCAAGGCGGTGGCAGCGGAGGTCAACGGCGAGCTGGGCGTGATCGAGAAGGACATGGCGGAGGCCATCGCCCAGGCCGCGGCGGATGTGGCGGAGAACGAGCACGACGCCCAGTTCCCGATCGACGTCTTCCAGACCGGCTCGGGCACCTCGTCCAACATGAACGCCAACGAGGTGATCGCGATGCTGGCCGAGGAGCGGCTGGGCCGCCCGGTGCACGCGAACGACCACGTGAACGCCTCGCAGTCGTCCAACGACGTGTTCCCGACGTCGATCCACGTGGCGGCGGCCACGGAGGTGACGTACCACCTGCTGCCCTCGCTGCGCCATCTGGCGGAGGCGCTGAGGGAGAAGGCGGTGGAGTTCGACGGGGTGGTGAAGTCGGGCCGTACGCACCTCATGGACGCCACGCCGGTGACGCTGGGCCAGGAGTTCGGCGGGTACGCCACGCAGCTGGAGCACGCGGTGGTGCGGGTGACGGCGGCGCTGGAGCACGTCCTGGAGCTGCCGCTGGGCGGCACGGCGGTGGGCACGGGCATCAACACGCCACAGGGGTTCGCGCAGCGGGCGATCGCGAAGCTGCGTGAGGCGACGGGCATCCCGTTCCTGGAGGCGCGCGACCACTTCGAGGCGCAGGGCGCGCAGGACTCGATCGTGGAGCTGTCGGGACAGCTCAAGGTGGTGGCGGTGTCACTCACCAAGATCGCCAACGACCTGCGCTGGATGGGCTCGGGGCCGCGGGCCGGGCTGGGCGAGATCAACCTGCCCGACCTGCAGCCCGGCTCCTCGATCATGCCGGGCAAGGTCAACCCGGTGATCCCCGAGGCCACGGCGATGGTCGCGGCCCAGGTGATCGGCAACGACGCGGCGATCACGTTCGCGGGCGCGTCGGGCACCTTCGAGCTGAACGTCCAGCTGCCGGTGATCGCGCGCAACATCCTGGAGTCGATCAAGCTGCTGGCGAACGTGTCGCGGCTGCTCGCCGACCGCTGCGTCGCCGGGATCACGGCGAACGTGGACAGGCTCCGCGAGTACGCCGAGTCGTCCCCGTCCATCGTGACCCCGCTGAACCGCTACGTCGGCTACGAGGAGGCCGCGAAGATCGCCAAGCAGGCCCTGGCGGAGCGCAAGACGATCAAGGAGGTCGTCATCGAGCGCGGCCACGTCGCCGCCGGCACGCTGACCGAGGAGCAGCTCGACGCGGCCCTCGACGTCCTGTCGATGACCAGGCCGTGACGCTCAACCGGAGCTGACGGGCCGCAGCCGGGCGGCGGCCTCCTGGGTGGCGTGCGCCCAGCGAGTGAGCAGCGACAGCGCCGCGCCGGAGTCGACCGCGTCGGCGGCCCGCTTGACGGCGGCGGCCAGCGCGGGCGTCAGCTCGGCGGCGGGCGGCGTGCCGTCGGCGGCCACCAGCGCGGCGGCGGCGTTCAGCAGGACGACGTCGCGCACGGGCCCCGGCTCGCCGGCGAGCACCGCGCGGGCGACCTCGGCGTTGTGCCGGGCGTCGCCGCCGCGCAGGTCGTCGGGACGCGCCCGGGTGATGGACAGGTCGAGCGGGTCGAAGGTCGTGCGGGTGACCGCGCCGCGGCGTACCAGCCAGATCGTGGAGGGGCCGCAGATGGTCAGCTCGTCCAGCCCGTCGTCGCCCCTGAAGACGAGCGCGGAGCAGCCGCGCTCGGCCAGCACGCCCGCGATCACGGGCGCCATCGACGGATGATAGACGCCGACGGCCTGGGCGGGCGGCAGCGCGGGGTTGGTGAGCGGGGCCAGGAAGTTGAAGACGGTCGGCACGCCCAGCTCGCGGCGGGGCGCCGAGGTGCGTTTGAGCGCCGGGTTGAAGGCGGGCGCGAAGCAGAACGTGATGCCGGTCTCCTCCACCACCCGTACGACGGCGGCGGGCGGCAGGTCGACGACCACGCCCAGCGCCTCCAGCACGTCGGCGGAGCCGGCCATGGAGGAGGCTGCGCGTCCGCCGTGCTTGACCACCTTGGCGCCCGCGGCGGCGGCCACGACGGCGGCCATGGTGGAGATGTTCACGGTGCCCGCGCGGTCGCCGCCGGTGCCGACCAGGTCGACGGGGTCGCCGGGCACCCGGATGGCCGCCGACCTGGCCAGCATGCCGTCGGCCAGGCCCGACACCTCGGCGACGCTCTCGCCCTTGGCGCGCAGCGCGACGGCGAACGCGGCGATCTGGGCGTCGGTGGCGCGCCCTGACATGATCTGGTCCATCGCCAACGCGGCCTGGCGGGAGGTGAGCGACACGCCGTCGAGCAGCGTGGTGAGAAGCTGCGGCCAGGTGGAGGTCATGGGTTCCCCTTCTCGTCTGTGCTCGACGGGGGGACACCCACCACACGGTGACGGCCGCCTCGTCGAGGCGGCCGTGTGCGTATCGCGCCGGGAGGACCGCCTAAGAGGCGGACCACCACTGGGACAAATACGCGATCATGCCCTCCAACATAGCAGATGCCACTGATCCACATAGGACGCCGCGCATCTATGTCGCTCGGCCCCATGCTGCCCGCGGGGGTCGAGCGCCTAGGGTGCGAGGTATGGCGAAGGAGCTGACGGGGCGGACGGCGCTGGTTACGGGCGCCGGCGGCGGCATCGGGGCGGCCTGCGCCCGGCGTCTGGCCGCGGCGGGGGCCAGGGTGCTGGTCGTGGACGTGCGGGCCGAGTCCGCCGAGAAGGTGGCGGGCGAGGTGGGCGGCACGGCCGTGGTGGCCGATCTGAGCGATCCCGGCTTCGTGGCGGCGCTGCCCGGCGAGCCGGTGGACATCGTGGTGAACAACGCGGGCTTCCAGCACGTGGCGCCGATCGAGGAGTTCCCGCCCGAGGTGTTCGCCACGATGCTCAAAGTCATGGTGGAGGCGCCGTTCCTCATCGCGCAGAAGGTGCTGCCCGGCATGTACGCCAGGGGCTGGGGCCGGTTCGTGCACATCTCGTCGGTGCACGGGCTGCGGGCCTCGCCGTACAAGTCCGCTTATACGACGGCCAAGCACGCGCTGGAGGGGTTCTCCAAGGTGGTGGCGCTCGAAGGGGCGCCCCATGGGGTGACCTCGGTGTGCGTCTGCCCCGCCTACGTGCGGACCGGCCTGGTCCAGGCGCAGATCGCCGACCAGGCGCGGGTGCACGGCATCGACCCCGAGCAGGTCGTGACGGACATCATGCTCGCGCCGGCCGCGATCAAGCGGCTGATCGAGCCGGAGGAGGTGGCCGACATGGTCGCCTACCTGTGCGGTCCGGCCGGGTCGTTCATCACGGGCGTGTCGCTGCCCGTGGACGGCGGCTGGACGGCGCGGTAGTGGTCAGGCGGTTTCTCGAGCTGCTGGCCAGGGAGGCGTCGGCGGTCGAGTTCGAGGGGCCGATCATCCAGGCGCGGGCGGCGGGCGCGGACCCGGCGGCGATCGAGGAGCTGGAGCAGGCCAAGGTCGAGGCGCTGAAGGTGCGCGACCTGCTCAAGCGGCGGGCGCGGCGCGAGGCGGAGCTGTCGGCCCTGTACGACACCGCCGGCGACCTCGCCGCCCTGCGCGACCTCGACGCGGTGCTGGAGGCCATCGTGCACCGGGCCAGGCAGCTGCTGGCGACCGACATCGCGTACATGACGCTGCACGACCCCGAACGCGGCGACACGTACATGCGGGTCACCGACGGGTCGATCTCGGCGAAGTTCCGTGCGCTGCGGCTGGCGATGGGGCACGGGCTGGGCGGGCTGGTGGCGCAGACGGCGACGCCGTACGCGACGGCCGACTACTTCGCCGACGCCCGCTTCCGGCACAAGGAGCACATCGACGAGGCGGTCACCGAGGAGGGCCTGGTCGCGATCCTGGGCGTGCCGCTGCGGCTCGGCCAGCGGGTGATCGGCGTGCTGATGGCGGCCAACCGCAGCGCGCGGCCGTTCCACCAGGAGGAGGTGTCGCTGCTGGCGAGCCTGGCGGCGCACGCCGCGGTCGCGATCGACAACGCCAGGCTGCTGCAGGAGACCAGGAACGCGCTGGAGGAGCTGTCCCAGGCACACAGGACGGCCAGGGAGCACGGCGAGGCGGTCGAGCGGGCCGCGCTGGCGCACGACAGGATGACCTCGCTGGTGCTGCGCGGCGGCGGCATCGAGGACGTCGCGGCCGTGGTGACCGACGTGCTGGGCGGGTCGCTGGCGGTGCTCGACGACCTGGGCAGGGCGATCAGCGGTGACGTGGGCGAGCTGGACGCGGGGGTGTTCGAGGCGGCGCAGGCGTCGCGGGCGCTGGGGCGTACCGTGCGCAGGGGCGACCTGCTCATCGCCTCCGTGGACGTCGGCGGCGAGCCGCTGTGCACGCTGATCCTGCGCAGCGACGACGCCGACGAGCGGATTCTGGAGCGGGCGGCGCTGGTGTGCGCGCTGCTGCTGCTGTTCCGCAGGAGCGTGGCGGAGGCCGAGGGCCGGGTCAGGGGCGAGCTGCTCGACGACCTGATCTCCCGGCCGGAGTCGCCCGGCCTGTCCGACCGTGCCCGCAGGCTGGGCATGGACCTGGGCGCGCCACACGTCGTGGTGGTGGTCAAGCACGGGGGTCAGCGCGAGCGTGCCGCGTTCTGGGCGTCCTCGCAGGCCGCCGTACGCCACGGGCTGGCCGCGGGTCGCGGCGACGAGGTGGTGCTGCTGCTGCCCGGCGACGACGCGGGCGGCGTGGCCAGGCGGGTGGCGGCGGAGCTGACGGCCTCGCTGCACAGCCCGGCGACGGCTGGCGCGGCCCGGGTGGGCGGCTCGTGGACGGACTCACGACAGCAGGCCGGCGCGCACGAGGTCGCGGCGGCCTACCAGGAGGCGCGCAGGTGCGCGGACGCGCTGATCGCGCTCGGCCGGGCGGGCGACGGGGCGGGCGCGGTCGAGCTGGGCTTCGTGGGGCTGCTCATGGGCGACGGCCGCGACGTACGCGGCTTCGTCACGCGGGTGCTCGGCCCGCTCATCGACTACGACGCGCGACGGGGCACCGCGCTGGCCGACACGCTGACCGCGTACTTCGGGACGGGCGGCTCGCCGTCGCGGACGGCCGAGGCGCTGCACATCCACGTCAACACCGTCACGCAGCGGCTCGACCGCGTCGCCAAGCTGCTCGGCGACGGCTGGACGGACCCTGAGCGGGCCCTGGAGATCCAGCTCGCGCTGCGCCTGCACCGGCTGGGCCGCACCGACGACCCACACAGCTGAGCGGAAGACTGTGGGCTCTCGCACCATATGAGTGACTCCCGTCACACCCTACGGTGACCGGCATGGCCACTTCCATCAAGAAGATCGTCGCCGCGAGCCTGATCGGCACCACCATCGAGTGGTACGACTTCTTCCTGTACGGCTCGGCAGCCGCCCTGGTGTTCAACAAGCTCTTCTTCCCCGACTCCGACCCGCTGACCGGCACGCTGCTGTCGTTCCTCACCTACGCGGTCGGCTTCGTCGCCCGGCCACTCGGCGGTCTGGTCTTCGGCCACTTCGGCGACCGGATCGGCCGCAAGACGCTGCTGGTCGTCAGCCTGCTGATGATGGGCACGGCGACGTTCCTGATCGGCTGCCTGCCGACGTACGAGACGCTCGGGCCGGCCGCCGCGCTGGTGCTGACGGCGCTGCGGCTGGTGCAGGGCTTCGCGCTCGGCGGCGAGTGGGGCGGCGCGGTGCTGATCGTCTCCGAGCACGGCGACACGGCGCGGCGCGGCTTCTGGGCCTCCTGGCCGCAGGCGGGCGCGCCGGGCGGCAACCTGCTGGCCACCGGCGTGCTGGCGGCCCTGGCCGCCTGGCAGCCGGACGAGGCGTTCCTGTCGTGGGGGTGGCGGGTGCCGTTCCTGCTGTCGGGGGTGCTGGTGCTGATCGGCCTGTGGATCCGGCTGACGATCACCGAGTCGCCGGTGTTCCAGGCGGCGCCGCCCGAGCCGCGCGCGCCCATCGTCGGGGTGCTGCGCCATCACAGCAAGGACGTGGTGGTGGCGATCGGCGCCCGGCTGGCCGAGAACATCTCCTTCTACCTGCTGACCGTCTTCGTCATCACGTACGCCACGCAGAGCGGCATCGACAACTCGACCGTGCTGAACGCGGTGCTCGTCTCTTCGGCCATCCACTTCGTGACGATCCCGATGTGGGGCGCGCTGTCGGACCGGGTGGGCCGCCGCCCGATCTACCTCGCCGGCGCGGCGGGGATCGGCGTGTGGATCTTCGCGTTCTTCCCGCTGGTCGGCACCGGCGACTTCTTCGCGATCACGCTGGCGGTCACCGTCGGCCTGCTCTTCCACGGCATGATGTACGGCCCGCAGGCCGCCTTCTTCTCCGAGCTGTTCGGCACCAGGACCCGCTACACCGGCGTCTCGATCGGCGCGCAGCTGTCGGCCATCGTGGCGGGCGCCCTCGCCCCGATCATCGCGGTGGCCCTGCTGCGCGAGTACACCAGCAGCGTGCCGATCTCCATCTACCTCGCGCTCGCGGCGGTGCTCACGCTGGCCGCCGTGTACGCGGCGCGCGAAACTCGGGGCAGCGACCTCGCGGAAAGGACCACCACGCGATGAAGGTCACCACATCCAGACTCACCCAGCACGTCATGACCGTCGAGGGCAGGGACACCGGCACGCCGGTGCTGTTCGTGCACGGCAACGTCTCCTCCTCGGCATTCTGGCGCGACACGCTGCCGGCGCTGCCCGAGGGCTTCCGGCCGCTCGCGGTGGACCTGCGCGGCTTCGGCGACAGCGACCCCGCGCCGGTGGACGCCACCAGGGGCCTGCGCGACTACTCCGACGACCTGATCGAGCTGATCGAGGCGCTCGACCTCGGCGGGGTGCACCTGGTCGGCTGGAGCCTGGGCGGCGGCGTGGTGCTGCAGCTCCTGCGCGACCGGCCGGCCCTGGCCGGGAGCGTCACGCTGGTCAACCCGGTCTCCCCGTACGGCTGGGGCGGCACGGAGGGCGCTGAGGGCCGCCTGACGCACCAGGACGGCACCGGCTCCGGCGCGGGCGCGGCCAACCCCGACTTCGTGGCCAGGCTCAAGGCGGGCGACCTGTCGGAGGAGTCGCCGACGTCGCCGCGCAACGTCTTCAGGACCACGTACGTCAAGAACCCGGTCCCCGACGAGGACTTCTACCTGCGCTCGATGCTGACCACCCGGGTCGGCGAGTCGCACTACCCGGGCGACGCGGTCGCCTCCGACGCCTGGCCGGGCGTGGCGCCGGGCAAGACCGGCGTGCTGAACGCCATCTCCCCCGTCCACTTCCGCCTGGACGACCTGCACGAGATCGACCCGAAGCCGCCGATCCTGTGGCTCAGGGGCGCCGACGACGTGATCGTCTCCGACACCTCGCTGCTGGACCTCGCCCACCTGGGCGCGATCGGCGCGGTGCCCGGCTCGCCCGGCACGCCGGCGCAGCCCATGGTGACGCAGATGCGGGCGGTGCTGGAGCGCTACGGCGACCACCGCGAGGTGGTGCTGGACGACTGCGGCCACAGCCCGCACATCGAACGTCCTGAGGAGTTCCGCCGCCTGCTGGCCGAGCACCTCGGGGAGGCGTAGATGTTCGTCGCGCTCACGCTCGTCGCGAGCCTGCTCACCCCGGTGCCGAAACTCACCGTGCCGGGCGCGGACCACGTCGAGGTCGCCGTGCTCGCCGACCTGACCACGGCGGGCACGGTCGCGAGCGGCCACACCGACCCCGCCGACTGGGCGGGCCTGCACTCGGCCGCCACCGTCAACCCCACCGGCGTGCCGGGCACGCAGATCGACGGCTACTTCCCCGACACCTCCACCGGCAACGCCACCCACGGCTGGAACCACGACTCCCAGTTCGTCATCAGGCTGCCGAAGAAGTGGAACGGCGCTCTCGTGGTCAGCGGCACGCCGGGCAACAGGGAGCAGTACGCCAACGACTACACGATCTCCGACTGGGTGCTGTCGAAGGGCTACGCGTTCGCCGCCACCGACAAGGGCAACGTGGGCGTGGACTTCCACCTCGACGGCCGCCGCCCAGGCGACGCCGTCGCCGAGTGGAACGACCGGCTCACCCAGCTCACGGTGGCCGCCAAGGCCGTGGTCAAGCGGCACTACGGCCGGTCGGCCAAGCGCACGTTCGCGGCGGGCATCTCCAACGGCGGCTACCTCGTCAGGTGGCAGCTGGAGAACCGCGGGTGGCTCTACGACGGCGGCATCGACTGGGAGGGCACGCTCTGGCGGGTCAAGGGCGACAACCTGCTGAACTTCCTGCCGCGGGCGCTCAAGGCGTATCCGGATGAGCAGGGGGTGCGGGCGGCCGGGTTCGCGGCCGGGTCGGAGTTCCTGTGGCCGTTCCACCGGGACCACTACTGGGAGCTGACCCAGGAGCTCTACCAGAAGGAGCTGGACCCGGCGTACACGGGCGCGCCGGCCGACTACGACTACGACGCGCGCCGCCCGTACGCGGCCATGGCGAGGATCGGGCTGACCGGCCGCATCACCAAGCCGCTGATCACGCTGCACGGCACGCTGGACACGCTGCTGCCCATCACGCGCGACTCCGACGTCTACGCGAAGATGGTCGGCCCGCACCGCCCCTTCCGCTATCACCGCATCGAGGGCGGCAACCACCTCGACAGCCTCGTCGACGTCTACCCCGACCGGCTCAAGCCCATCCTGCCCGCCTTCAGGAACGCCTTCGGCGAGCTGGAACGCTGGGTCAGTCCTTGAGGTAGCGATGGCCGCCCGCGCGCGCCAGGCGCACGATGTGCCGCGCGCCGGGCAGCCTCCTGCCGAGCCGGTGCAGCGCCGTGTCGCGGCCCATGGGCGAGTGCTCGGGGTCCGCGGCGGCGGCCGGCCTGGCCTCGATCCTGCCGCGGCGCATCTCCAGCGCGAAGCGCAGCCCGACCTCCTCGTCGGACGAGCGCAGCGAGCACATCCAGGCGCCTGGCCCGAGGTGCTCGACGCCCGGCAGCAGCCGCTTGACCGGCACCTTGGCGACGAGCTGGCCCGCGATCCTGCCCGGCACCCCGGCCTCGACCAGGGCGGGCGCGCACACCTCGCGGGCCCGCTTGCCCGTGCCGCGCATCACCAGCTCCAGGGGCGGCCCGCCGCTCGGCGGCACGTACGGCACCGGCAGCACCACGTACGCGTGCCCGCCGATGTGCTTGACCTCCACGCCCGGCGAGACCAGCGCGATCGACTCGGAGAACGAGCGCGGCTCGACGGCCAGGCCCAGCTCGCCCTGGTCGCTCCAGCACGGCACCACCAGCCGCATCCTGGGCCGCTGGGCCAGCACGCCCAGGCAGTTGAGCGGCCCCTCGGGGCGGCTGACGCGGCTCCTCGCCTGGTTGGCGCCGGAGAACATGCGGACGTGCACCTCCCACTGTCCTGGCCGCAGCGGCTCGCCCAGGGCCGCCTGGGTGACGTCCAGCCGGGTCTCCCCCTTGATGCGCACCCGCATCCTGCGGCGGCCGTCCTCGATCCGCTCGACCTCCTGGGTCAGCGGCAGGAAGTGCACGAGCCCGGTCTCGGTGTGGCGGACGTACAGCTCGACGCGGGCCCGCTCGACGGCCTCGGTGATGTCGGTGATGTCGTCGGGCAGCCTCTTGGTGTCGAGCGCGCGCGGCGGGATCCAGTGCAGGCGGTCGCCGTCCACCCGGTAGCGGTCGGGCGTTCCGTCGCCGGTCACCACCTCGACGCTCAGGCCGAGCACCAGGACGTGGGCGTCCCAGCGCACTTCGGTGAGGTCGGCGCGCAGGCCCGCCTTCCTGGTGGCGTTCGCCATGAGCACGATCTGGTCGAGGCGGCCCGCGCGCACATACGCGGCCACCACGCGCAGCTGCACCGGCAGGTGGCGGTCGAGCCGCTCGGGAAAGCGGCGCCCGGTCAGCTCCTGGGCGACCCTGAAGTGCGCGCCCCGATCGACCGAGGAGTCCGCGAACTTGCTGGTGACCAGCGGGCGCAGCACCGCCTGGCGGAACCAGTGCGCGTAGACGCGGTCGCGCTGGCGGCCCTCCCCGAGGTACATGTCCACGTCGTCGAGCAGCCGGTGCAGCTCCTTGACGATGGCCCTGGGGTCCTCCTCGGTGCGCGGCCGCTCCCCCAGGTGGCAGCAGACGTGCTCGGCCAGCACCGCGATGACCTTGGCGTGCAGGTACGCCCGCGTCACGAACGCCTGCTCGCCCATGCGGCTGCCCGGCACAGGGAAGCCCAGCTCGTGCTCCTCCAGGAACGCGCGCCGGTAGAGCTGCTGCGGCGTCAGCACGGTCAGCAGCCGGTCGCGCAGGATGTCCCCCCGCGAGGTGCTGCGCTCGAAGGCGGTCATCGGCGGGCCCCAGTCGCGTACCAGGCGGCCCACCAGCACGTCGGCGTCGCTCTCCACGGCGCGCTCGTACATGCGGGCCAGGGCGTCCCGCTCCAGGCGGTCGTGCTGGCCGAGGAAGAAGACGTAGTCGCCGGCGGCCGCGGCGAGGCCCACGTTGCGTCCGCGCATGGGCGAGCCCGTGTGCGGCAGGTGGAGCGCGCGAGCGTTCTGCCTGATCGCGGCGATGGCGTCGAGGCGCTCGGCGATCCCGTCCGTGGACCCGTCGTCCACGAAGATCACTTCGTATTCGTCCGCGGGCATCGTCTGCTCCAGCGCGGAGCGGATGCACGCATCGGCGGTGTCACCCGGATTGTGGACATCGACGATCACACTGACCTTCACACCCATGCGGCCCAGCGTGCGCCCGTATACAGGATGAGGCGCGACGGCTTGCCGATTGGAGAAGGAAAGTTGACCCGCTAATACCAACCCACGGACTGAGAGTGGCCCCAGGCGCCGCAGGGCGAGCCGTAGCGGCCCTTGATGTAACCGAGACCCCACTTGATCTGGGTGGCGGCGTTGACCTGCCAGTCGGCGCCCGCGCTGGCCATCTTGCTGCCGGGCAGCGACTGCGGGATGCCGTACGCGCCGGAGTAGCGGTTCATCGCCCGCTCGTTCCAGCCGCTCTCCTTCTGCCAGAGCCGCTCCAGGCAGCCCCACTGGTCGGCGCCGAACCCGAACGAGGCCATCATCGCCTTCGCGGTGGCCTTGTTGCTGCCAGGCGAGGGGTCGCTGCCGGGCGGGAAGTTCGCGGCGGGGAAGCCGTCACCGCCCGGCGCCCGCTTGGGCACCACCCAGTCGAGGCCCTTGCCCTCGGCGCCGGTGCGCTTCTTCTTGAGCTGGTCGGCCCGGTAGGCCTGCTCGGCCTCGGCCTTGAGCAGGTCGGCCTCGGGGTCGGGGGCGTAGAGGTCGCCGCTGGCCAGCTTGCCGAGGTCCTCCATGGTGAAGGACTGCGGCGGCTTGTTGGCGTTCTCGACGGCGCGGTAGGCGACGAACCCGCCGCCGCCGGCGACGACGGCCACCGAGAGCACGGTGATGATCACCCGCTTGGGGGTGACGCGCGAAGGCCGGCGCCTCGGCGGAAGGTCTTCCTTCGGGAGGCGCTCGCTCAGCTTCGGACCGGGGCTCACGATGCATGAGCTTGCCCTGTCCTAGGGGGTGCTCCGCAACCGAAACGCGGGAATTGCTTGCCGTAAATTTCACCAACCACCAGGTTGGCTCCGGATTTCCGAAATATTGTGATGTTGGTCACAATGGGAGTGGCTGCCCTTCAGGCGCCCGTAACGGAAGGGAAGCCGCTTACAGCGTTCCGTGCCTACTTCCGGATCTCATCTACGACATGTCACAGTTCGGTGACACAACCCGGATAATCAGGACATGGAATAATAATGTGCGCGTGGCTGGCATCCTCCTTGTAGAAGACGATCCCTCGGTGCGCACGGCTCTGGAGCTGGCGCTGACCCGGCAGGGACACTCCGTCACGTCGTACGCGACGGGTGAGGAGGCGCTCGACCACATCAGAGCCCGCCGCCCGGAGATCGCGATCCTCGACGTCATGCTCCCCGGCATCGACGGCATCGAGGTGTGCCGCCGCGTCCGCAAGCTCGACCAGCTCCCCGTCATCCTGCTCACCGCCCGCGGCGACGACCTCGACGTCGTGGTGGGCCTCGAGGCCGGCGCCGACGACTACGTGGTCAAGCCGGTCGAGCCGCGCGTGCTCGACGCCCGCATCCGCGCCGTGCTGCGCAGGGCGGAGTCGGCCGCGTCCGACCGCATCACGTTCGGCGAGCTCGTGATCGACAGGGGCGCGCTGAAGGTCACGCTGTCCGGCAAGGAGATCCACCTGACGCCGACCGAGCTGCGGCTGCTGCTGGAGCTCGTCCGCCACCCCGGGCAGGTGCTCAACCGCCGCTACCTGCTGCGCGCGGTCTGGGACCACACGCACATCGCCGACTCGCGCCTGGTGGACGCCTGCGTGCAGCGCATCAGGGCCAAGATCGAGCCCAAGCCGGGCGAGCCCGTCTTCATCCACACCGTGCGCGGCTTCGGCTACCGGTTCAGCCCCCCGTGAGGATCCCCCGCATCCCTCGCCCCACCGGGCTGCGCGCCCGCCTGGTCATCACCTTCACCCTCGTCGCCGTCGGCGCGGCGCTGCTGGTCGCGACCATCGGATACGAGCTCGCGAAGTCCGCGCTGGTCTCCAGGGCGGAGACCACCGCGCTCGACGTGGTGACCAGGGAGCTGAGCAGCATCACGTTCCCGGTCGGCAAGCTCAGGCCGGGCGAGGCCCCGCCGTCGCAGCGCGACCTGCAGCGCGTGGCCCACGCGCTGAGCGGGCCAGGACGCAGCGTCTTCGTCGAATACCGCAACATGGTCGCCGCCGAGGGCCCGCTGTCGATGAGCGACGTGCCCAACGAGCTGCACGGCCGCGCCAAGCAGAGCGTCGTCACCCAGCGCAAGATCATCAGGGACGAGCTGTATCTCATCGTCGGCGCCGAGGTCTACCGCGAGAACGCCGGCGTGCCCGAGGCCACGGGGCTGCGCGCGTTCGCCTTCTTCCCGCTGCACGACGACGAGGACCAGCTCGCCACCCTGCGGAACGCGCTCACCAGGACGAGCATCGTCATCGTGCTCATCGCGCTGGTCGTGGCCCTGCTCTCGGCCCGCCAGGTGCTGCTGCCGGTACGCCGCCTCAGCGCCGCCGCGCAGGCGCTCGGCGAGGGCCGCCTGGACACCCGCCTGCCCGTCCACGGCCAGGACGAGCTGGCCGGGCTGACCGCCAGGTTCAACGACGCCGCCGCCGCGCTGGAGCTGAGCGTGGCCGAGCTGCGCTCGCTGGAGGCCATGTCACGCCGGTTCGTGGCCGACGTCTCCCACGAGCTGCGCACGCCGCTCACCGCGATGACGGCCGTCGCGGACATGCTCTTCGAGGAGGCCGACCACCTGCCCGAGGCGCCCGCCGAGGCCGTCAGGCTGGTGCTCAGGGAGATCGAACGGCTGCGCGAGCTGGTCGAGCACCTCATCGAGGTCAGCCGCTTCGACGCCGGCACCGCCACGCTCAACCTGGAGCCGGTCAACGTGGCCGACAGCATCGCCGACTGCCTGGAGGTGCGCGGCTGGAGCGACCAGGTGACGGTGAAGGCGTCGCAGGGCCTGACCGCCCACCTCGACCCCAGCAGGTTCGACGTCATCGTGGCCAACCTGGTCGGCAACGCGCTCAAGCACGGCCTGCCCCCGGTGCTGGTCAGCGCCAGGGCCACCGAGAACGGCCTGGAGGTCAAGGTGCGCGACCACGGCAAGGGCATCCCGCGCGAGGCGCTGCCGCACGTGTTCGACCGCTTCTT
Source organism: Nonomuraea sp. NPDC004580 (assembly GCF_040609855.1). Lineage (NCBI taxonomy): Bacteria > Bacillati > Actinomycetota > Actinomycetes > Streptosporangiales > Streptosporangiaceae > Nonomuraea > Nonomuraea sp. NPDC004580. The sequence goes on along the minus strand of NZ_JBEXLH010000088.1, from coordinate 15,748 downwards.
CAAGGCGGGCGCGGGTCGCGCCCGCAGCCAGGGCAGCGGGCTGGGCCTGGCCATCGCCCGGTCCAACGTGCTGCTGCACGGGGGCACGATCTCCGTACGCCCTCAGACCCCCGGCACTCTCTTCACCGTCTGGCTGCCGCACTCATGAAGACCATCCGCGTGCTCGCCGTCGTCTCCCTGCTGGCCGGGGCGGCCTGCGGCATCTCGCCCACCGACGTGCAGGACCGCGGCAACGCCCCCACCGTGAAGATTCCCCCGCCGTCCAAGACGATCTACCTCATCAGGGACGGCAAGCTCACCCTGGAGCCGGCCGACGTCGAGGACGACACCGTGGACAGCCTGCTCGGCGCGCTCTTCGGGGCCTCCAGGCAGCCGCTGCTCGACGGGCGGGACACGGCGCTGCGCGGGTTCACGTACCTGCGGACCAAGAACTCCGTCAACCCGCCGCAGCGGGACGAGATCCAGCTCCCGCGCACCTCGACGCTGACCGTCTACATCCGCGGCGAGGGCACGCTCACCAGGATCGGCATCGCGCAGATCGTCTGCACCGCGCAGCAGGACGCGGCGTTCGAGCAGGTGAAGATCATTCGCGACAACCCGAACCGCCCCCCGAAGGTCGAGGGGCGGTACACCTGCGGCGGGCTCAAATGATCACATGGTGATGTCCTCGAGCATCTCCGTGACCAGCGCGGCGATGGGCGAGCGCTCGGACCTGGTCAGCGTGACGTGGGCGAAGAGCGGGTGGCCCTTCAGCTTCTCCACGACCGCCACCACGCCGTCGTGCCTGCCGACCCGCAGGTTGTCGCGCTGGGCCACGTCGTGGGTGAGCACCACCCGCGAGTTGGCGCCGATGCGGCTGAGCACGGTGAGCAGCACGCCGCGCTCCAGCGACTGGGCCTCGTCCACGATCACGAACGCGTCGTGCAGCGACCGGCCGCGGATGTGCGTGAGCGGCAGCACCTCCAGCATGCCCCGATCCAGCACCTCCTCGATCACCTCGGGTGAGGTGATGGCGCCGAGCGTGTCGTAGACCGCCTGCGCCCACGGGCCCATCTTCTCGCCCTCGGTGCCGGGCAGGTAGCCGAGCTCCTGCCCGCCGACCGCGTAGATCGGGCGGAAGACGACGACCTTGCGGTGCTGGCGGCGCTCCAGGACCGCCTCCAGGCCCGCGCAGAGCGCCAGCGCCGACTTGCCGGTGCCGGCCCTGCCGCCCAGCGACACGATGCCGATCTCCGGGTCCATCAGCAGGTCGAGCGCGATGCGCTGCTCGGCCGAGCGGCCGTGCAGGCCGAAGACCTCGCGGTCGCCGCGGACCAGCTTGACGGACTTGTCGGGTTGCACCCGCCCGAGCGCCGAGCCCTTGGCCGACAGCAGCCGCAGGCCGGTGTGGGCGGGCAGGTCTCTGGCCTCCTCGAGGTCGGCGGTGCCCGCGTCGAAGAGCGTCTCGACGTCCTCCGCGGTCACCTGGACCTCGGCCATCCCCGTCCAGCCCGACTCGTGCACCAGCTCGGCGCGGTACTCCTCGGCGGCCAGGCCGATCGAGGCCGCCTTGACCCGCATCGGCAGGTCCTTGGAGACCAGGACGACGTCGCACCCCTCGCCGGCCAGCGAGCGGGCCACGGTGAGTATGCGCGTGTCGTTGTCGCCCAGGCGGAAACCGACCGGCAGAATGGATGGGTCGCTGTGATTGAGCTCAACCCTGATCGTGCCGTCCCCCGTGGGCATCGGCTCGTCCAGCCGGCCGTGCGTGACCCGAAGATCGTCGAGGTAACGCAGAGCCTTCCTGGCGAAATAGCCGAGCTCTGGATGATGCCGCTTACCTTCCAGCTCCGTGATGACCACGATCGGAAGGACGACGTCGTGCTCGGCGAACCTGGTCATGGCCGCCGGGTCGGCCAGCAGGACCGAGGTGTCCAGCACGTACGTGCGCTTCGCCGGCTGGGAATTAGGGTTGCTCGAGGACACTGCCACACGTTCTCCCCCGGGTGCCCCTTGGTGCGGGCACCCTGCAGACGAGGTGGGAATCGGACCGGACCCGCGTCCCCGACCGCTCTTCGCCGTCGGCGCCGGAGTCCGGCCCCCTCGGCAAGTGATGGTGCAAAGGCGGGCCCTCTCCGAAATGTCCGACCTGTGGCCGGACATTTCCAACGTTACGTCCTAGATACCCGATTGTCGCGTCAGGAACCGTAACGTCGGTGTCTCGCAGCGTAATCGCGCAGCGCCCGCAGGAAGTCGACCCTGCGGAAGTCAGGCCAGTAGGCCTCGTGGAAGTAGAACTCGGAATGAGCGCTCTGCCAGAGCATGAAGCCCGACAGACGCTGCTCGCCCGAGGTCCGGATGAGAAGGTCCGGGTCGGGCTGGCCGCGAGTGTAAAGATGCTCCGCGATGTGCTCCACATCGAGCACCTCGACGAGGTCCTCGATGCTCGCTCCCCTGCTCGCTTGCTCCTGGAGCAGTGAGCGCACCGCATCGGCAATCTCACGCCTTCCTCCATACCCAACTGCAACGTTCACAATCAGGCCCGGACGGTGTGATGACGCTTCTTTTGCATCCTTCAGGACATTCGCCGTTCGGTCCGGCAGCAGGTCGAGCGCTCCGACGGGGATGATCCGCCAGCCCTCGGCCACCAGCTCCCGCGTCACGTCCTCGATGATGCGCAGCAGGGGCTCCAGCTCCTCGCGCGGCCGGTTGAGGTTGTCGTTGGACAACATCCAGACCGTGACGACCTCGACTCCGGTCTCCCGGCACCAGCCGAGCAGCTCGGAGATCTTGTCCGCGCCCTTGCGGTGGCCCGAGGACACGTCTCCCATGCCCCTGGCACGCGCCCAGCGACGGTTGCCGTCGATGATGACTCCGACGTGCCGGGGGATGCTGTCCTTGGACAGCTTGGCCTCCAGCCGGTGCTCGTACAGCCGGTAGACGAGATCGCGCAGGCCCACGGAGCGCCTCCCCAGCGGTGCTGTGCCTTCGGTCGATTGACCCAACAGGCAATTATCACCGCGTTTCGCCCGTGCCTGCTCCGCCTCCCGCATTCCTCGCCATATCTCTACCTTTCAGACACCCTTCCGCCTCATTCAGCAACTCGCGGACGAACCCCGCCAGCTCCGACGAGGTCAGCACCGCCCTGGCGCCGACGCCGCTGGCGGCCCACGCCTCGACGTACGCCCTGCGGGTCAGCCGCCACTCGCCGCGTCCCGCCTGCCAGACCGGGATCGTCCTGAGCTGGCAGCGCAACTCGCCGCCCGGCAGGCCGGCCCTGGTGCGGTAGCGGAAGGAGAACAACTCGCCGTCGGGCTCGTCGCCCGGGAAACGGTCTTCGGGATCGGCCCAGCGGCGCGCCGCGCCCCTGCCCTGACGGGCCTCGTCGACGCCGCGGGCCAGCCGGGCCAGCAACCAGCCGCAGCGCTCCCCCACGCTGCCGTAGGGGGTGCCGTCGCGGTGGAGCTCAAGGGTGACCTCGTACGGCGCGCCGACGCTGTCGGTGCACGCGACAGGAGTGACGGTCAGGTAAGAGCCGTCGACACAGCGTAGTCCTCCCATCCCCTGTCAGTTTCCGGGCGGATGCCGCCTAAACCCTGCCGTCAACCGCCTCCACCAGGGCTTTTCCGGTACGGGCTCCGGCTCCATCAGGCCGCGCTCCCGCAGCCAGGCGGCGAAGCCGGCGGCGTCCGTACGGTAGTCCGGCGGCGGCGTGGCCCTGCTTCGCGCGTACGCCTCGAACTCGGCGGCCAGGCTGTGCCCCGCGACGGCGGCCACGTCGGGACTGATCCGCGCCACGATGGCCCGCCGCTTGGCCAGCAGGCTCGCGGCCTGCACCCGCATCCGCTCCTCGTCGAACCCGCCGGGCACCTCGCCCCCGGCGACCAGCGCCGCCACCACCCTGGCCTGGATGTCCGCCAGCCTGGCCCGTTCCTGCTCAGGGGTCATCGCCGGTCCCCGGCCACGCTCATGGCCGTCCTGATCCTGGTCAGCTCGTCCGCCAGCACGGCGTCGCTCGGGTACTCGTCGTCCCACTCCAGCAGCACCCCGGACGGGGTGACGCGGGCGCACAGCTCGGTGAGCAGGTCGAGGACCTCCTGGGGGGCTGTCGTGGTGTGGGTGTCGTGCCAGATGCCGTGGGCCTCGTAGCCGCCGGCGACGTGCACGTACGCCAGGTGCTCCAGCGGGAGCACGTCCAGGGCCCGCACGGCGGGCAGGCCCAGGTTGACCTGGTTCGTGTGGAGGTTGGCGACGTCGATGAGCAGGCCCACGCCCGTGGCCGTCACCAGCTCGGCCAGGAACTCCGCCTCGGTCAGCTCGTCGTCCGGCCAGCCGAAGATGGCGGCCACGTTCTCCAGGGCCAGCGGCACGGGCAGCGCGTCCTGGGCGCGGCGCACGTTCTCGATGACGACCCTCAGCGAGTCCCGGGTGCGCGGGACCGGCAGCAGGTGCCCGGCCTCCACGCCGCCGCCGCGTACGAACGCCAGGTGCTCGCTGACCAGCGGCGAGCCCAGTGCCTCGGCGCATTCCGCCAGGTGTGCGAGCCTCGCCGGGTCGGGCGGCTCCGCCCCGCCGACCCCGAGCGACACGCCGTGCGGGATCACCGGCAGGCCCCTGCCCCGCAGGATCCGCAGGGACTCCGGCAGGCGGGCGGGCCTGATGTTCTCGGCGACCACTTCCACGAAGTCGACGCCGTCCATGCGCTCGATCGTCAGGTCCAGCTCCGACCGCCACCCGATCCCCACGCCCAGTCGCGTCACCCCGGCCTCCTCACTCCGGCTCATCCACACCCATATCCATCGCGTCCGGACTTGTCGAGACTCATCCCGCTCCGCCGAGCCCCGTCCACAGCAAGCGGCTCGCCACGGCCTGCCGTAACCCGTACCACTAAGCGGCTCACCACGCCCTGCCGAGACCCGTCCCGCTTCAGCGGCTCGCCACGGCCGGTGCTTCCCGTTGCGCCGGTCGTGGCGAGCCGTGGTCCGGTCAGCTGCCGCCGCCGCAGCCGCCACCACCGCAGCCGCCCCCGCCGCCGCAGCTGACAGCACTGCCGCCGTTACCGCAGGAAGCGCCGCCGTAGACCGCGCCGCCGCCGCTGTAGCCGGTGCTGGATCTCCGGGCAGGGGTCCGGCCCGCGTGGGCGGGCCGGCGCGCCTGGCGGCGGAGCTCCTTGCGCAGGGTGTCGTCGCGCAGTGCGGCCGTCCCGTGCAGCGCGATGGATGTGGCCTCGTCGTCGGCGTTCGCTGCCCGCCTGGCCGCGTCCAGGACCTCTTGGCCGGCCGGCGTGAGCGCCGCCGCCAACGACCGCCGGTGGCCGCGGAGCATGATCCCCGCGGCCACGGCGGTGCCCCCGAAGACGAGCAGGGCGAGCAGCGCGTACGAGCCGGGTTCGACGGACAGCCCCACCCCCGCGAAGGCCGCCCCCATGACCGCCGCCACCGCCGTCACCTGCAGCCGGCGCGCCCAGGCGCGCAGCCGCCACACGCCGTCGTCCCCCACGACCAGCCCGTCCTCCGCGAGGCGGCGCCTGACCGCGTCGACGGCGATGCTGCCCGCCACCTCACTCTTGAGCGCGGTCACGTTCCGCCCCGACCGGCCGACGACCAGGTTGATGACGACGTTCTCGACGGACTCCTCGCCGGCCGGGCCGCGCTTGACCTTGTAGATCCGCCCGCCGCTCCCGAGGCGCACGGCGCCGGAGCTCACCAGCAGGGCGATCGCGGTCTCGGCGGCCCGGAGCGGGCCGCCCGCCAGGTAGGCCAGCTCGTACCGGTCCACGGTGCGCCGTCCGAGCTCGATGGGCGTCCCGCCGCGAACGGCCCGCCACCGTCCTGCGGCCGCGGCGGCGGCGAAGAGGGCCAGGATCACCGCGGCGATCAGCAGAAAAAGGTTCATGAACGACCTCCCCTCGTGCGGTCGATCAACGTCATGTCCTGAGACGTGACTCCTGAATTGCACGGTAGGAGGGCGGTCCGCCCGAACCGGGGTTTTGCTCCTTTAGCTCCCCGCCTTTGCGCAGAAGAACGGCGCCGGCCGTCTCAGCGACGGCCGGCGCCGTGGTGGCGGCCCCGAGGGGCCTCGATCAGCCAAGGCGCTCGAGCAGGGCGTGGTACTCGTCCCACAGCTCCTTGGGCAGGTGGTCGCCGAACTTCTCGAAGTGGGCCGGGATCAGCGCCGCCTCCTCGCGCCAGACGTCCTTGTCGACGCTCAGCAGCGTGCGCAGGTCCTCATCGGACAGGTCCAGGCCCTCGGTGTCGAGGTCGGCGGGCAGCAGCCCGATCGGCGTGGGCACGGCCTTGGCCTCGCCGTTGAGGCGCTCCACGATCCACTTGAGCACCCGGCTGTTCTCACCGAAGCCCGGCCAGACGAACCTGCCTTCGGCGTTCTTGCGGAACCAGTTGACGTAGTAGATGCGCGGCGGCTTCGCGCCCTTGCGGCGGCCGATCTCCAGCCAATGGCCGAAGTAGTCGCCCATGTTGTAGCCGCAGAACGGCAGCATCGCGAACGGGTCGTGGCGCAGCTCGCCCACCTTGCCCTCGGCCGCGGCGGTCTTCTCGGAGGCGACGTTGGCTCCGAGGAAGACGCCGTGCTCCCAGCTCAGCGACTCCGTCACCAGAGGGACGGCGGTCGCCCGGCGCCCTCCGAACAGGATCGCCGAGATGGGCACGCCCTTGGGGTCCTGCCATTCAGGCGCGATGGTCGGGCACTGCGCGGCGGGAGTGGTGAAGCGGGCGTTCGGGTGGGCGGCCGGCTCGTCGCCGTCCGGCGTCCACGAGCGGCCCTTCCAGTCGGTCAGGTGCGCCGGCGGCTGCTCGGTGAGCCCCTCCCACCACACGTCGCCGTCGTCGGTGAGCGCGACGTTGGTGAAGATGCTGTTGCCCCAGAGCGTCCTGACCGCGTTGGCGTTGGTCACCTCGCCGGTGCCGGGGGCAACGCCGAAGAAGCCGGCCTCCGGGTTGATCGCGTAGAGGCGGCCGTCGTCGCCGAAGCGCATCCAGGCGATGTCGTCGCCGATCGTCTCGACCTTCCAGCCGGGGATCGTGGGCTGGAGCATGGCGAGGTTCGTCTTGCCGCAGGCGCTCGGGAAGGCGGCGGCGATGTAGCGGGTCTCACCCGACGGCGGCGTGAGCTTCAGGATGAGCATGTGCTCGGCCAGCCAGCCCTCGTCGCGGGCCATGACGCTGGCGATGCGCAGGGCGTAGCACTTCTTGCCGAGCAGCGCGTTGCCGCCGTAGCCGGAGCCGTACGACCAGATCTCGCGGGTCTCGGGGAAGTGGCTGATGTACTTCGTCGAGCTGCACGGCCACGGCATGTCGGCCTGGCCGGGCTCCAGCGGCGCGCCGACGGAGTGCACGGCCTTGACGAAGTCGCCGCGCTCCTCGATGAGCCGCAGCGCCCGGTCGCCCATGCGGGTCATCACGCGCATGGAGACGGCGACGTACGCGGAGTCGGTGATCTCGACTCCTAGCTGCGAGATCTCCCCGCCCAGCGGGCCCATGCAGAACGGGACGACGTACATGGTCCTGCCGCGCATGCAGCCATCGAACAGCTCACCGAACGTGCGGCGCATCTCGGCGGGCGCGATCCAGTTGTTGGTCGGCCCCGCGTCCTCCTCGCGCTCCGAGCAGATGAACGTGCGGTCCTCGACGCGAGCCACGTCGCTCGGGTCGGACTTGGCGTAGAAGCTGTTGGGCCGGGCGGCCAGGCGCGTGAACGTCCCCTGCTCGACGAGGAGGTTGGTGAGCCGCGTCCACTCCTCCTCAGACCCGTCGCACCACTCGACGCGGTCCGGCTGGGTAAGGGCGGCGACCTCGTTCACCCACGTGGCCAATTCCTTATTGCTGGTGGGTGCGGTTACTTCTACGGAAACGGACACGACGCTGACTCCTCCACTCTCCCAGGGCCCAGTCATCATTAACGACGAAGCGGCTTTCACGCCAATTGGCATAGACCTGTCGGTCAGGCCGTCGCCGCAGGCAGCGGCCCTGACGATTGGGGGAGCCTACCCAAGGAGAGGAGATTTAAAAGAGGTAATTCTCAGCAGTGGTCCAGACCAATACGGCTGGTCTGAACCAATTTCCGAAGTGGTTTAGTCCATTCGCCGGCCCGTTTCCGCTGGCGGGTCTCAGGAATTGACGTCGGGGCCCGCGGCGCGAACGCGGTCGACGTGTTGCAGCGCGTCTCTCAGATCGGCCAGCCACGTGTCGGTGTGTCTGCCGACCAGGCGTACGCACCAGGCGAGCGCGTCGCTGCGGCTTCTGGCCACGCCGGCGGCCACGAGCGTGTCGAGCACCTGGCGCTCGGCCTGGCGCAACCGGGTCATGACGGGCACCGACAGTGTGGTGAACATCACAGTCTCGCCACCGCACACCACGCCCCAGGAGACCTTCTGGCGGAACTTGTGCTCGGCCTCCCTGGCGATCTCGATCCGACGTTCCCTGGTCTCCTCCCTGAAGCGGCGGGCCAGCCCGTCGATCAGCGCGGCCCGCTCGGCCTCCGGCACGTCCTGCGGCGGATCGGGGAGCGGACCCAGGACCGCGATCTCCTCACGGTCGACGATGATCTCGGGAGCGCCGGTGAACCAGTCGCCGGGCAGTCGTCCGGTGAACCACCCGCGCACCTGCGCCGTCACGTCATCTGTTGCCATGTAATCAACGTTACATACTTGCGGCGCTTTTGCACGCGCTTGAGGGCGGTGGTTCTTCCGGGTGGTTCTTCCGGGTGGTTCTTCCGGGTGGTCCTTCTGGGTGGTCCTTCTGGGTGGTTCTCAGCGCACCTTGGCGGCGGCGATCGGGCTGACCCTGACGACCCCGGCCAGGTTCCGGGTGCTCACCGGAACGATCTTCACGACGTCTCCGGTACGTGGCGCGTGCAGCATTTTCCCGTTACCCCAATAAATCGCCACGTGGGAAATGTAAGCGGGATTTGTCGGGTCGTTCCGCCAAAAGAGGAGGTCGCCCGGCTGCGCCTGCGCGTACGGCACCTGCGGCCCCGTCACCCACTGCTGGTGCGTCACCCGTGGCATGCGCACCCCGGCCTGCGCGTAGGCCCACTGCACGAGCCCCGAGCAGTCGAAGGTGTCGGGACCCTCGGCGCCCCACACGTACGGGCGGCCCAGCTTCGACACGGCCGCCCTGAGCGCCACCGTGAGCTGCTCACCCGTCATGAACGACCCGGCCGGCCAGTTCTGGGTCACCTTCTGCTTCGGCTGCGGCAGCACCGGGTTGACCATCGCCACCTGTGTGCCCTTGGGCAGCCTGGCGAGTATGCGCTTGCGCAGCACGTCGGAGTTCGCCTTGGGCGCGCTGACGATGAGGGCGTTGTCGCGCGGCAGGCCCAGGCTGCGGCCGATGTCCTTGGAGACGACGGCGTCGACGGCGCCGAAGCCGGTGGTGGCGTAAGCGCCGACCCGCAAGTGCAGCGACTGCCCCGCGGAGACCCGGCTGTGCAGCGGCAGCCCGCCGTCGTTGCCCAGCACGAACGAGACCGCCACGTCGCCGGCCGCGACGTTCTGCCACAGCGCGTCGGACGAGGCCGTCACCTTGGGGGTGTAGGCGCGGAACGTGGACGGGTTGACCGCCAGCGTCTGCACCCGCTTGCCGTCCAGCATGATCGAGGCGGCGTCGGCCAGCTCGAGCGCCCGCACGCCCGGCACCTTCGCCACCTTCTGCAGCAGCTCCTGGGTGAAGGGCTTGCGGGTGAGCACGAACAGGTTGGGCTTGTGCAGCTTGCTCAGCGGCGCCACCGGCTGAACGGCGGGCCCCGTGGGTGAGGCCGTCGGCGACGCCTGGACGCGCTCCGGCCGCTTCTGCGCCAGCAGCGACTGCTTCGGCGTGGCGCGCGGCACCGCCGGCTCTAAGAGGCTCTCGGGCTGCGCCAGTAACAGCACGTCGGCGGTCAGCACCGCGACCAGCGCCACCACGATGAACGGCACCAGCCTGGTCGTGTTACGCCGCCGCCGGCTCCTGACCAGGAAGCTCAGATCCTGGCGGATTCCCGACCCATGCGAAAATGCCGCCGGGCCATCGGGGGCCCGGCGGTCGTCGTTCGGTGGGGTCAGTTGCCGATGTACGGCACAGCCTCGAGGATCTCGACGGTGTTCTGCCGTCCGTTGGGCATGGAGTAGGTCGCCTTCTCGCCGATCTTCTTGCCGTTGATCGCCGCCCCGAGCGGGGACTTGGGCGAGTAGACGTCGATCGGTGCTCCGCTCTCCTCGCGGGAGGCGAGCAGGAAGGTGACCTCGTCGTCGTCACCGACGAACCGGATCGTCACGGTCATGCCGGGCCCGACGACGCCCTCGGCCTTGGGAGCCTCTCCGACCTGGGCGTTGTCGAGGATCTGCCTGAGGTGGAAGATCCGGGCCTCCATCTTGCCCTGCTCGTCCTTGGCGGCGTGGTAGCCGCCGTTCTCACGCAGGTCGCCCTCTTCCCGAGCGGCCTCGATCTTCTTGGCGATGTCGACGCGCCCGGGACCAGAGAGATATTCGTACTCCGCCTTCAGACGGTCGTACGCCTCCTGCGTCAGCCATGTGACGTTCTCATCGCGAGAGTCGGCCACGGGTTCTCCTTGCTTGCCTAGGGGGCCCTGAGATCAGTTGAGGTTGCATACGGTTGAATTGCGAAAGGCTAACAAGTCCGTCGCTCGAACGCTTCCCCAAATGTCTCACTATACGAGATTGCAGTACTGGATGTGGACGGAAGTCGCCTGACCGCTCGTGTCGAGGCTTTCCTTGAGCTGCTTACTACCCTCACCAGCCGGGATTCTTACTTCCTTGCTGCCCACTTCCGCATGATCGACGTCCAGCGCCCTGATCCGGCAGACGGCCACCCTATCGTCGGGCTTGTACACCTCAAAGGTGATCTCCGCCCGCGTCGGACCAGTGATCTCGAACGTCACCACCTGCGACGGCGCCTCCGACCCGCCCGCCGTCATCGACCACATCACGTAGCCCCAGCCGCCCGCGATGATGGCCACCAGCACGCCTATCACCACGTGGACGACGAGCCGGCCGCCTCTCCTGGGCCGGTCGGGGAAGTCGTCGGGTGTGCCGAGAACGGGCCCGTTCCCGGCATCTCTGGTGACCATGGCGGAATCTCCCTGCACTCCCTCGGCGTTATCCGAGACAATTGTCGCCCGCGAGGGGTGTGCCCTCGCGACCGCCCAGCAGAAACTAACCTCTCTGGGCGAGTGACCGGTCCCTACTGAGGAGCTTCGAGCCCGTGAGTGCACCGTTGAGGCTGATGGCCGTCCACGCCCACCCCGACGACGAGTCGAGCAAGGGCGCCGCCACCATGGCGCGTTATGTGCGCGAGGGCGTGGAAGTGCTGGTCTGTACGTGCACGGGCGGTGAGCGAGGATCCGTGCTCAACAAGAAGATGGACCGGCCCGAGGTCGTGGCCAACATCGCGGAGGTGCGCAGGGGCGAGATGGAGCGGGCCCGCGAGATCCTCGGCGTGCAGCAGCGCTTCATGGGCTTCGTCGACTCCGGGCTGCCCGAGAGCGAGGACGAGCCGCTGCCCGAGGGCTGCTTCGCGCTGCAGAAGCTTGAGGACGCCACCGCGCCGCTGGTCGCCGCGATCCGCGAGTTCCGTCCGCACGTGATCATCACGTACGACGACGACGGCGGCTACCCGCACCCCGACCACATCATGACCAACAGGGTCTCGGTCGAGGCGTTCGAGGCGGCCGGCGACCCCGACCGCTACCCCGGCACCGGCGACCCTTGGCAGCCGCTCAAGCTCTACTACCACATGGGCTTCACCAAGGAGCGCTTCGAGGCGCTGCACGAGGCCATGATGGAGCGCGGGCTCGGCTCCCCCTACGCCGACTGGATCTCCCGCTGGGAGGACCGCCCCGCCAAGTGGCCGGTCACCACCCGCGTGCCGTGCGGCGACTACTTCGAGATCCGCGACCAGGCGCTGCTGGCCCACGCCACCCAGGTCGACCCCGACGACGGCTTCTGGTTCGTCTGCCCGCGCGAGCTGCAGCAGGAGATCTGGCCGACCGAGGACTACCACCTGGCCCGCTCGCTGGTCGACACCGCGGTGCCCGAGGACGACCTGTTCGCCGGCATCCACGCCGACGAGGTCGAACCGGCCTGCCACTGACCGGACCACGGCATCGCAGTGGCAGACTGGAGTCGTGACCGTTCTAGCAGCAGGTGAAGTCAGCCCGGGCCTGCTCGGGTTCGTCGTCGTGGCCGGGCTCGGTTTCGCGCTCTACATGCTGATCAAGTCGATGAACAAGCAGATGTCGAAGATCCAGGTGCCGCGCGAGCACGAGCAGGAGACCGACCAGGCCGAGCCCGCCCAGGCGTCGGCCCGGGCATCGGTCCATGCGTCGGGCGAGGCGGCGCGCGGCGCCGACGACAAGGCGGGCGAATAGATGGCCAACGAGGTCGTCGACAACCCGGCGGAGAGCCGCTTCGAGATCCGCGTGGACGGCGAGGTCGTCGGGTTCGCCAACTATCGCCTGCTGCCCACGAAGATCGTCTTCCTGCACACCGAGGTCAAGCCCGCCTACGAGGGGCAGGGGCTGGCCGCCGCACTGGTCGCCCACGCCCTGCGGGCCAGCGCCGACACGGGGCTGAAGGTGCAGCCGCTCTGCCCGTACGTCGCCGAATACATCAAGCGGCACCCCGAGTTCCAGGAGCTCGTCGACACCGAGGGTTGACCCGGGGCTCAGCCCTCGCCCGACCAGGCGCGCTCCAGCGCCTTGGGCAGGCCCCACCAGCCCAGCGGGGTCAGCACGTCGTCGGCGTCCACGATGCCGAGCAGCCCCCACAGGCTCACCACCGAGGTGAAGAGGCTCTCGGTGGTGTGGAGGTCCTCGTCGTCCTGATCGTCGATGTCGATGTCCTCCGACTCGGCGATCAGGCGCGCCATCCGCTCGGGCGAGGCCAGCACGCCGGGCCCCATCCTGACCAGCGCCGCCACCCCGGCCAGCCAGTCGGCGTGCTGGATGGCGCACAGGTTGGCGAGCGCGGTGTCCTCCTCGCTCAGCTCCCTTTCGAGGTCGGCGAACTCCTCCAGCACCTCGGCGCCCTCCGACAGGTCCGAGATCGGCCCCGCGATGCCCGCCGCGACCGCCAGCCACAGCTCCACGTCGTCGTCGGGCAGCGGCCGCTCGTCGTAGCCCGCGCAGGCCCGCAGCACGCTGGAGGGGTAGCCGGGCAGGGCCAGCAGGGCGCGCAGCCTGGTCGCCGCCGTCTCCAGCTCCGCCATCGGCAGCTCGGGCTGTTTGGGCAGCTCGGCGAGTATGCGCCGCAGCTCCGACAGCGCGAACTCCTCCTCCTCGTCCCAGGCCGAGAACAGCTCCTCGTCCAGCTCGTCGCTCACCGCGAACCCGGGCACCCGGCCGTCGGGCAGCGGCGTGCTCAGCCAGCTCTCCTGGAGCTCCTCGTACGCCGAACGCGCCTCCTGGTCGCCGGCCGCCAGCGCGTCGGGATCGATCTCCCCCGCCGCGACCTTGTCCTCCAGGTAGGCGACCAGCCGCGCGAACATCTCGGTCGCCACCGGCCCGCGCTCGTCCTCCTCAGGCCAGACGAAGTAGCTGGGCGTCATGAGAATCGGCTCGGTGCCCGTGGACTCGACCCACCGCTGCACGTCGCCCACCGTCGCCACGCCCGCCTCGATCGCGCTGAGCGTCGCCTTGGCCGACTCCCAGAAGGCCACCGACAGCGGGTTGCCCGCCGCGACCATGGCCCGCCGCAGATCGGGCAGCGCCACGAGCGCCACGCCCGAGGGGACGGCGAGCAGGGCACGCGCGACGTCCCTGCGGGTCACGGCCGTCGCCGGCCGGCCGGCATGCGCGCAGACGAACTTGATATCCACCCCTCGTAACCTACGCGTGCCTGCGCGATGCCGCACGTCGCCGTGAGGTCCGCCACGACGGGGTGGCTAGTGTGGGCCGGGGAGGTCCTGATGAACCGCTTGAAAGACGCGACGAGCCCCTACCTGCTCCAGCACGCGGCCAACCCCGTCGACTGGTGGCCCTGGGGTGAGGAGGCGTTCGCGGAGGCGCGGCGGCGTGATGTGCCCCTGCTGATCAGCGTGGGCTACTCGGCTTGTCACTGGTGTCACGTCATGGCTCACGAGAGTTTCGAGGACGCCGAGACGGCCGCGTTGATGAACGAGCACTTCGTCAACGTCAAGGTCGATCGCGAGGAACGTCCCGACGTCGACGCCGTCTACATGAACGCCACGCAGGCCATGACCCGTCAGGGCGGCTGGCCGATGACGGTGTTCGCCACGCCCGAAGGACATCCGTTCTACTGCGGCACCTACTTCCCGCGGCCCCAGTTCAGGAGGCTGCTGCAGGAGGTGCACCGCGTCTGGACGGGCGACCGCGACTCCGTGGTCGATCAGGGCGCCAAGGTCGTCGAGGCGCTCAACGCGCACACCTCGCTGCCCAGCGGGCCTGAGCCGGGCGAGGAGACGCTGCGGCAGGCCGTACAGAATCTGCGGGAGTCGTTCGACGCGGTCTCGGGCGGGTTCGGCGGCGCGCCCAAGTTCCCGCCGTCGATGGTGCTGGAGTTCCTGCTGCGCTCGGGCGAGCGCGAGATGAGCGTCAAGACGCTGGAGTCCATGGCCCGCGGCGGCATGTACGACCAGCTCGGCGGCGGTTTCGCCCGCTACAGCGTGGACGACCGCTGGGTGGTTCCGCACTTCGAGAAGATGCTCTATGACAACGCCCTGCTGCTGCGCGTCTACACGCACTGGTGGCGGGCCGGCGGCGGCGAGCCGGCGCGGCGGGTGGCGCTGGAGACCGCCGGCTGGATGCTGCGCGAGCTGCGCACGCCCGAGGGCGGGTTCGCCTCCGCGCTCGACGCCGACAGCGAGGGCGTGGAGGGCAAGTTCTACGTCTGGACGCCGGACGAGCTGCGCGAGGTGCTCGGCGAGGACGACGGCCGGTGGGCGGCCGGGCTGTTCGAGGTGACCCCGCAGGGGACGTTCGAGCACGGCACGTCGGTGCTGCAGCTCCTGCGCGACCCGGAGGACCCGGCCCGCTACGACGACGTGCGGGCTCGGCTGCTGGCCGCCAGGGAGCGGCGGGTCCGTCCCGGCCGCGACGACAAGGTGGTGGCCGCGTGGAACGGCCTGGCCATCGCGGCGCTGGCCGAGACCGGCGTCGCGTTCGAGCGGCCCGATCTGATCGCGGCGGCCACGCAGGCGGCCGAGCTGCTGGCGGACGTCCACGTCGACGGTGAGCGGCTGCTGCGCACCTCCAAGGACGGCCGGGCGGGCACGAACGCCGGTGTGCTGGAGGACCACGGCGACCTGGCCGAGGGGCTGATCTCCCTGTACGGCGTCACGGGCGAGACCAGGTGGCTCCGGCTCGCGGGCTCCCTGCTCGACACCGTGCTCGACCGGTTCTCCGATGGGGCCGGCGGCTTCTACGACACCGCTGACGACGCCGAACGCCTCTTTCAGCGTCCACAGGACCCGACCGACAACGCGACCCCCTCAGGCCAGTACGCGGCCGCGGGGGCGCTGCTGTCGTACGCCGCCCTGACCGGGTCCACCCGGCACCGGGAGGCCGCGCAGGCCGCGCTCGGCACCGTGTCGGTGCTGGCCGCCGGGCACGCCAGGTTCGCCGGGTGGGGGCTGGCCGTGGCGCGGGCGGCGCTGTCGGGGCCCGTGGAGGTCGCTGTGGTGGGTGCGGCCGACGACCCGCGAACGCCTGGAACAGCAGCTCCACGGTGACGACCGGCGAGCGCCCCCGCCCGTACGCCCACACCACGAACGTCACCGGCACCAGGAAGCTGCCG
>NZ_JBEXLH010000087.1:0-31241 GCF_040609855.1 Nonomuraea sp. NPDC004580 | reverse complement strand
GCCCTACCGCGGCGGCACCACCGTCGTCGCCGGGGACGCCCTGGCCGGCGGCGCCCACGGCCGGGCCCGCTTCGCCGGCGTCGTGGCGCTCGACCTGCGGCGGCTCGACCGGCTGCGCTCGGTGGACACCGAGTCGATGATCGCCGAGTTCGAGCCCGGCGTGCGCGCGCCCGACGCCGAGCGGCTGCTCGCCGCGCACGGGCTGACGCTCGGGCACTTCCCCCAGTCCTTCGAGTACGCCACGCTCGGCGGCTTCGCCGCGGCCCGCTCCAGCGGCCAGGCCTCCGCCGGGTACGGCCGCTTCGACGACATGGTGGCCGGCCTGACCCTGGCCACGCCCGCCGGCGACCTCGAACTCGGCCGCGCTCCCAAGTCGGCGGCCGGGCCCGACCTGCGCCAGCTCGTGCTCGGGTCGGAGGGCGCGTTCGGCGTCATCACCGCACTGCGGCTGCGGGTGCGCCGCGCGCCCGCGGAGCGGCGCTACGAGGGGTGGCGCTTCCCGACGTTCGCGGCCGGGTCGGCCGCCGCGCGGGCGCTGGCCCAGGAGGGGCCGCTGCCGGCCGTGCTGCGGCTGTCGGACGAGACCGAGACGATGATCGGCCTGGCCGACCCCGGCGCCATCGGATCCGGTGGCCCCGGCGGCTGCCTGATGATCACCGGGTACGAGGGCGCCCGCGTGGAGCCGCGCCGGACGGAGGCGTCCGCCGTGCTCGCGCGGCTCGGCGGCGAGCCCCTGGGCGAAGGGCCGGGGCAGGCGTGGGAGCACGGGCGGTTCTCGGCGCCGTACCTGCGCGACTCGCTGCTCGCGGCCGGCGCCACCGTCGAGACGCTGGAGACGGCCGGCTTCTGGGCGAACCTGCCGCGCCTCTACGACGCCGTCAGGCTCGCCTTGCTCGGCGCGCTCGGCTCGCCGCTGGTGCTGTGCCACATCTCCCACGTGTACGAGACCGGCGCCTGCCTCTACTTCACCGTCGTGGTCGCGCAGGACGGTGAGCCGGTGGCGCAGTGGGAGCGGGCCAAGGAGGCGGTGAACGCGGCCGTCGTCGAGGCCGGCGGCACGATCACGCACCACCATGGGGTCGGGCGTGACCACCTGGAGGCTTACGGGCGGGAGATCGGCCCGGTCGGGGTGGGCATCCTGCGCGCGGTGAAGGCGTCGGTCGATCCGGAGGGCGTGCTCAACCCCGGCGTGCTGATCCCCTGAGCCCGGCTCCGAGGAGTCAGTCCTCGTCCGGCGGGACTGCGTCGGCTTCGGCCAGGGCGGCGGCGGCGTCGCTGTAGCGGTGCAGGGCCTCCTGGACGGAGGCGAGCGTGTGCAGGCAGACCACGAGGGACCCGCCGCCGATCGACCGGCTGACCGCCACCGCCTCCTGGGCCAGGGGCAGCGCCTCCGTGAACCGGCCCCACGCGAGCAGGTGCTTGGCGGTCGTGCGCAGGCAGCGGGCCAGCAGCTCGGTGTGCTCGCGCGGCGCCCGCTCGGCCAGGACTCTGCTGCGGGCGATCGCCTCCATGAAACCGTTGAGCGCGGCGCTCCTGCTCCAGCGCGGCCGGGTCTGGGCCAATGCCAGCAAACCCTCGATGGCCCCCACTTCGGAAGTGCCTTTTCGGGTCGCGTCATCCGGGCCGTTACGGCTCATGGGAGCCTCCCCTCGGGCGATCCCAACCGCTTGCTTGGGGGAGGAGGCTACACCATTGCGAACCTTCTGTGTTCCTCACGGTACGGAGCGTTCAGGATGCATGAAAGGTAGATCGCGGTAAAGATGTTGTCATGGTGGAAGTAGCGGCTGAGCGGGGAAAGCAGCTTTCGTCACGGGTGTCGGAGGAGGGCGCGGGCTGGGCGTGCGCGCAGATCGGGACGTTCGAGCAGCTCAGGCCCCATCGTAAGGGGTTCAGCTGGCTCAATCCGGTGACGTTGTGGCGCTCGCGTAACGAGGTGCTGGCGACGTTGTTCGGTGATCCTTCCGGGCAGGTGCGCGAGCGGTGGGTGAAGGCGCAGGAAGCGCGCGGGATTGATCGGGAATTTCGCATCAAGCCGCCCGTCGGGGGAAATTTCAGTTTCCTGTTACTGGGCGATACCGGTGAGGGGGACGCGTCCCAGTACGCCGTTGTTCCCGGCATGCTGAAACTCGGCGAGGGCACGGCGTTCGCCGTCATCGCCAGTGACGTGATCTATCCCACCGGATCGGGCAACGAGTACGGCGACAAGTTCTTCCGCCCGTACCAGGAGTACGACGCCCCGATCTACGCGATCCCCGGCAATCACGACTGGTACGACGGGCTCGGCGGCTTCATGCGGGTCTTCTGCGACGCGCCGCCGCTCAAGCCCACCCCCGACCGAGGGCTGCGCGGCCTGCTGTGGCGCAAGCCGGAGACCATCGACGAGGACCGCCTGGCCGAGGCGCGCGCGCTACGCGGCAGGCCGTCGCAGCAGGCCAAGGGGCCGGCCGCGCAGCCGGGCCCCTACTGGGCGATCGAGAGCGAGAGCCTGCTCATCGTGGGCGTGGACACCGGCATCAGGAACGTCATCGACCGCGACCAGACCGCGTGGCTGCGCCGCGTCTCGCTGGACCCCCGGCCGAAGATCCTGGTGACCGGCAAGCCCATCTACACCGGCAACGAGTACAAGCCGTCGCCGCTGGAGGAGGGCGGCACGATCGACGACATCGTGCGCGACCCGGCGCACCGCTACGTCGCGGCCATCGGCGGCGACGTGCACAACTACCAGCGCTACCCGGTCGAGCTGGACGACGGCCGGGTGATCCAGTACGTCGTCTCGGGCGGCGGCGGCGCGTTCATGCACGCCACGCACACCATCGAGCGGGTGGACGTGAAGGGCGTGCACGAGGACGCCTTCAGGTGCTATCCGCTGCGCGGCGACTCGCTGTCGTTCTACAGCCAGCTCTACGCCAAGCGGCTGCGCATGCGCTGGCTCTGCCTCACGCCGGCCGAGGCCGCCTGCGTCATGACGGAGCGGATCAAGAACGAGCCGGTCAGGACGCCGGCCGGGCCGGTGCGCATCACCCTGCGGATGCGCTGGGCGGCGCGGCTGCTCGGCGCCTGGCCGTGGCCGCTGCGGCTGCCGGTCGACCGGGTGTTCCACCGGTACCTGTCGGAGCTGTCCGACTGGGACACGCCGCCGTTCTTCAAGCAGTTCCTGCACGCAACGGTGACGCCGCAGGAGCTGACGCTGCGCTGCTTCGCCGCCACCGGCTGCCTGGGCCAGGAGCTGAACCCGCCGCTCGAGGACGAGGTCCGCATCGACCTGACGCGGTAATTGTCGGAGCCGTTTGGCACCCTTGGTCACGTGTACGTGGTGGTCGCGGGCGAGACGGTGCTGCCGGTCGGCGGCGCGCCGAGCCGTCCGGCCGGCCTGGCGGAGGCGGTGCGCGAGCTGGAGGCCGGCCAGGCGCCCCGGTGGGTGTGGGCCGACACGCGTGAGGCGTATTCTCCGCTGATCGAGAAGGGCGTGCGGGTCACGCGCTGCCACGACCTCGCACTGACCGAGGGCCTGCTGCTCGCCTACGAGGGCCGCCACCGCGAGCCGCGCTCGGCCAGGGCCGCCCACGCCAGGCTGCACGGCCTGCCGGTGCCCGACGAGCGGCCCAGCGAGCCGGGCACGCTGTTCGCACCGGAGCCGCCCTCCGCCGAGCTGGTCGCCGAGGTGCTCGACGACCAGCTGCGCCGCATCGCCGCGCTGCCCGAGCCCGGCCGCTTCCGGCTGCTGGTGGCGGCCGAGTCGGCGGGGGCGCTGGTGGCGGCCGAGATGACGCACGAGGGCATGCCGTGGCGCAAGGACGTGCACGACGCGCTGCTGACCGAGCTGCTCGGGCCGCGTCCCGTCCACGGCATGCGGCCGGCCAAGCTGCAGGCGCTGGCCGACGAGGTGGCGGCGGCGTTCGGCCATCCGGTCAATCCCGACTCCGCGCAGCAGATCGTCAAGGCGTTCAAGGGCGCGGGGGTGTCGCTGAAGACGACCCGGCAGTGGGAGCTGAAGCAGATCGAGCATCCCGCCGTGGCGCCGCTGCTGGCGTACAAGGAGCTGGCGCGGCTGCACAGCGCCCACGGGTGGGCGTGGGCCGACCAGTGGGTGCACGGCGGGCGGTTCCGTCCCGAATATGTGGTCGGCGGGGTGGTGTCGGGGCGGTGGGCCACCAACGGCGGCGGTGCGCTGCAGATCCCGAAGGTGATGCGGCAGGCCGTGCTGGCCGACGACGGGTGGGTGCTGGTCGTGGCCGACGCCGCCCAGCTCGAGCCGCGGGTGCTCGCCGCGATGGCCGGTGACGGGCGGCTGGCCGAGGCGGCGGGGGAGATCGATCTCTACGCCGCGCTCGCGCGGTCGTTCGGCGGCGAGCGGGCCAACGCCAAGATCGCGATGCTGTCCGCCATGTACGGCGGCACCAGCGGCGACGCCTCGCGCCTCCTGGCCGTCCTGCGGCAGCGCTTCCCCAAGGCGTACCAGTTCGTCGAAGACGCGGCCAAGGCGGGGGAGGAGGGGCGGACCGTACGCACCTGGCTGGGCCGCACCAGCCCGCCGCCGTCCGAGCGGTGGAAGGAGCTGGTGTCAGGGCCCGAGGGCGTGCGGGCCGCCCGCGACCGCGGCCGCTTCACCCGCAACTTCGTGGTGCAGGGCACGGCCGCCGAGTGGGCGCTCGCGCTGCTCGCCGTGCTGCGCGGGCGGCTGCCCGAGCCGGCCAGGCTGGTGTTCTTCCAGCACGACGAGGTGATGGTGCACTGCCCCGCCGAGCAGGCCGAGGAGGTGACGGCGGCGATCGCCGCGGCGGCGGCCGAGGCGACCCGGCTGCTGTTCGGGCACACCCCGGTGCGCTTCCCGATGGAGACGGTCGCGGTCGGCTGCTACGCCGACGCCAAATAGCACGGCTACGGCTTCCCGTAACGAACGCGGCGGTTTCTCACCATGGTGGGGGACAAGGGGCCTCCGTAGCGTCGGCACGTGGTCAAAACCGTGCTCGCCGCCATCTGCCTCACCCTCGCCCCCGTCACCTTCGCCCCCGTCACCTTCGCCCCCGTCACCTTCGCCCCCGTCACCTCGGTCCCCGCGTCGGTTCCAGCGTCGGTCCCCGCGTCGGTTTCCGCCTACGTCGAGCGTTACCGCGCGGCCACCGGCCTGCCTGGCGTCGCGGTGGCGATCACCAGGCAGGGCGAGGTCGTCCACACCGCCGGGTACGGGGAGACCGCCGCGGGCGAGCCCGTCACCGCCGGCACTCCCATGGCGGTGGCCTCGGTCAGCAAGTCCTTCACCGCCCTGGCCGTCCTGCGGCTGGCCGAGCAGGGCAAGCTGGCCCTCGACCAGCCGGTGCGCCGCTATCTGCCCGAGTTCACGATGGCCGATCCCAGGGCCGGCCGGATCACCGTACGGATGCTGCTCGACCAGACCTCGGGCATGGCCGACGCGGCCTTCCGCGAGAAGAGCCTGCCCCAGCCGGACACCCTGCGAGGCGCGGTGGCCCGGCTCAGGACGGCGAAGCTCGCCGCGGACCCCGGCACCGCCTTCAGCTACCACAACACCAACTACCAGGTCGCCGCCCGGCTCGTGGAAGTGGTCGGCGGCCGGCCGTTCGCGGATCATCTCGCCGCGCACGTCTTCGAGCCCCTCGGCATGCGCCACACCACGACGATCGACACCGACCGGGACCTGCCCGGCACCGCTCGCGGCCACCTGTACGTCCTCGGCAGGGCCGTCGCCCTGCCGGAGCCCGCGGCCTTCGGCAACGGCTCCGGCGGCGTCATCAGCACCGCCGACGACATGGCCAGGTGGCTGATCGCGCAGAACGCCGGCCTGCCGGGGCTGCTGTCCCCGCAGGGCGTCAAGGAGATGCGTACGGGCTCCGAGCCGAACAGGGACTACGCACTCGGCTGGCAGCTCGGCACGACGGACGGAGGCACCCCCGTGCTCGAACACGGGGGAGACCTGTTCACCTCCACCGCCTACCAGGTGGTGATGCCCGGCTCGGGATACGGCATCGCCGTCATGGCCAACACCGGCATGGCCTTCTCCGACGCGGAGACCCTCATGAGGGGCCTGGTCGCCATCGTCGAGGGCGGCACCCCGCAGGTGCCCGGCGGCCGGCCGACGCTCCTCACCGACATGCTCTTCGCGCTGCTGACCCTGGCGACCATCGCCCTGGCGGCACGCGGCAGCGTGCGCGCCCGGCGCTGGGCCGCACGCCGCACCGGGTGGCGGCGGTGGCGGCTGGTGCCCTACCTGGCCCCGCTCATGCTGTGCGCGACGCTGGAGCCGGTCCACCGCTATCTGGCCCGGGGGCGCGACGCCGCGTTCGTCCAGCTCGCCTACCTCTACCCGACGTTCATGATCTGGCTGGTGACCGCCGCCGCGGCGGGGCTCACCGTGATCGCCGCTCGTCTGTGGAGCGGCGCCAGACGGTGACCAGCCAGAGACCGGACACCGCGACCATGATGCCGACCACCAGGCCGAGCACGCCGTAGCCGAGCAGGCCGACGATGGCGCCCGCGATGATGGTGCCGGTGGCGCCGCAGACGTTCATCAGCAGGTCGGACAGGCCCTGCACGGCGGTCCGCCGCTCCAGCGGCACCGACTCGGTGACCAGCGCCGAGCCGGCCACGAGGCCGCACGACCAGCCGAGGCCGAGCAGCACCAGCGCCGCCGTCACCTGCCACACCCGGTGCCCCGCGGTGCCGGCCAGCGCGGCGGCGCTCAGCAGCAGGCCCATGCCGAGCACCAGCACCGGCAGCTTGCCCGCCTTGTCGGCCAGCCAGCCGACGACCGGCGACAGCACGTACATGCCGGCGATGTGCAGGCTGATGACCAGGCCGATGACGTCGAGGTTCGAGCCGTCGTGGTGCAGCTTGACCGGGGTCATGGACATGACCGACACCATGGCCGTGTGGCTGACCGCGATCATGACGAGGGCGTGGCGGGCCATCGGGGTGGTGCGCAGAGTGTGCAGGGCGGTGCGGATCGTGCCCCGGCGTCCCCTGCTCTCCTCGCGGGTGCCGTGCACCTCGCGGGCCAGCGCGAGCGGGTCGGGCCGCAGGAGGACGAGGATGACGAGCAGCGCCAGGCCGAAGGCCAGCGCCGCGAACGCGAAGGGCCCCGCCTTCTCCACCAGCCCGAGCCGCATGCCGATCTGGTCGGCGGGCCTGGCGAGGTTGGGGCCCGCCACGGAGCCGATCGTGGAGGCCCACACGACCAGCGACAGGTGCCGGGCCGAGCGGTCGCGGGGCGACAGGTCGGTGGCCGAGTAGCGGGCCGCCAGGCTGCCCGCGCTGCCGCCGCCGACCAGGACGAGCCCGGCCAGCAGCAGCGGCCACGTGCCCAAACTGATCGCCAGCACGGAGACCAGACAGCCGGTCAGCGCGGCGACGTACGCCAGCGACAGGCCGGCCCGCCGCCCGCCGCTGCCCGACGCGCGGGCGGTGGGCAGTGCGAGCAGCGCCGCGCCGAGCACCGTGGCCGTGCCGGCGAAGCCGCTGATCACCGTCGAGTGGGACAGCTCGTCCACGACGACGGAGCTGAGCGCCAGCCCGACGGCGACGCCCACGCCGCCCACGATCTGCGCCGCGGACAGCACCGCGAGCGTGCGGCGCTGGACGCGGGCGATCCGGTCAGGAGGGGACGAGGCGGACTGTGTGGGGGCACTGGTCACCCGTGAAGTCTCGCATAACCCCTAACAACACCCCATAGAGTACAGTGCGCCTTGACAGGGCCGATCCCCGGCCGCGATCGGGTCCGGGGATGTCGGGGATGGGAGAGCGCGCCTCTCACGGGGTGCAGCCGGGTCAGAGGATGGTGACGCGGTCGCCCACGGCGATGCGGCCGGGGGCGTCGGGGATGAGGTTGACGCCGAACCAGGTCTTCCCCTCGCGCTTGCGGTAGCGCGACAGCGTCCTGATGGGCTCCTTGCCCTTCTCGTACGTGTCGGGGTCGATGGTCGTCAGCACGCACCGCGCGCACCCCTTGGCCACCCTGAACTCCACCTCGCCGATCCGCAGCCGCTTCCACTCCTCCTCGGCGAACGGCTCCGACGGCACGCCGTCGACCACCACGTTCGGCCGGAACCTGTGCATGGGCAGCGGCGCGGGCGGCTCGGCGCCGCGTTCGAGCGCGTCCTCGGCGATCCAGTCGTTGAGCCGGGCGAGCGAGGCCGCCGAGGTCAGCAGCAGCGGGTAGCCGTCGGCCAGGCTGACCCGGTCGTCAGGCCGCCCGTACGCGGGATCGACGGGCCGCCGCCTGGGGTCGTCCAGCCACTTCAGCCGCACCGGCCGCCCCACCAGCGAGGTCAGCCACGCGGCGGCGGCGTCGCCGCAGTCGGCGAGCTCGATCTCGCTGCCCCACAAGGTGACGGGGGACAGCCGGGCGGAGGGGGCCACCCGCAGCGGCTCGGCGTGCGGGCCGGTCAGCGTCAGCGTGTCGCCGTCGAGCATGGGGACGACGGCCAGCAGCCGCGGCTCGACGCGGGCGGTCAAGGTGCGGCTCTGCTCGTCGGCCACGAGGTAGCGGCGGTCGCCGGCCAGCCCCCAGGGCAGCACGTCGGCCTCGCTCACCTCATGGCCCGTGGTGGATTTGACCGGGTAGTACGAGATGCTCGCCAGCTTCATACGGCAGACCGTATCTCCACTTCGGGGGTTTTCCGAAGGGGATGTCCGCCGCGCTCCAGGCCCGCCGACAGCGCCGCCGCGGCCAGCGCGACGACCCCGATCGCGGCGCCGGTCCAGGCCACGGAGGCGTAGCCGAGGCCGGCGCCGATCACCAGGCCGCCCACCCAGGGGCCGACCGTGATGCCGATGTTGAAGGCGGCCACGTTGAAGGCGGCGGCCAGCGTGGGGGCGTTCTTGGCGAGGGCGAAGGGGCGGGCGTTCAGCGCCGGGTTGGTGCCGAAGCCGAACGCGCCGAGCAGGAAGATCAGCGGGATGGCCAGCACGGCGACCTCGGCCGACAGGGCGAGGGCGGCCGAGGTCAGCACGAGACCGATGACGCCGGTGAACAGCAGCGGGAACGGCCGGGCGTCGCCGATCCTGCCGCCGATGGTGATGCCGATGAGGGAGCCGGCGCCGTACAGGGCGAGGACGGCGGGCACCCAGGGCTCGTCGAGGCCGGTGACGCCGGTCAGCAGCGGGCTCAGATAGCTGAAGGTGGCGAGCAGCGCGCCCGTGGTCAGGGCGGTGACGCCGTACGCGAGCCACAGCCGCGGCCTGGCGATCGCGCGCAGCTCGGTGGTCACGCTCGGCGCGCCGTCCGTCGCGGGACGGCCGCCGGGGATGGTGGCGAGGACGCCGATCGCCGACAGCGCCGACAGCCCGGCGACCGCCCAGAACGCCGCCCGCCAGCCCAGGTGCTGGCCGATCACCGTGCCGGCGGCCAGGCCGAGGATGGTGGCCACGGTGAGCCCGCCCGCGAGCACGCTCATCGCCTTGGCGCGGGCGTTGACGGGCACCAGGCCGATCGCGGTGGCGGCGGCCACGGCCCAGAAGCCCGCGTACACGAAGGCGCCCACCACGCGGGTGGCGAACAACACGGCGTAGTCGGCCGTCAGCGCGCCCGCCACGTGCGACAACGCGAAGATCGCCAAAAATGACAGCAACACCGTACGCCGGGGCAGCCGGATCGTCGCGACGGCCAGCAGGGGCGCGCCCACCAGCATGCCCAGGGCGAACGCGGAGATCAGCAGGCCGGCGTCGGGGATGGACACGCCGAGGTCGGCGGCCATGCCGGGCAGCAGCCCGGCCAGCATCAGCTCCGACGTGCCCTGCGCGAAGATCGACAGGCCGAGGATGTAGACCGCCAAGGGCATGGCGGGCCTCCTTGTTTTAGATTGATCAGTACAAAATTCGGGCATGAAGAGAATCAGAAGACGGTCAGCGCGACGTTCGCGATCGACTCGAGCGCCGCCCGGTCCGCGCCGCCCCGCTCGGTCACCCGCAGGCCGTTGACCGTGGCGGCGACGAACCTGGCCAGGGCCAGCGGGTCGTGCTCCGGGCCGAGTTCGCCCCGGGTGCGCGCGGCCTCGATGCCGGTCCTCAGCAGCTCGATGCGTTTCGCCTCGTCGCGGCGGAGCACCTCGGCGATCGCGGAGTCGTGGGGCGCCAGCTCGATGCTGGTGTTGACCACCATGCAGCCGGCCGGTTCTTCAGGATCGGGCTCGACCGCCCACCACAGGACGGTCCTGACCTTCTCCTTGATGGGCAGGTCGGCGTCCATCAGCTCGGCGAGCGAGCGGTTGTGCACGTCCATGTAGTGGCGCAGCGCCCGCTCGAACAGGTCGTGCTTGCTCACGAACGTGTTGTAGATGCTGCTGCGGCCGAGGCCGGTCGCGGCGCACAGGTCCTGCGTCGAGGTGGCCTCGTAGCCCGCGTCCCAGAACGCGCGCATGGCCGCCTCGACCGCCCTGTCCTCCTCGAACTTCCTCGGCCGTGCCATGACCGGCACGCTACCGTTTTGGAACGACCGATGCAATACGTCAGGCGTTCGGCTGGAACGTGTCCAGGAACGCCTTCCTCGTCTCCGCCTGGTCGTCCCACCGCAGGTCGGGCAGGTCGAAGACGATCTTGTACGCGGACGTGCCGCCGAGCGCGGCGTACCTGGTCAGCGCGTGCATGGGGATGCCGTTGGGGGTGGTGTAGGTGTACTCCCAGTCGGCCGCCTGCGTGCCCCGGTACTTCACGGCCTGCAGCCGTACCTGGATGTAGTTCTCCCTGCCGCCCTGGGCCTCCTGCTCGCCCAGTTCGGCCAGCCCGCCGTCGTCCTGCGGGGCGGCCTTCTCGACCACGATCCGCATGTTCGAGTCCTTCGGCCCGTTGAACGTCGCCACGTCGCCCGCGACCGCCAGCTTCCAGCCCTTCGGCAACGCGGCGGTGAACCCGGGCCCCGTGTGCTCCTCGAACCCGCTCGGCACCGGAGAAGGCTCGCTCGCCTGCTCGGCCGAGGCGCTCGCCGGTGACGGCGCGGCGGCCGGCGGCGTCTCGCCTGAGCCGCTGGTCAGGATGAGCACCACGGCGCCCGCCACGACGGCCACCGCCACCAGCGCGCCGACGATCGTCAGTGGCGTCGGGCGGCCGCCGCGCACCCACGGCCCCTCGTCCTCCTCGTGCCTGCGCCGGCTCTTCCCGGTACGCGGCCCCGCCGGAGGCAGCGAGGTCAGGCTGCCCCTGCCGACGTCCCTGGACAGGCTGCGCGACTGCTCGCGCAGGTCGTCGGGGGTGGCCAGCGGCCACGGGGTGGCGGCCGAGGTGCGGCTGCCGGTGGTGAGGGGGAGGATCGGCTGCGGCCTGGGGCCCGTGCCGGTGTCCAGGTCGTCGTCGATGCCGCGGCCGGGAGGCGGCGCGCCGAAGGGCGGCTGCGGGCCGGACGAGCCGCGCAGCGCGTCGTACGGGTTCGACGAACTCGCGAGGGAGTCGTAGGGGCCGGACGAGCTCGCGAAAGAGTCATAAGAGCCGGACTCATAAGGGCCGGGCGAACCGGCCAGGGAGTCGTACGGGCCCGAGGTGCTCGCCAGGGAGCCGTACGGGCCAGAGGCGCCGCCGGCCGGTTCGTCGGCGCGGGGGAGCGGGGGCAGCTGGTCGGTGCGGTGGCTGCCCGAAGGGCTCGACATGCCCTCGTACGGCATCGAATGGCCACCCGACGGGCTCGTGATCGGGTCGTACGGCACCCGTACCGGCCCCGACGGCGTCTCCACGATGCGCGACGGCATCGGCCCCGACGGCGGCTCCAGCGGCGGCAGCAGGTTCGCCGGCGTCGAGTCGGTCGGGCTCGGCAGCGTCTCGGGCGTGCGCGGCCTGGGCGCGCCGTGCGCCCGCAGCACCGCCTCCAGCATCTCCATGACCTGCTCGGAGGTCAGCCGCTCGTTCGGGTTCTTGTGCAGCAGGCCCTCGATCACCGGCAGCAGCGAGCCGGCCCGCTGCGGCCTGATCGGCTCCTGGGTCAGCACGGAGCCGAGCACCGCCACCGCGTCGGGCCCCTCGTACGGGGGCCGCCCCTCGACGGCGGCGTACAGGGTGGCGCCGAACGACCACAGGTCGGCGGCCTGCCCGATCGGCTGGCCGGACAGGCGCTCGGGCGGGATGTACGCCGGCGAGCCCATGAGCAGCCCGGTCTGCGTGATCGTCACGTCGCCCTCTATGGCGGCGATGCCGAAGTCGGTCAGCACCACCCGGTCCGAGGTCAGCAGCACGTTGCCGGGCTTGATGTCGCGGTGCAGGATGCCGTGGGCGTGCGCGTGCCTGAGCGCGTCGAGCACGCGGATGCCGATCTCGGCCGCCTGGACCACCGGCAGCGGGCCGCTCTGGCGTACGGCCTGCTCCAGCGACCACGCGCGGACCAGCTCCATCACGATCCAGGGCCGGCCGTCCTCCTCGACCACGTCGTGCACGGTGACGATGCCCGGGTGCGTCAGCCGCGCGGCCGACCTGGCCTCGCGCAGCATGCGCCGGTGCGCCACCTGCTTGCCCGCGTCGTCCAGCCCGTACGGCAGGATCAGCTCCTTGACCGCCACGTCACGGTCGAGCAGCACGTCGTGCGCGTGCCACACCATGCCCATGCCGCCCCTGCCCACGGGCGACATCAGCCGGTAGCGTCTGCCGATCAGGCGCCCCTGGCTCTGCGAAGCGCCTCCCGCGGCACCCCCCTCTGGGCCGGGTCCGCTGAGCAAGCGGTCGGCTGCCATGTTCCCGCCCCCATCTCGCCTCATCCGTCACGTGCGTTCTCACGCTACTTGCAGATTATGGAGGATCGTCACGATATCGGCGGGGAATGCACAAGGGAAGGTGACATTGACTGACAACAATCCTGACGTGCAGAAATATCGGAATTAAAATGGATCACTTACCCAAAACGGACAGTGCTTGGAGGGCGCTCGTGAACGCCTCCACCGGCGGCTCCACCAGGCCGGCACCCACCTGACCCGTGCCCGCGACCCGGCCCGCGATCCCCGTGTTGACCACCGGCAGCAGCCCCGTCCGCGCCACCAGCGCCACGTCGATCCCCACCGGCGTGCCGCGGAAGCCGAGGCCGGGAATCTGGTAGGCGGGATGCTCGGCCAGCGTGATCTCGTACATCGATCGGGTGGCCTTCACCGCGTCCGCCACCTCGCCGCCCACGAACCGCACGATCGCCGGCGCCGCCGCCATCGCGAAACCGCCGAGCCCCGACGTCTCCGTGATCGTCGAATCGCCGATGTCAGGGTTCGCGTCGTCCGGTCCGTACGCGCCCAGATAAAGCCCGTGCGGCACCCCGGCGGGCCCGGTGAACCAGCGCCCGCCCAGCCCCGACACCTGCACCCCGAAGTCGGTGCCGTTGCGCGCCATCGCCACCACCACAGACGAGCCCGGCACGTCGCGGGCCGCGTCGGTGCTCACCTTGGCCGCGGCCATGCCCGCGTTCAGGAAGAAGTGGTCGTTGCCGTTGATGAAGCGCAGCACCTGCGCCGCGTCGCCCGGCGCCGCCTCCACGATCGCGGGAGCCAGCTCGCGCAGCAGCAGCGAGGTGGCCGCGCGGTTGCGGTTGTGCAGCTCGTCGCCCATCTGCAGGGCCTGCGCGATCAGCGCGCGCAGGTCGATCGGCCCCGTACGCTCCAGCGCCCCCGCCAGCGCGGGGCCGAGCACCTGGTCCATCCAGCGCAGCCGGTCGAGCACCTCGGGCCCGTACGCGCCGTACCGCAGCACCTTGCCCAGGCCCTCGTTCAGCGAGCAGTACGCGGTGCCGCCGTGCTCGGCGTCGTGCACCTCGAACAACCACATCGACGGGCTCACCACGCCCGCCATCGGGCCCACCGCGCCGTGCTCGTGGCAGGGGCGCAGCTCGACCGCGCCCGCCGCCAGCCGGTCGGCGGCGTCCTCCTCGTCGGCGGCCAGGCTCTCCAGCAGCATCGCGCCGATCAGCGCGCCGCGCATCGGGCCCGACGCACGCTCCCACGTGATGGGCGGGCCCGCGTGCAGGAACACGCCGGGTTCGAGGATCTCCGAGGCCCGCCGCACGCCCACCAGGTGCGGCCTGGCCGCCGTCAGCCGGCCGACCGCCACCGCGTTGGCCTCCTGCCTGCGCGGATCGGCCAGCACCCGCGCCAGCGCCTGCTCGGTGCCGGGCAGCGGCGGGCGCCAGGCGACCGGGACCGTCGCCACGGCCTGCTCCCGCAGCGCCTCGTCGAGCAGCCCGGCCCCGACGGTGATCACGCGGGGCGGCCCGTCGAGCAGGCCGGGCACGGTCGCGGACTGAGCGGTCACGGCAGACTCCTGGCAGGGCGGACGGCCTGGGCGATCGGAGCGAGCTCCTGCGTGGTCACATCAGGCTCCTGGCGTGGCGGGCGGCCTGGGCGTTGGAGACGAAGACCGACGCGCCCGCCTCGCGGCACGCGGCGGCTTGCCGGTGCAGGTCCTGCGGGTCACCCTCGGTGCCGACCAGGGCGATCACCACCGTGGCCGGCGTACGGGCGATCGCGGGAGCGAGGGCGGCGGCCGGGTCGGGGTCGGCGCCGTGGCCGAGCACGACGTCCATGAGCACCACGTCCGTCTCCACGGCCCGGGACAGGGCCTCGACGCGCAGGGTCGGGTCGATCATCGGGTGGGCGCGGCCCCTGGTGTAGGCGTCGTCGCCGAAGTCCACGAAGTCGCCTGAACCGGCCAGCAGGGCGGACTCGGCGCACAGCGTGCCGCCGGCGTACAGGCCCTTGAGCGTCTTGGCGGCCGGACGCGAGCCAGGCGCGGCCGGCCAGGACGGCCACTCGGGGACGGCCCTTCCGAGCACCCGCACCACCTGCTCGGCCGCCGTGGTCAGATCGCCGTCGGACGTGCCGACCAGGGCGTGCACCACAGGGGTGCGCAGGCGTTCCGCCGCCACCTCGCGCGCCACCCCGGGGGACGGCGGCTTGGAGACCAGCACGATCAGCTCGGTGGCCGGGTCATCGTCCAGCATGCGCAGGGCGCGCCGCGTGGACAGGCCGCCCACCTCGGCCGACAGGTCCCTCCCGCCCACCCCGAGCACGTGGCTGACCCCCACGCCCGCCCAGTCGAGCAGCGACGTCACCTGCTGCGCCCCTGTGCCCGACGCGGCCACCACGCCGACGGGGCCGGGCGACAGCACGTTCGCGAAGCCGAGCCCGGCGCCACCGATCGCGGCGGTGCCGCAGTCGGGGCCCATGACCAGCACGTCCTTCGCCTCGGCCAGCTCCTTCAGCCGCCGCTCCTGCGCGACCGTGACGCCGTCGCTGAAGATCATGACGGGCAGGCCGGCCTCGACGGCGTCCAGGGCCTCGAAGAAGGCGTACTCGCCGGGCGTCGAGACCAGCACCAGGTTGGCCGCGTCGCGGGCGGCGGCAGAACGGGTGGTCAGCGGCGGCTGCTCCGCCGCCGAGGGCCCGGCCCTGTGCGTGCTCGCGAGCAGCCGCCCGGCCTCCGCCACGGCCGCGTCCGCGTCCTCGGCGCGTACCGCGATCAGCAGGTCGGACGGCCCCGCCGCCGGCACGTCGAAGCCCATGTCGCGCAGGATCGAGACGTTGAGGTCGGTGCCCATCGCGACCATCGCGGCCGTCACGCCGGGCAGCTCCGACAGCGCCCGGCTGACCCGCATGAGCGTCACCGAGTCGTGGTACGCCCCCCGCCGCGCCAGCACCAGCGGCTCGCTCATCCGGCCGCCCCCAGCGACAGGACGGTACGCGCGCCGATCGCGACGCCCTGGGCGAGGTCGCTGCCCGAGGTGTGGCCGAGCCGGTGCAGGCGGCGCAGCGCCGGTGCCAGCGCCTGGCGCCCGGCCAGGCCGCGCAGCACGCCGAGCACTTCGGGGCTGGCCTCGCCCTTGGCCGCGCAGTGCAGGAGGGTCGCGGAGATCGGAGTCGTACGGGTGCGGGCGTCGTACGTCACGGTCGCCGCCAGCCAGTCGGCCAGCCACACGGCCCGCCCGGCGCCGGCGGCCCTGCCGAGCTGCCGCAGCGCCACCAGCAGCCCCGCCAGCACGTCGTCCCCGCTGGGCGTCAGCCCCGGGCCCAGCCCGACCAGCCGCTCGGCCGCCGTCACCGCGCCCAGCAGCCACCCCTTCGCGCAACTGTCCGCGAGCAGTTCCACCGAGGCGTCGCCGGTCAACCCCGCGCCGGGCGGCTCGGTCAGCTCGTCCACGGTCCGCGCCAGCAGGTCCCTGTCCACCGCGCCGAGCGGCGGCGCGGGATCCCACCACCGGCGTACGGTCAGGCTCAGCGGGCCCAGCTCGATCGCCCGGTCACCCACCGCCGCGTCGTCACCCACCGTGAGGTGCGGCAGCGGGGCGGCCAGCAGCACGGAGTTCGGGAGCCGGGTGGCCTCGCCCGTGATCACCGCGATCACGGAGGGCTCCACCTCGGTCCTGACCTCCAGATACATGCCCTGAGGGAACGCCGCGAGCACCCGCGCGGGACGCCGCTGTGTCTCCAGCACCGCGCGCACCGCCGTGCTGGCCGCACCCGTGACGTGCACGCGGGTACGCCGCGCATGAGTACTGACGGTCACCGGACCTCCCAACCGACCTTGGACCTGACCGTAGAACGGCCGATGAACCCTCCGTACGGGTAAATTTGCCAACAGTCAGCGCGATGGTTGGCTCTTCCTGACAGACGGTCCCCGGGGTCACAATCTCTTCATGGAGCCCCCCGTCCGTCTCGCCAGCACCGGCACGATCATCCACGGCGTGTCCGTCGGAGAGGTGCTCGGCGTGTCCACCCTCGCCGGCGCGCGGCTGATCGCGGGGGAGAGCGGGCTCGGCCGCATCGTGCAGCGGCTCAACGTGATGGAAGTGCCCGACATCCTCGCCTGGGTCAAACCGCACGAGCTGCTGCTGACCACCGGCTACCCGCTGCGCAACACGCCCCAGTCGCTCGGCCGGCTGGTCGCCGACCTCGACGAGCGCGGGCTTGCCGCGCTGGCCATCAAGCTCGGCCGCTACGTCGACGAGCTGCCCGACGAGATGGTCGAGCAGGCCGACCGGCTCGGCTTCCCGCTCATCCTGCTGCCCGACGACGTCGGCTTCGACGACATTCTCAACCAGGTGCTGACCGACATACTCAACCGGCAGGCCGCCGTGCTCGCCCGCGCCGAGGAGGCGCACCGGGCGCTCGTCCAGGTCGTGCTGGCCGGGGGCGGCCTCAACGAGGTCACCGCCGAGGTGGCCCAGCTGCTCGACGTGTCGGTGGCGGCCGTCGACGGCACGGGCCGCGTCCTCGCCACGGCCGGGCCGGCCGAGCATGTGGCCGTCCTGCGCGAGTCGATCGCCCACGAGGGCCCGCCCGCCGCACCTTCGCCCGGCTCGGCGCGCTCGTTCGCGGCCGTGCCCGTGCTGGCCGGCGGGCACCACCACGGCCGCATCGTGGCCTACAGCCCGTCGGGCGCGATCAGGGACAGCGACGTCGGCATACTCGAACGCGCCGCCACCGTCGCCGCGCTCGTCGTCACCCGGCAGGAGGCGGTCAACGCCGTCGAGAGCAAATACCGCGCCGACTTCCTGCGCGACGTGCTCACCGGGCGGGCCGGCACCGCCGAGCGGGTCACCTCAAGGGCGCGCGCCTTCGGCTGGAACCTCGCCAGGCCCGTCACCGTGCTCGTCGCCGAGCTCGATCCCGACGGCGACGAGCGCAGCGCCCAGGACCGGCTCGTCGCCTGCTGGACCGCCGCCATCAGGCGGCACGACCCGCAGGGCGCGGTCGCCGGGTTCTCCCACGAGGTCGTGGCCGTGGTGGACGCCTCGCTCGACGCCGCCCGAGTCGCCAAGGACGCCGCCTCCGCCTTCGCCGACGTGCCGCCCGCCACCTTCTCCACCGGCACCTCCCGGCCGAGCCCCGGGGCGGAGACGCTGCCCGAGGCGTACTCGCAGGCGCTGAAGGCGGCCCGCGTCGGACGCCAGCTCCACGGGCCCGGCGCGGTCGCGCACTTCGACCAGCTCGGCGTCTACCGGCTGCTGTCGCTGGTCAACGACACCGACGAGCTGCACGCGTTCGTCCGCGAGACGCTCGGCCCGCTCGCCTCCGACGACGACGCCGAGAACGCCGACCTGCGCCGCACCCTCCAGGTGCTCCTGGAGACCAACCTCAACGTCGCCGAGACCGCGCGCCGGCTGCACTTCCACTACAACACGCTGCGCTATCGCATCGGCAAGCTCGAACGCCTGCTGGGCAACTTCACCGACGACCCCCACCTGCGGCTCAACCTCACCCTGGCGCTGCACGTGCTGCGCATGCGCGGCATCTGAGCTGCATCTAAGCTGGTCGCTCGTGGACTTCGAACTGCGCTCCGACTACATCCCGCTGTGTGACCTGCTCAAATACTGCGGCATCACGGAGACGGGCGGCATGGCCAAACAGCTCGTCGCCGAGGGCATGGTGATGGTGGACGGCGAGGTCGAGCTGCGCAAACGCGCCAAGATCCGGTCGGGCCAGGTGGTCAGCGGCGAGGGGTTCTCGATCCGAGTGGAGTAGCGCGGCGGACGTTCACGAAAGGTCATCACGTCATTACGTACTGTTTACTAGCATCAGTGCCGCAAAAAGAAACGGCCCCCTGACGGGGGCCGTAAGACCCGGGAACTGAGTGCCGGGCGATCTGACTCCATGCTAGGAGATAGTGGCAGTGCGTGACAAGCCGAACGGCACAGGCGGGCGCGTAGGCGTCTACGTCGACGAATTCAACCTGTACTACGGGCTCAAGGGCATGAGCCACCACCGCGACCTCTGGCTGGACCTCGCCGGCCTCGCTCGCGACCTGCTGCGCGACGGGCAGTCGCTGGAGCGGGTCCGCTACTTCACCGCCATCGTCCGCAACGACCGGCAGGCCGCGGCACGCCAGCGCGTCTATCTGGCCGCCGTCCAGAGCCAGGGTGTCGAGGTGGTGCTCGGCCGCTTCCAGGAGAAGTACAACCGGTGCCGCCAGTGCGGCATGGTGTGGCGGTCGTATGAGGAGAAGAAGACCGACGCCGCCATCGCCAGCTCCATGGTGGCGGACGCGGCGCTCGACGTCGTGGACGTCGTGCTGCTCATCTCCGCCGACACCGACCTCTGCGCCCCTATCGAGAAGATCAGGGCGATCGACGAGCGGCGCGGGCGCAAAACCAGGATCGTCAGCGTCTTCCCCCCGGGGAAGGGCGCCGACGGGCTGCGCAGGTGCAGCGACGCCTGGCTGCCGCTCGGGCAGGCGCTGATCCGCCGGTGGCAGCTCCCCGACGTGGTCTGCGGGTCGGACGGGACGGAATATCGGCGCCCGGCGTACTGGAATTAGGGGGCACCCTCTATTGTGCTCTGCGACATAACTCGTGGTCGTACCCGCTGGTCAGGCGGGAGATTGAGGTGCGGGCGTGGCGTTGGGGTGGAAGGTGCACGGCGATGGGAAGCGCCTGACGCCGGGTGAGGTGGTCAAGCCGGACGAGCGGCTGAGCTGGCCCAGGATGGTGGGCATCGGCGCGCAGCACGTCATCGCCATGTTCGGCGCGACGTTCGTGTTCCCGCTGGTCATGGGGCTGGATGCGAATCTGGCCGTGATGATGTCCGGAGTCGCGACGATTCTCTTCCTGCTCATCGTGAAGGGGAGGATCCCGAGCTACGTGGGGTCCAGCGCGTCCTTCGTCGGCGCGGTCGTCGCGATCAGGGCGGCGGGCGGCGGCGACGCGACCGTCACAGGGGCGCTGCTGGCGGTCGGGGTGGTGCTGGCCGTCTGCGGGTTCGCGATCCACAAGCTGGGCGTCGGCGTCCTGCACCGGGTGTTCCCGCCCATCGTCACCGGCGGCGTGGTCATGCTCATCGGGTTCGGCATGGCGTACGTGGCGGCCGACGTCTACTGGCCGAAGGACCCGTGGGTGGCGCTGCTGACGATGGCGGCGACGTTCGTGTTCATCGGCGTGTTCCGCGGCTTCCTCGGCCGGATCGGGGTGCTGCTTGGCCTGGTGTTCGGGTTCCTGCTGTCGTGGGGCTGGGACGTCGTCGGCGGGAAGATCACCGCACCCGACGACAGCGGCCAGGTCACCGAGCACTTCCGCGTCAACCTCGACGCGGTCGCGCAGGCCGACTGGGTGGGCCTGCCGTCGTTCCACGGGCCGGTGTTCGAGGCGTCGGCGATCGTGCTGGTGCTGCCGGTGGTGATCGCGCTCATCGCGGAGAACGTCGGGCACGTCAAGGCCGTGGGCGAGATGACCGGCACGGACGTGGACGCCTACATGGGCCGCGCGGTGATGGCCGACGGCGTCGGCACGGTGGTGGCGACGGCGGTCGGCGGGCCGGCGACGACCACGTACGCGGAGAACATCGGCGTCATGGCGGCCACCAAGGTCTACTCGACGGCCGCGTACCACATCGCGGCGGTGATCGCGATCCTGTTCGGCCTGTGCCCCAAGTTCGGCGCGCTCATCGCGGCCACGCCCGGCGGCGTGCTGGGCGGCGTGACGACCATCCTGTACGGCATGATCGGCCTGCTCGGCGCCAAGATCTGGATCGAGAACCGGGTGAACCTGTCGGACCCGGGCAACCTGGTGCCCACGGGCGCGGGCATCATCTGCGCGATCGGCCCGGTCGCGTTCCCGATCACCGACACGTTCGCGCTGAGCGGCATCGCGCTCGGCACGATCGTCCTGCTGCTCGGCTACCACCTGCTGCGCGCCGTCCGGCGCGAGGAGCCCGCCGCTTCATAGCTCCCACTCACCGGACATCCCTCACAGGGCGGCTCGGCACTTGTGCGCGAGGTTGGCTCTGGTCGGCGGGCCAGATTTGGCAGATCATGCCCGTGTGAGCGCGTGCCGTCGGGCCTAATGTGCCCGCAACGGTACGTGACGCCGGCCCAGCGCCCAGTACAAGAGGGGCTTGCCATGGTTGTGGGATGGACCAGACACGGTGACGGCAGGCATCTGGCCCCCGGCGAGGTGGTCAGGCCGGACGAACGGCTGAGCTGGCCCCGGATGGTGGGGTTCGGGGCGCAGCACGTGATCGCGATGTTCGGGGCGACGTTCGTCTTCCCCCTGGTGATGGGGCTCGACCCCAACGTCGCGGTGATGATGTCGGGGGTCGCGACGATCCTGTTCCTGCTGATCGTCAAGGGAAAGGTGCCCAGCTACCTGGGCACGAGCGCGTCGTTCGTCGGCGGCGTGTTCGCCATCAGGGCGGCGGCGGGCGGCGACACCGCGGGCGCCGACGCGATCGTGACGGGCGCGATCCTGGTGGCCGGGTTCGTGCTGGCGCTGGCCGGGCTGGCGATCCACTTCCTCGGCGTCGACGTCATCCACAAGATCTTCCCGCCGGTGGTGACCGGCGCGGTGGTGATGCTCATCGGGTTCGGGCTGGCGTTCGTGGTCGCGGACGTCTACTGGCCGCAGGACCACTGGGTGGCGCTCATCACGATGCTGATCACGTTCGTGGTGATCGTGCTGTTCAAGGGGTTCATCGGACGGATCGGGGTGCTGGTGGGGCTGGTGTCGGGGTTCGTGCTGTCGTGGCTGCTCGACCTGACGGCGGGGCCCGTCACGTCGGTGCTGCCCGGCGCGAACCTGCGCGACGCGGCGGGCGCGGCCTGCCCGGTCGAGGGCACGTACTGCGTGGCCACGGCGTTCCCGCACGACCGGGTGAGCTTCGAGGCGGTGGCGGCGGCGCCCTGGTTCGGGCTGCCGAACTTCCACGCACCCGACTTCAAGACCTCGGCGGTGCTGCTGGTGCTGCCGGCCGTGATCGCGTTGATCGCGGAGAACGTCGGGC
Source organism: Nonomuraea sp. NPDC004580 (assembly GCF_040609855.1). NCBI lineage: Bacteria > Bacillati > Actinomycetota > Actinomycetes > Streptosporangiales > Streptosporangiaceae > Nonomuraea > Nonomuraea sp. NPDC004580. The sequence continues at coordinate 9,570 of NZ_JBEXLH010000087.1, read as the reverse complement.
ACGTCAAGGCCGTGGGGGAGATGACGGGCACGGACGTCGACCCGTACGTGGGCCGCGCCGTGACGGCCGACGGCGTCGCGACCGTGGTCACCAGCGCGGTGGGCGGCTCGCCGACCACGACGTACGCGGAGAACATCGGCGTCATGGCGGCCACCAAGGTCTACTCGACGGCCGCCTACTACATCGCCGGCATCATCGCGATCGCGTTCGGGCTGTGCCCGAAGTTCGGCGCGCTGGTCGCGGCCACGCCGGGCGGCGTGCTGGGCGGCGTCACGGTCATCCTGTACGGCATGATCGGCCTGCTCGGCGCGAAGATCTGGATCGAGAACCGGGTGAACTTCGCCGATCCCGTGAACATGGTTCCGATCGGGGCGGGCATGATCCTGGCCATCGGACCGGTACAGCACGCCATCGGAGGCGACTTCACCCTGGAGGGCATCGCGCTCGGCACGATCGTGGTGCTGGGCGGCTACCACCTGCTGCGCGCCATCGCGGGACGCAGCCCGGAGCCCGTACGGAGTGAGGCTTGAAGCCGCCGCCCTTCGCCTACCACGCTCCCCGCGACCTCGGCGCGGCGCTGCGGACGCTGGCCGAGGTGGGAGCCGAGGGCGGCAAGGTGCTGGCGGGCGGGCAGAGCCTGATCCCCATGCTGAACATGCGGCTGGCCGCGCCCGGCCACCTGGTGGACATCAACCGGGTGGCGGGGCTCGCCGGCCTGGAGGTGACGCAGGAAGGCGTCCGGGCCGGGGCGCTGGTCCGGCACTCCGACGCCGAGCGGGCGGGCGCGCACCCGCTGCTGACGCAGGCGCTCAAGCTGGTCGCCCACCCCGTGATCAGGAATCGCGGCACGGTGGTGGGCAGCCTCGTGCACGCCGACCCGGCGGCCGAACTGCCCGCGGTGCTGGTGGTGCTGGGCGGCTCCGTTCGGCTGGCCCGATGGGACGGCGGCCCGGACGGTGGGGCGGCGGTGACCCGTGACGTGCCGGCCGCCGAGTTCTTCGTCGGGCCCATGGAGTCGGCGGCGCGCCCCGGCGAGCTGGCCGTCTCGGCGTTCTTCCCCGCGGTGGAGGAGGGCGTGGGAGTGGCGTTCCGCGAGGTGGCGCGGCGGCACGGCGACTACGCGCTGGCCGGGGTGTGCGCGCTGGTCACGCCGGACGGGCGGGCGCGGGTGGCGTGCATCGGGGTCGGGCCCGTGCCGGTCGTCGTGGAGCTCGACGGGCTCGCGGGGGCGGCCGACGCCGTACGCGCCGCGACCGACCCGGACGACGACCTGCACGCCACCGCCGCCTACCGGCGGCACCTGGTGGGCGTCCTGGCCGAACGGGCGCTGCACGACGCGGCGCGGGAGGGGGCGGCGGCCCATGGGCCATGAGACCACCCGGCACGAAACCACGAGCCGCGAAACCACGAGCCGCGAAACCACGAGCCGCGAAACCACGAGCCGCGAGGACATGAGCCGCGAGAACGCGCTCCATGAGATCACGCTCGTCGTGAACGGGACGGCCAGGCGGGCCCGCGTGCCCGCGCGGCGGTTGCTGTCCGACTGCCTGCGGCACGACCTGGGCCTGACCGGTACGCACGTCGGCTGCGAGCACGGCGTCTGCGGCTGCTGCACGGTGCTGCTCGACGGCCGCCCGGTGCGTTCGTGCCTGACGTTCGCGGTGACCGTGGACGGCGCCGAGCTGACCACCGTGGAGGGCCTGGCAGGGGAGGACGGGCGGCTGTCGGCGGTGCAGCGGGCCTTCGCCGAGTGCCACGGCCTGCAGTGCGGCTTCTGCACCCCGGGTTTCCTGTGCACGGTGACGGCGCTGCTGCGCGACAACCCGGCGCCGACGGACGAGGAGGTGGTCGAGGGCATCTCCGGCAACCTGTGCCGCTGCACCGGCTACCAGAACATCGTCAAGGCCGTCCACCGGGCCGCCGAGCTGCTGGCGGAGGAGGCATGACGGCGCGGTGGCTCGGGGAGCCGGTGGCGCGCAGGGAGGACCCGCGGCTGCTCACCGGCCAGGGCCGCTACCTCGACGACCTCGGGCAGGAGGCGCTGGCGGCGGCGTTCGTCCGCTCGCCGCACGCGCACGCCCGCATCCATGACATCGACGTCTCGGCGGCGCTCGACGTGGACGGGCTGGTCGCCATCTACACCTGGGATGACCTCCCGGAACGCGTCGGACGGCCGTTGCCGCTGCTCATCCCGCACCCGGCGCTCACCCACGGCCGCACCGCCTACCCGCTGGCCAGGGACGTCGTCAGGCACGTCGGCGAGCCCGTGGTCATGGTGGTGGCCGCCGACCGCTACGCCGCCGAGGACGCCTGCGCGCTCATCGAGGTCGGCTACGAGCCGCTGAAGCCCGTCGTCGGCCTGGCGGAGGCCGTGCAGGGGGCGCAGCTCGTGCACGAGGACGTGCCGGGCAACGTCGGCGCCCACCTCGTCCAGGAGGTCCCGGCCGCCGACGGCCGGGGCGCCGGAGAGGCGATCGAGGGCGCGCCGCACACCCTGTCCTTCCGGCTCGACATCGAGCGCAGCGCCAGCATGCCCCTGGAGGGCCGCGGCGTGTACGCCCGCTGGGACGGCCGCGACCTGCGCGTCTACTCCAGCACCCAGACCTCGACCAGCGTCAGGATGGCCGTGGCCGCCGCGCTCGGCCTGCCGCTGCCGCAGGTCGAGGTGATCGCGCCCGACGTCGGCGGCGGCTTCGGCGTGAAGATCGTGCACCCGTGGCCCGAGGAGATCCTGGTGCCGTGGGCGGCCATGACGCTGAACCGCGAGATCAAGTGGGCCGAGGACCGCCGCGAGCACTTCGTGTCGTCGGCGCACGAGCGGGCGCAGGTGCAGCACGTGCGGGTCGGATTCGACGACGACGGGCGCGTGCTGGGCCTCGACGTGAGCATCCTGCACGACCACGGGGCCTACACGCCGTACGGGATCATCGTCCCGATCGTCACCTCGACGCAGCTGCTGGGGCCGTACAAGCCGGGGGCGTACCGGGTCGAGTTCACCGCCGTCTACACCAACACCGTGCAGGTCACGCCGTATCGCGGGGCGGGCAGGCCGCAGGGCGTGTTCTGCATGGAGCGGACGCTCGACAAGATCGCGCGGCACCTCGGCAAGGACCGCACGGAGGTGCGGGCGGTCAACTTCATCCAGCCCGACGAGTTCCCGTACGACCAGGGAATGACCTTCCAGGACGGCCGGCCGCTCGTCTACGACAGCGGGAACTATCCCGAGCTGCTCCGCATGATCAAGGAGCTGATCGGCTGGGACTCCTTCGAGCGGCGTCCTGGGCGCGGCATCGGGATCGGCTGCTACGTCGAGGGAACCGGCGTGGGCCCGTACGAGGGCGGGCACGTGCAGATCACCTCCGACGGCCGGGTGCACGTCTCCACCGGCCTCACCTCGCAGGGGCAGGGTCACGAGACGGCCTTCGCCCAGATCGCCGCCGCCGAGCTGGGTGTGCCCATCGAGCGGGTCAGCGTGGTCACCGGCGACACCCGCCGTTTCGGGTACGCGGTCGGCACCTTCGCTTCAAGGGCCGCCGTCGTCAGCGGCAACGCCATCGCCCTGGCGTGCAGGAAGGTCCGCGAGAAGGCGCTGCGCATCGCCGCCGACGCCCTGGAGGCCGACCCCGCCGACCTGACCGTCACCGACGGGCTCGTGCACGTCGCGGGCACGCCGTCGGCGTCCATCCCGCTGTCCACGGTGGCCGTGCTCGCCAACCCGCTCAGGTACGCCTTCGACGAGGAGGCCGCCAAGGCCACCCAGTTCTCCGGCGCCGCCGACCCGGACAAGCCGCCCGTCGCCGAGGGCGAGGAGCCCGGCCTGGAGGGGCGTGACTACTACTCGCCGATCCGCTCCACGTTCGCGGCCGGGATGCACGCCGCCATCGTCGAGACCGACCCCGATACCGCCGAGATCAAGGTCGTCAGGTACGCCGTGGTGCACGACTGCGGGCGGCTCATCAACCCGATGATCGTCGAGGGGCAGATCCACGGCGGCGTCGCCCAGGGCATCGGCGGCGCGCTGTACGAGCGGATGGTCTACGACCAGCACGGCCAGCTCGTGAACGCCTCCTTCATGGACTTCCTCATGCCGTACGCGACCGAGATCCCCCGCGTCGAGACCGGTCACCTGGAGACGCCGTCGCCGCTCAACCCGCTCGGCGTCAAGGGGGCGGGGGAGGCGGGGGTGATCCCGGTGTCGGCGGTCATCGCCTCGGCCGTCGAGGACGCCGAGGGCATCCCGATCGACCGCATGCCGATCTCCCCGTCCGACCTCCACACGCTGCGCACCGCAAGGGGCGGCCGATCCGGGTGAACCGGAGGCGGCGGGGCTGCGTACCCTCGCACATGACGACATTTCCACGTCTGGCCGCTTTCGCGCTGCTGGCCGGACTGGTCGCCGGCTGCTCCTCAGGAGGCGGCTGGAACGACTACGTCGCAGCAGACGGGGCGGAGCCGGCCACTCCCAAGCCGATGACCGTCGAGCAGATCTCGGAGAAGGTCGGCTGCAAGCCCAAGATGCAGGTCGAGGCCGAGGACGTCAGGACCGCGTTCTGCAAGACGGATGCCGGCGAGTTCTTCGTCAACACCTTCAAGACCGAGAAGCTCAAGGACGCCTGGATGAACGAGGCGCCCGAGTACAACCCGCACCTGGTGGGGCCCAAGTGGACGGTGCTCGGACCGCTGAAGGTGCTGGAGGTGCTCAAGGGTCCGCTCAACGGCGACCTCCACCTGACCGACCACCGCGTCTCCCAGACTCCCGCCCCCAAGTGACCGGCCGTTCCTGAACCTGGCCTCCCGTACGTGCGTACCTCTGCACATGACGACATTTCCACGTCTGGCCGCTCTCACGCTGCTGGCCGGACTGGTCGCCGGCTGCTCCTCAGGGAGCGTCGGCGGCTACGTCACGGCGAGCGCGCAGCGGGCCGGCGCCGCCCCCGTCACCGTCGAGCAACTGGCCGCCAAGGTCGGCTGCGCGCCCCGGATGCAGGTGGACGCGCCGGAGATCCGTACCGGCTACTGCAAGACCCCCGACGGCGAGTTCTTCGTCACGACCTTCGCCAGCCAGGCCGGGAAGGACGCCTGGATGGACGCCGCGCCGGAGAAGAACCCCTACCTGGCGGGCAGGCTGTGGACGGTGCTGGCCGGCCGGCAGGTGCTCGACCTGCTGCACGAGCGGCTCGGCGGCGACCTGCACCTGACGAAGGAGGCGCGGGTCAGTTGACAGGCACCAGGACCCGCTTCCTGAACACCCAGTACGTCCACCCCTGGTAGACCAGCACGAACGGCAGGGCGATCAGCCCGATCCAGCTCAGCATGGTCAGCGTGTACGGCCCCGACGCGGCATCGGCCAGCGTGAGCCCCGGCAGCGGGCGCAGCCGCAGCTCCATGAAGACCGCAAGCGTGGTCAGCACGATCGCGCCGGCCGTCGCGCCGAACGCCCATCCCTCCCTGCGCCGCCAGATCAGCGCCGTGGCCGCGGCCAGCGCCGCCATCGCGGCCAGGGCGGGGCCGGTGCCGAGGCCCGACAGGGCGAACACGGCCACCGGCAGCGTCACTCCTGCGGCGGCGAGCGCGGCGGTCCTGGCGCGGCGGCGTACCTGGCCGGTGGTCTTCAGCGCGAGGAACACCGCGCCGTGCAGGAGGCACACGGCCAGCGTGAACGCGCCGCCGAGCAGGGCCGCGAGCAGGCTGCCGAACAGCAGGTGGGCGAAGACCGCGCCCCACAGGAACGCCGGCAACGCGCTGCCCGCCACGACCGCGAGGTCGCACCAGGCCGGGTTCGCGACCTTGCTCCGCCACTCCAGGCCGAGCCCGCGCAGGATCAGCCCGACCAGGATCAGCGTCACGGGCAGGTAGAACGTGCTGAACACGCCGGCGTACCAGGCGGGGAACGCGGCGAACATGGCGCCGACCGCGGTGATCAGCCACACCTCGTTGCCGTCCCACACCGGGCCGATGGTCTGCAGGCTGGCGCGCTGCTCGGCGGCGTTCCTGCTGACCACCGGGGCCAGCATGCCGACGCCGAAGTCGAAGCCTTCGAGGACGAAGTAGCCGGTCCACAGGAAGGCGATGATGACGAACCACAACTCGATCACGGGAAGCTCCTCGACTCGTCACATGGGCTCAGTACATGAGCTGCGGTTCGCGCCGCTCGGCCGCGGGCTCGGGGGCGGGCTCCTCGACGCCCTTGCGTACGTGCCTGGCCAGCAGCACGGCCTCGGCCACGGTGAAGACGCCGTACACGAGCGTGAAGATCGCCAGAGAGGTGGCCACCTCGGCCAGCGTCACGCCGGGTGAGACGCTGGCGGCGGTCAGCAGCTCGCCGGCGACCGTCCACGGCTGGCGGCCGATCTCGCTGAGCAGCCAGCCGGCGATCACCGCGGCCAGCGGCATCGGCAGCGCGAGCAGCAGCGCCCTCGACAGCCACGCGGGGAAGCCCCGTCCGCGCCTGGTCAGCCACAGCCCGAGCACCGACAGGCCGACGGTGGCCATGCCGAAGACGATCATCACGCGGAACGACCAGAACACGACGGGGCCGTTGGGACGGTAGTCGCCGGGGCCGAACTGCTCCTCGAAGCGGCGCTGCAGGTCCTCGGTGCCGGCGACGACGGCGTCCGGGTCGTTGGCGGCGAGAAAGCTCAGCACCTTGGGGATCTCGATGCCGGGGGCGACGCTGAACGCCGCGCCCGCCGTGTCGCGCTCCAGCCCCTCGGCGGCGGCCAGCTTCATCGGCTGCTGCTCGTACATGAGCTTGGCGGACATGTCGCCGGTGCCCGCGACCACCGCGCCCGCGAGCGCGGTCATCAGCAGCGCGGCCCGTGCGGCGCCGCGCCACATGGCGGCGGCCTGCGTGCCGCGCGTACGCAGCAGCCAGTAGCCGCAGACCGCCAGCACGAAGCCGCCCGCCACCACGAACGCCCCGCCGATCACGTGCGGCACCTGGGCCACCGCCGTGGAGTTGGTGAGCACCGCCCACAGGTCCGTCATCCTGGCCTTGCCGTCCACGACCTCGTAGCCGACCGGGTGCTTCATCCAGGCGTTGGCGGCGAGGATGAAGTAGGCGGAGATGTTCGAGCCGATGGCCGCCGCCCAGATGCAGGCCAGGTGCACCTTCTTCGGCAGCCGGTCCCAGCCGAAGATCCACAGGCCGAGGAACGTGGACTCCATGAAGAAGGCCAGCAGCGCCTCCATGGCCAGCGGGGCGCCGAAGACGTCGCCCACGAAGGTGGAGTATTCACTCCAGTTCATCCCGAACTGGAACTCCTGCACGATGCCGGTGACCACGCCCATGGCGAAGTTGATCAGGAACAGCTTGCCGAAGAACTTGGTCAGCTTGAGGTAGCGCTCCTTGCCCGTGCGGTGCCAGGCCGTCTGCAGGCCGGCCACGAAGATCCCAAGACCGATGGTCAGGGGCACGAACAGGAAGTGGTACACGGTGGTCACCCCGAACTGCCACCGCGCCAGGTCTAGTGCGTCCATCATCCCCGCCGAGAAAAGTCGTTGCTCTACAAGCTGTAGTACATCTACTTGCAGTAGTACTACACGTTGTAGAGCAATGGGGTGCGACGTTCGTCACATCCCGGGTGTGCTGGTTGCCGAGCTTCGACAATGCCCTGCTGGAGCGGGGACGCGCGTCACCCGCGCGACGGATCGTCCCGTACGTCCCGAGGCGGACCTCAGCGCGGGTCGGCGGCGTCCACGTACGCCTGGAGGTTGCCCAGGGCGTAACCACGGCGCTTGATCTTCTTCACCAGGATGCGGAAGTCCCTGGCCAGGTTGGGGCGGAAGTGCAGGAGCAGGATGTCGCCTGGGCGCAGCCGCTTGTCCGGCACCTGGTAGGCGATCTTGCCGCCCGGCTGCACGGTCGCCGTCCACAGGAGTACGGCCCGCACGCCGCAGCTCTTGGCGGCCAGCAGCGTGTCGGTGTTGTAGTTGCCGAACGGCGGGCGGAACAACGCCGGCCGCGTCCCGATCTCCCTCTTGATCAGCTGGGTCGTGCCGCAGATCTCTTTGCGCTGGGCGGCGCGGCCGAGGAGGCGGAGGTTCGGGTGGGTGAGCGTGTGGTTCTCGACGGCCACCCCAGCGTCACGCAATTGGCGGAAATATCCCCACTTGCCGGCGCCGACGTAGCGCGCCTCGCCGCCCGCCTGGTCCGGGGTGCCCTTGGCCTCCACCGCGTCGCGCATGGCGAAGGCCGTGATGGGGATGCGCTCGTCGCGGATCTGCTGGACGAAGCCGGGGTCCTGCTCCCAGCCGTCGTCGATGGTGAGGAAGACGACCTTGCGCCTGGTCGGGATGGAGCTGATCACCGGTGGCAGGTCGCCGGTGCGGCTGATCGGTCGTACCTCGCCCTTGCGCGGCCTGACGCCGGGCGGGCCCTGCGGCACGGTCGGGCTCGGCGTCGCGGACGCCGTGGGCTGCTCCTTCGGTGCGGCGGACTCCTTGGGCGCGTCGCCCGGTCCGCAGGCGGCCAGCGCCAGGGCGCAGACCACCCCTGCCGTCATGCCCGCCGTCACGCCTGCCTTCGCCCGCGCCCGCCGCTTCCCGTTCATAGCCACACAATCTTGCCAGGCATGATCGACCGGCCGGTCCGCGTCTGGCAGGTGTTGCCCTTAAGCCGGAGGCTCCGGCTGCTTAGAGTGGCGACATGAACGTGGCGGGCAGTGTCGTGATCGGGGTGGACAGGGACCGGCTGTGGGCGGCGTTCCGCGACCCGGCCGTGCTGGTGCGGACCATCCCTGGGTGCGAGCGGCTGGAGGAGAGCGGTCCTGACACGTACCGGATGACGGTCAACGCGGGCGTGGCCTCCGTCAAGGGCGTCTACCAGGGCGAGGTGGCGCTGTCCGATCCGCTGCCGCCCGAGCGCTTCACGCTCAAGGCGCGCGGGCAGGGCGCGCCCGGCACCGTGGACGCGACCGTGCAGGTCCGGCTCAGCGAGGCCGACGGCGGCACCAGGGTCGACTACGACGCCGAGGCGGTCATCGGCGGCATGATCGGCGGCGTCGGGCAGCGCATGCTGGGCTCGGTGGCCAAGCGCACCGCCCAGGAGTTCTTCACCGCCGTCGAGCAGCACCTGTGCGCCCCGGTCCCGGCCGTCGCGTCCGGGCACGACGCCGCGCCCCTCACGGACGCGGGGGCCCTCACGGACGCGGGGAGTCTCACGAAGGCCGCTCCCGCCGCCGTCTACGAGCGGCCCCGCGCGCCGCGCACCGAGACGCGGCCGTGGGTGATGCTGGCCGCGTTCGGCACCGGCGCCGGCGTGGCGCTGGCCGGCGTGACGCTCGGCTGGCTCCTCGGGCGGGGCACCAGGCGCCGCGCCTGACGGCGCCTGCCTCCTGGACTCTCGCGGAAAAGGATCTCCCGGCGTAGCGTGGCGAGTATGCGGCAGGCACACGCTGAAGACGCACGTACCGAGGCCAGGCGAGTCGTACGCAACCTGCTCGGCGAGGAGCGGCCCACGGCCGAACGGCTCGTCGGCGACGTGCGTCGCGTGCTCGGGGACGAGCGCACCGAGCGCACGCTCGAGCTGGCCCGCGGCGCCCAGCTCACCCGGCGCTCGGCCGAGCTGGC
>NZ_JBEXLH010000086.1:0-31823 GCF_040609855.1 Nonomuraea sp. NPDC004580 | reverse complement strand
CAGACCGACAGATCCCGTTGAAGACCCGAGGTCAGTCAGAGGGTGGGTCAGGACTGGCGGGAGGTGCTCACCTACATCATCTCTGTCAGCGGGTGGGTCAGCGGCTGAAGAACGCGAAGGTGCGGGCCTGCTCCTCCGGGGTGCCCATCGGGATGATCGTCAGGTCGGTGGCGCCGGCCGACGCGAACCTCTCGACGCCCTGCTCCACCTCGCTCTCGTCCCCGGCGATGAGCAGCTCGTGCACGCCCGACAGGCCCTGCCGGTCGAGCACGGCGCGGTAGGAGGCGAAGTCGCCGGCGAAGCCCATCTGCGCCTGAAGCTCGCCGCGCACCCGGTCGGGGTCGGAGGTGATGCAGACCATGGTGGAGGCGACCACGCGCGGCGCGGGCCGGCCGGCCGCCTCGGCGGCGGCGGTGATGCGGGGCACGATGTAGTCGCCGACGAGCGGGGCGCCCACCCAGGTGAGGATCGTGCCGTCCGCCAGCTCGCCGGCGACGCGCAGCATCACGGGGCCGAGCGCGGAGATCAGCACGGGCGGGGGCTCGGCGCCGGGCGCGGGGATCTGGCCGGTGACCGACAGCGTCTCGCCCTGGAAGTCGACGGGCTCGCCGCGCAGCAGCGGGCGCAGGGCGGTGAGGTATTCGCGGACGTGGACGGCCGGGCGCTCGTACGGCACCCCGTACATGGTCTCCACGAAATGCTGGTGGCTCGGGCCCAGGCCGAGGGTGAAGGTGCCGCCGCTGATGGCGTTCGCGGCGAGGGCCTGCTCGGCCATCGCGTACGGGTGCCTGGCGTAGGTGATGGCCACGCCGGTGCCCACCTCCATGCCGGGGTTCAGCCGGCCGGCCAGGCCCGCCACGCTGATCGCGTCGAGCGAGGCATATTGGTTGAAGAAGGCGCTCTCGAACCCGGCCCTGCGGGCGGCGCCCACCTGCTCCAGCAGGGTGTCCAGGTCCGCGCCGCCGGTGGCCAGGGCGATGCCCAGTTTCATGTTGGCGTTCCTAACGTGAAGTGGAGATTCCGGTTCCGCTCTTGGACGGTACACTAACCTGAATCCAGGATTCACGTTGAGGGGATGGACAGATGATGCGGGCCGATGCGCGGCGCAACCGCGAGCGCATCCTGATGACGGCGCTCGAACTGTTCACCGAGCGCGGGCCCGGCGTCTCGATGGAGGAGATCGCCCAGACCGCCGGCCTGGGCGTCGGCACCCTCTACCGCCACTTCCCCGACCGCAGGGCCATGGTGGAGGAGCTGGCGGAGATCACGCTGGAGGGGCTGCGGACGCACATCCGCAGCCGGCTGGAGGAGCAGCCGGAGACGTACTGGGCGCTGCTGCTCGACGTGAAGAACTACTGCGCCTGGCAGCCGCTGGCGCTGATCGCGTCGCTCGCCGGGTCGGCGCCGGTGCCGCCGTCCTGCGCGAAGCTCTGGGACGAGGTCAGCGAGCTGCTGGCGGAGATCGCCGGGCGGGCGCAGCAGGAGGGCTCGATGCGCCGCGACCTCACTCCCGAGCAGGCCGTGGGCGTGCTGTACGCCACCGTCTGCCGCCCCGCCTCGCGCTTCGACGACCCGCTCACCACGGTCGTCCTCGACGGCCTGCGGGCCACGGCTCCCCAGGAGCCGTAGCCGCCCACCGGCCGGAAACGCTTGAGACGCCGCCGGCGGAGCGGCGCCCGGCTCCTCACGAGCCGGGCCGCTCGCGGGGCGGTCAGCCGGCCGCGCGCCGGATGAGCTCGGCGATCCGCTCCTCAGTGCCGGCGTCGAGCCCCGTCAGCGCGTAGGCCGAGGGCCACATGACGCCGTCGTCGAGGCTCGCGGCGTCGTTGAAGCCGAGGGTCGAGTAGCGGGTCTTGAACTTGGACGAGGGCTGGAAGAAGCAGACGACCTTGCCGTCCCTGGCATAGGCGGGCTGGCCGTACCAGAGCTTGGAGGTCAGGTGCGGCGCGTTCTCCTTGACGATGGCGTGGATGCGCTCGGCCAGCTCCCTGTCGCCCTCGGGGAACTCGGCGATCTTGGCCAGCACGTCCGCCTCGCCGTCGGCCTTGGCCTTCGAGCCGCGCCGCGCCGCCTTCTTCAGCTCCTGCGCGTGCTCCTTCATCGCGGCGCGCTCTTCCTCGGTGAAGCCTTCGTAGCTCGTGGTGCTCTTGGTGGCCATGACAATGGGTCCTTTCCGAACAGATATGAAAAGTGAGGAACAGTATGGAGGCTCAGCCCCACGCGCCCGCGATCTGACGGGTGCTCGCGTTGAGCCGGTTGAACAGGTTGGTGACGCCGACCATCAGGATGATCGCGGCGAGCTGCTTCTCGTCGAAGTAGGTGGCGGCGCGGTCCCAGACCTCGTCGCTCACCGCGTCGGCCTGATCGGCCAGCCGCGTGGCGGCCTCGGCCAGCGCGAGCGCGGCCCGCTCCTCGTCGGTGAAGTACGGCGCCTCCCGCCAGGCGGCGACCGTGGCCAGCCGGTCCTCGTCCACCCCGGCCTTGCGGGCGGTCTTCACACCGGCGTCGACGCAGGCGCTGCACCCGTTGATCTGGCTGGCCCGCAGGTGCACCAGCTCCAGCGTGGTCGCGTCAACGCCGCCGGAGTGCACGGCCTTGAACAGCGCCTGGATGCCGTCGGTCGCGCCGGGGAGGACGAAGGCGGGGTTCTTCATTCGGGGCTGCATGGTGGTTCCTTTCCTGCTGCCGGCCCCGTCGGCCGGGGCGATGACTCCATCACAGCCGTACCGGCGTCCCGGCACGATGCCCGTGGGACACCGTGGGACAGCCGCGACGGCGTTGGCCTGCGGAGATCCGTTCCGCTAGATTTGCCGCGCGATGGGACAGAAAGGCGGTCATACGGTGCATCAGCGGACGGCGGCGGACCCCAGGGACGAGCTGGCCGCCCGGCTGCGGCTCATCCAGGAGTTGTCCAAGCGGGGCGTGCGCGCGCTCGCCCGCGACACCGGGCTCAGCTCCTCGTCACTGTCGCGCTACCTCTCCGGCCAGTCGGTGCCGCCGTGGCCCGCCGTGGTGGAGCTGTGCCGGCTGGTCAAGCGCGACCCGCGCCAGCTCCGGCCGCTGTGGGAACGCGCCACCAGCCCGCTGCCCGCCCCGCCGAAGGCCACCCGCCAGGTGCACCCGCCCGCGCCGCCCGCCGGCGCCGCGCACCCGCCGCGCAACGACCTGCCGCGCGACGTGCCCGACTTCACCGGGCGGCAGGAGCAGCTGGCCGCCGTGCTCGCCGCCGTGGACGCCGGCCGGGTGGTCTCCATCGACGGCATGGCGGGCGTCGGCAAGACCTGCCTCGCGGTGCACGCCGCGCACCGGCTCGCCGCCGGCTATCCGGACGCCCAGCTCTACATCGACCTGCACGGCTTCACCGAAGGGCGCGAGCCGCTCGGCCCCGACCCCGCGCTGCGCACGCTGCTGTCCGCGCTCGGCGTCGCCTCGGAGAAGATCCCGCAGGAGGGCGGCATCGAGCCGCTGGCGGCCTGCTGGCGGGCCGAGCTGGCCGGGCTGCGCGCGGTCGTGGTGCTCGACAACGCCGCCGACGCCGAGCAGGTACGCCCGCTGCTGCCGGGCGCGGGCCCGTCCGTCGCGCTGGTCACCAGCCGCAACCGGCTGCTGGGCCTGGAGGAGGTGCCGCCGGTCTCGCTCGGCGTGCTGACGCCTGAGGAGAGCGCCGAGCTGCTGGCCCGCGCCAGCGGCGACCCGGCGGGCCCTGACGGGCGGCTGGCCCGCGACCCCGAGTCGGCGGCCGAGGTGCTGCGCATGTGCGGGCACCTGCCGCTGGCGCTGCGGCTGGCCGGCGCGCGGCTGCGGCACCGTCCCGGGTGGACGGTGGGGGTGCTGGCCGAGCGCCTGGCGGAGGGCGGCAGCGAGTTCGACACCGCGCTCGCGATGTCCGTACGCCAGCTCGACCGGGCGCAGCGCCGGCTCTTCCGGCTGCTCGGCCTGCTGTCCGGGTCGTCCTTCGACGAGTACGTGGCCGCCGCGCTGTCCGGCCTCCCGCTGCGCGACGCCCGCACGATGCTGGAGGACCTGCTGGACGCCCACCTCGTCCAGCAGCCCGCGGCCGGCCGCTACACTCTGCACGACCTGGTGCACCAGCACGCGCGAAGGGCCTGCGAGGAGCAGGACTCCTCCGCCGACCGGCGGCAGGCGCTGCGCCGGCTGCTCGACTACTACGTGCACGCGGCCGCCGCCGCCGACGCGGCCATGCCGTACGCCTCCGGCAGCCGCCCCGCCACCGCGGGCCCGGCCCCGGCCGCGCTGCCCCCCTTCACCGGCAAGCACGCCGCGCTCGCCTGGTTCACCGCCGAGTACCCCAACCTGATGGGCGCCTTCGAGCTGGCGATCGCCACCGGCGCCGACGCCCACGCCTGCGAGCTGCCGCGCTTCATGCGCGCGTACTTCGCCCGCCGCTGCGGCACGACCCACCTCAACCTGCTGTTCGAGCGGACGGTGCCGGCCGCCGAGCGGCTGGGCGATCCGTGGCAGCTCGCCGAGGCGCACAGCGACCTGGGCTTCGCCCGCTACAACGCGGGCCGGATGGCGGAGTCGGCGGCCGCGTACGAGGCGGCGGCGCCCCTGGTGGCGCAGGCGGGCGACCTGCGCTCCCAGGCCGACCTGCTCATGCGCCGCGGCTACCTCAGCTGGGAGGACGGCAGGGGCGACCCGCCGCTCACGCTGTTCGGGCAGGCCCGCGAGCTGTATGAGCGGGCGGGCTGCGCCGAGGGCGCGGCGCACGCGACCGCGTACGAGGCGTGGGCGATGCTCCAGCTCGGCCACCGCGAGGAGGCCGCGAGACGGGCCCGCGAGGTGCTGGCGGTCGCCTACGACGACCCCGCATGGCCGGCCGGGCTGACCGCGCTGATCACGCTCGGCATGGCCCTGGCAGACGAGCGGCCCGACGAGGCCGCCGAGCACCTGCGCCGCGCGCTCGACCTGGCCCGGGGCGACGGTCACCGGCACAACGAGGCGTGGTGCCTCAACTGCCTGGGCGTCGCGCTGCGCCGCATGGGACGCCACGAGGAGGCGCTGGCCAGCCACCGGCAGGCGTTCGCGCTGCTGGACGAGCTGTTCGAGGAGCAGTGGAAGGTGCACTTCCTCGACGGGTACGGCGAGACCTGCCGGCAGGCCGGGCTGCCCGGCGAGGCGCTGCGGCTGCACCGCCAGGCGCTCGACCTGGCCGCGCGGATGGGCCACCGGCACAAGGAGGCGCTGGCCCACGAGGGCATCGCGGCCGTGCTGGCGGACAGCGATCCGGCCGCCGCGGCCGAGCACCGCGCGGCGAGTGAGGCGATCAGGCAGGACCTCGACCTTGGCGCCTGAGTCACCTCGGGGACTCTGTACCGTACGGAAGCCGCGACCTAGGGTGAAGGGCGGCCCTGCCGGTAACGACCGCGTAGCGAGGGAGCGTCATGACCGCGCCTGTCAACACGCCCGACATCCTCTCCCCGGAGTTCATGGCCGACCCGTACTCCGCCTACCGCGTCCTGCGGAACGAGGCGCCACTGCTGTGGCACGAGGGAATCCAGAGCTACATCATCTCGAGGTACGAGGACGTCGAGCGTGCCTTCAAGGACGAGGTGTTCACCACCGCCAACTACGACTGGCAGCTGGAGCCCGTACACGGGCGCACGTTCCTGCAGATGAGCGGCCGCGAGCACGCGGTGCGCCGGGCACTGGTGGTGCCCGCGTTCCGCGGCGCCGAGCTGCGCCGCACGTTCCTGCCGGTCATCGAGCGCAACGCGCGCGAGCTCATCGACGGCTTCCGGCACGCGGGCGAGGCGGACCTGGTGGCGCAGTTCGCCACCCGCTTCCCCATCAACGTCATCGTCGACATGCTCGGCCTCGACAAGGCCGACCACGACCGCTTCCACGCCTGGTACACCTCGATCATCGCCTTCCTCGGCAACCTCAGCCAGGACCCTGGCGTCACCGAGCGAGGGCTGCGCACCCGTGAGGAGTTCGCCGCGTACATGATCCCGATCGTCCGGCAGCGGCGCTCCCGGCTGGGCGACGACCTGCTGTCCACGCTGTGCCGGGCGGAGATCGACGGCACCAGGATGAGCGACGAGGACATCAAGGCGTTCTGCAGCCTGCTGCTGACCGCCGGGGGCGAGACCACCGACAAGGGCATCGCCAGCCTGTTCGCGCAGCTGCTGCGCCATCCCGACCAGCTCGAAGCGGTGCGGCGCGACCGGAGCCTGATCGCGCGGGCGTTCGCCGAGACGCTGCGCCACTCGCCGCCGGTCCACATGATCATGCGGCAGCCGGCCCAGGACGTGAAGCTGAGCGGCGGGGTGGTGCCCGCGGGCAGCACGGTGACGTGCCTGATCGGCGCCGCCAACCGGGACGAGGAGCACTACGCCGATCCCGACGCGTTCGACATCTTCCGCCGCGAGCTGGAGGAGTCGACCGCGTTCTCGGCCGCCGCCACGCACCTGGCGTTCGCCTTAGGGAGGCACTTCTGCGTGGGCGCGCTGCTGGCCAAGACCGAGGTCGAGGTGGCGGCGAACCAGCTTCTCGACGCCATGCCCGGCCTGCGGCTCGCCGGCGACTCCGAGCCGGGCGAGCAGGGCGTCTTCACCCGCGGCCCGGCCTCGCTGCGGGTCCGCTTCACCCCCGCCGCCTGACGAGCGCCGTCTGACGAGCGCCGCCTGATCAGGCGGCGCCGGGCGGTGCTACGCGCCGCGCCGCCCGGCCGCCGCCGGCACCAGCGGCAACGTCGGCGTGAACACCACCGGCAGCCCGAACAGCCCGCGCATCCACAGCGACGGCCGCCACCGCAGGTCTTTGGCCGCCACCGCCAGCGTCACGTCGGGCAGCCGGTCCAGCAGCACCTCCACGGCCGTCCGCGCGATGATCTCGGCCAGCTCCGGCGCCGGGAACGGGCAGCCGTGCTCGCCGTGCCCGAACGACATGTGCGCCCGGTTGGTGGTGGAGTCGCCGTGGGTGCCCGGCTGCACGTTCGGGTCGGTGTTGGCCGCCGAGAAGCCCAGCACCAGCAGGTCGCCCTTACGGATGCGGCGCCCGCCGAGGTTGCAGTCCTGCACCGCCCAGCGGCCGATGAAGTTCTGGGTGGGGGTGTCCTTCCACAGCACCTCGTTGAGCGCCTGCGCGGCGCTGCTGCGCCCGCCCTGCAGCGTGACCGAGAACTCGTCGTCGACCAGCATCAGCCGCAGCGTGTTGCCGATCCAGTTGCTGGTGGGCGCCTGCGCGGCGGCCATCACCACGAGCAGGTCGATGACGATCTCGTCGTCCGACAGCCGGGCCGGGTGGGCGAGCAGCGCCGACGGCACGTCGGGGCCTGGGCGGGCGTGCTTGTCGGCGACGAGCTGCGCCATCCTGGCGTGCAGGCGCTGGTGGGCGGTGACGGCGTTGTCGCCGACGTCGAGGGAGTCGAAGACGTCCTGCACGAGCGCCGGGATGTCGCCGTCGGGCAGGCCGTACAGGCGGGCCACGATGCGGGCGGGGATCTCGTAGGCGTACTGGGTGATCAGGTCGGCGCGGCCGTCGCCGGCGAAGGCGTCGATCAGCCGGTCGGCGACCTGCTCGCAGGTGGCGATCAGGTCGATGCGGTTGACCGCGTCGAGCGCGTCGCCGATGGCGCCGGCCCGCCGCTGGTGCTCGCCGCCTTCCGCGTACATGACCGAGGGGGTCCAGCCGACGTACGGCATCAGCGGCCAGTCGGCGGGCAGCCGGTCGTAGATGTTCCAGCGGCGGCAGTCGCGGCCGAACCACTGCGGGTTGGCCGTGATGTGGTGCACCTCCCGGTAGCCCAGCACGAACCAGGCCGGCAGGTCGCCGTCGAGCAGCACCGGCACGACGTTGCCCTGCCGGCGCAGCTGCTGGTAGAGCGTGCCGGGGTCCTCGGCGATGGCCGGCCCGTACAGCCGCACGGCGTCGGCGTGCTCGGGGTGGCCGGCGGCGAGCACCGGGTCGGCGCGGTGGCCGGTGGACGGGTAATGCTCGGGCGGGGAAAGGTCGGTCACGGCGTGCTCTTTCTCGGCGATGGGGCATGCCGGCACAGCAGGTGCCGGACGAGGGTGATCAGGACGTTCTTGCACGATTCGCGGTCGCGGGCGTCGCAGTCGAGCAGCGGCACCTCGGCGGGCAGCGTCAGCGCGTCGCGGATGCGGTCGAGCCCCGGGCCCGGCCCGAACCGGTTGACGGCCACCACGAACGGCGCGCGGTGGGCTTCGAGCCGGTCGATGGAGTACCACGAGTCCTCCAGCCGGCGGGTGTCGGCCAGCACGACCGCGCCCAGGCTGCCGCTGAACAGCTGGTCCCACAGGAACCAGAACCGCTGCTGGCCGGGCGCGCCGAACAGGTAGAGCACCCGGTGCGCGTCGAGCGTGATGCGGCCGAAGTCGAAGGCCACCGTGGTGGAGCGCTTGCCGGTGACCCGGCTGACGTCGTCGATGCCGGCCGCGGCCTGCGTCATGATCTCCTCGGTGCTGAGCGGCCTGATCTCGCTCACGGCGCCGACCATGGTGGTCTTGCCCACGCCGAACCCGCCGACGATCACGATCTTGAACGCGTGGGTCGCGGTGGCCGGCAGCGACGTGCCGGGCTCGTCAAAGGTTGCGGAGTCCAATGAGCACCTGCTCCAGGGTTGCGATGTCGGGGACCGAGGCCCGCGCCGCGACCGGGTGACGGGCGGTGATGTGGCCGCTGTCCAGCAGGTCGCACAGCAGGATCTTCACCACGCTGACCGGCAGGGCGAGCCGGGCGGAGATCTCCACCACGGCCACCGGCCGCCGGGCCATCCGCAGGATCCGTACGTGCTCCGACTGCATCCCGGGCCGGGGGTCGCCTTCGGCGACGATGAGGGTGACCGTGTCGAACGCGTCGGTGCCCGCGTGCGCGCGGCCCCCGGTGATGGTGTAGAGCCGGTCGGGGATCTCCTTGTCCAGCGCGCGCCCGCGCCCGGCGGCTGCGCCCGGTGCGCGGCGCTGCCGAGGGACGGGGCCGCCGGGGCCTGGCTCCCCCGGCCGGTACGGGCCAGGGCCGTCAGGGCCGGGCGGGCGGCGTTCGGTCATGCGTGACCGCCCTTGTGCGCGGGCTCGCGTGGCGGCGCGGTGAGCAGCCGGCCGATCTGCTCGACCACCTCGTTCATGTTGTGCGCCACCACGCCGACGTCGGCGTCGTCGCTCGCCACCACGGCGAGGTGCGCCCCCTCACCGGCCGGCACGACCACGAGCATGCCGCCGCCGAACTCCAGCAGCGCCTGCCCGAACCCGCTGCGGTCGCCGAACTCGCCCGAGGCGGCCAGCCCGAGGCTCTGGATGCCGGCGGCGATGGCGGCGAGCTGGTCGGCCTGGTCGGGATGGAGGCCGGGCGCGCCGGACATCGCCAGTCCGTCGCGCGACAGCACCAGCACGTGCCTGATCCCTGGGGTGTTGTCGCGCAGGTCGCCCAGGAACCAGCCGAGGTCGTGCTCGGCGGCACTCAAGGAATCTCTGGAGCTCATCGGTACGGCGGGGCTCGCGGGCGTGCCCCTTGCCTCCCATCGGTGATCGCGGCTGCGGGGAAGAGGTCAGGGTGGTGTGCCCGGTACGGCGGGTCGTCACGTCAGGTCGTCGTCCGCCGGGGACGTCCGCTGCCTGCGGAAGGCGGCCAGCCGGTCGGCGGCGGCCCGCGGGTCGCGCATCCGCGCCGGCGGCTGCGCGGGCAGCGGCTGCGCGGTGGCGAGGGTGCCGCCGCGCGGCCTCTTCGGCAGGTACGCGTCCGGCCCTTCGCCAGGTGGCGGCGCGGCGTGCCGGGCGGGCACGGGCTCTTCGGCGCGCGGGTCGAGGCGGCCCGGCGCGTCGTCGTCGACCGGCGGGTAGACGACGAGCCGGCGGGCGATCAGGACCACCACGCCGATGCCGCCCCTGGCCGACGGGCGGAAGCTGACCGTCAGCCCGTATTTGCCGGCCAGGCGGCCCACCACGGCGAGGCCGAGCCGGGTGCCCGACAGCGTGGTCAGGTCGAGGGGGCGGCTGATCAGGCTCTCGGCCAGGCGGCGCTCGCGGGTGCGCATGCCGAGGCCGCTGTCCTCGATGGTGACCACCACGCCGGCGTCCTCCTCCTCGACGTACACGTGCACGGCGGTGCCGGGCGGCGAGAACTTGGCGGCGTTGTCGATCAGCTCGGCGAGCGCGTGGATGACGCCCTCGGCGGCGTAGCCGACGACCGCGGCGGTGCTGGTGGAGTGGAGCTGGACGCGGCGGAAGGCGCCGATGCGGCCGGCCGCGCCGCGCAGCACGCTCTCCATGGAGATGGGCTTGGTCCAGCGGCGCCCGGAACGCCCGCCGCTCAGCAGCGCGATGTTGTCGGCCAGGCGGCCCATCTGGGAGATGCGGTGGTCCATCTCCAGCAGGTGGGCGAAGACGGCCTCGTGCTCGCCGTACTCGTCCTCCAGCTCGCGCAGCCGGCCCAGCAGGCCGGTCACCTGCGCCTGGATGCGGGCGGCGGCCTCGGCGCAGGACGCCATCGCGGCGACGCCCTGGCGGTTGCCGTCCTCCAGTTCGCGGGCGATCTCCTCCCACAGCCGCTGCACGGCCTTCTGGCTGGGCTGCAACTCGTCGGGCAGCGCCGGCTCGCCCACGCCCTTGCCCGCGTGCAGCCGGGCGAGCAGGGCGGGCAGCTGCTCGTCCGCCAGCCTGCCCAGCTCGGCCTCCATGGCCGTGCACGCGGCCACGGCGGCGGCCCGCCGCTGCCGCTCCCCCTCCACGGTCTGCGCCAGCGACTGCACCAGCGCCTGAGTGGCCGGGTGGGACGGCTGGCCCATCTCGGCGAGCACCCCTGGCACGGTCGCGCCGTTCCTGATGCGGTGGCCGAGCGCGGGCAGGATCTCGTGCGTCAGGCGTTCAAGCTCCTCCTGAAGCAGGCTCGTGGCGGCGTCGGTACGGCGTAGCCGGTCGCGCGACTCGCGTGCGGTCGTCGAGCAATAGGCGGCGACGGCCACCGCGATCGAGAACAGCGCGACGGCGCCGCCGCTGCCCACTCCCACGAGCGTCTTGCCTTCCGCGGGGATCCGGGTGATGAGCCAGCCGCAGGCGGTGCTGGAAATGAGCGCCGCCGCGAGAAAGTACAGCAGGGCCCGCCCCATGGGCGAGGTCTGGAACCGCGGGCGTTTGGAGGCGTGTACTGACATCAATCAGGTCCTCGTGGGGTGTTGACGGCCAGGCACCGCAGGCGCATCGACCTGCCGATGCGGGGGGCGGCAAGCCTTTTCCGGGATGTGCCGCGCGGTACTGTCCGCACGGGATCAGGTACAAACCGTAGCATCCCTGCAAATGGCGTGGACCCCTTAACGGCATTTCCGCCACGCCAATCCCAGGGAATGCATCATCGACGAATATCATTCACATTCCCCGCCATTCCCCACGCCTTCGACAGCGTTTATGAATATCTTTCGCCTTCCCCTCGCAGGGGCCCTTAGGAGAACGTCATTCCGGATATTTCGGGCATTTCTGCCAAGATCATTCACTTCTTGGCGAAAATCGTGTCAATTGGCGGGCGTGGCTGGTGTGAGCCTTGGTGCTTCCGGGAACAACACCGTGCGGCGCCGCCCCTCTGCTCACGCACGGGAAGGGGGCGGCGCCAAACCCCCTTCTCACGCGCACATCCGCACCACGGCGCCCACCCGCTCCCACCTGGGCGAGTCTTGACAGAGACCTAGTCGTGACCTTTTCGTTACCGATTTTGGGTGATTGACGGGTGTTTTGCGGGCATCCTTGATCTCGAAGTCCAGCAGAGGGCTTCGTCACACGCGAATGAAGCGTGCCTCTGCCTGGGCTTTTTGTGTTCTCAGGCGAGGCCGCCGCACCTTCTGGAGCAGCAGATGCCCGTCCTGAACCCCGCACTCGAGCAGTTCACCGCCGAAGAGCTCCTCGCCGAGCTGGCCGACCCCCAGATCTCCGAACTGCACGCCGTCCGCATTCGCGAGCGCCTGGTGGAGATGCACGAGGGACTGGTCAACGAGGTCACCCGCCGCTACCGCTACCGCGGTGAGCCGATGGAGGACCTGCGCCAGGCCGCGTACGTGGGCCTGATGAAGGCCGTCAACGGTTACGACCCCGAGCTCGGCCACGAGTTCAGGGGCTACGCCATGATCACGATGATGGGCGAGGTCAAGCGCCACTTCCGCGACCGTACGTGGGCCATCAGGGTGCCGCGCGTCTACCAGGAGCGGCGCATCGAGCTCAACAAGGCGACCGCCGAGCTGACCCAGACCCTCGGCCACTCCCCGACCGTGGCCGACCTGGCCGCGAAGATGGGCATCTCGGAGGAGGACGTCCTGCTCGCCCTGGAGGCCTCCACCGCGTACAGCACGCTCTCGCTGGACGCCCCCGTCAACAACGGCGACGACGACGCGGCCGAGCTGAGCGACTTCCTGCCCGCGCAGGACGAGTCGCTCAACACCCTGCTCGACAAGCACGCGGTCAAGCCGCTCATCGACGCGCTGCCGGCCCGCGAGAAGAACATCCTGCTCATGCGCTTCTACGGCAACATGACGCAGTCGGAGATCGCCAAGGAGTTCGGCATCTCCCAGATGCACGTCTCCCGCATCCTGCGGGCCGTGCTGACCCAGCTGCGCACGGCCCTGTCGGAGTGAGCGCGCCGGCGTCCAGAAGTCAGAAGGTGAAGCCGCCAGGGCGGCCGTTGCGGTCGGCGATCAGCCCCGCCACGGTCGCCAGGGCGATCTCGGGAGGGGTGCGCGAGCCGATGTTGAGCCCGATCGGCCGGTGCACCCTGGCGATCTCCTCCGGCGCCACGCCCAGCTCGGTCAGCGCCCGTACGTGCGGGCCCTCGTGGCGCGGGCTGCCCATGATCCCGATCCACCGGGCCGGGGACTTGAGCAGGTCGCGCAGCACGGGCCCGATCTCGTCGCGGTGGTGGTCGGTGAGCACGACGTCGCAGGTGGCGTCGATGACGTCGTCCAGCCGGGCCACCGCGGGACGGTCGCCGGGATGCCGCCCCGGGTCGGGCTCGAAGAGCACCGTACGGAAGCCCAGCTCGTCCCCGAACCGCAGCAGATGCCCGGCCACGGGGGAGGCGAAGACGGCGACCAGCGTCCGGCCGGCCTCCGCCGCGGGGCTCGCGCCGTGGGCGACGTCGCAAGCCGGGTCCTCGTCGTGGATGTGCGTCATACCGGCAGTCTGACACGAGGCACGCGGCCAGGGGAGGCCGCTCAGCCCGGGGTGTCGCCTCCGGGTGGGTTCACGCGTTCCAGCCGGGTCCAGCCGGTCCAGCCGCGCCGCTTGAGCAGCTCGATCAGCCGGCGGGCGGGCGGCGCCGCGTCGAAGGCCAGCGTGTCCATCAGATGGACGAGCTGCGGTTCGAGCCCGCCCTCGCCGAGATGCTCGGCCCCCTGTTCGTCTGCCAGCTCGGCGATGAACCCGGCCAGCTCGTCGGCCACCGCGACCAGCCGGGGATCGTCGCCGGTGTGATCGAGCGCCTTGCCCAGGGCGAGGTAGAAGCCGATGAGCCGGGGATCGGCGAGCTGTTCGTGCTTGCGCGCCGTCCACCGCTCGACCCGTTCCGGTGAGTGCGCGGCCAGCAGGATCCAGCCGTCGCGCTCGACCTGCACGATCCGCTCGTCCACGCCGAGCGCCCGCAACCGGTCGAGGACGGCCACCACCCCGGCCGGCAGCGCCAGGCTGTCGCCCGCCGCCAGCCGGGCGATTCGCTCGCGGTGCCGCTGCCGCTGCCTGATCTCGGCGCGCAGCCGCCGGTCGATGTCGGCGACCGCCGCGGCGAACTCCTCGTCGCCGGCCCGCAGCAGCTCGCGTACGCGGGCCAGCGGCACCCCCGCCTCGGCCAGCGTCCTGATCCTGATCAGCTCGACCACGGCGGCGGCGTCGTACCTGCGGTAGCCGGAGCGGTCGCGGCGCGGCTCCGGCAGCAGGCCCTTGGCGTGGTAGTGGCGCACGGCCCGCACGGTCACCCCCGCGTACGAAGCCAGCTCACCGATGGTCAGCATCCGGCCAGTCTCCCATCACCCGATTCTGCGGGCCGCCCGCATGCCGGTGTAGACGTACGGGGTGCCGTCGGGCAGCGTGCCGAACACCAGCGGCAGCCACGGCACGGCGACCGGCCCGAGCCCCGGCATGGCGAGCACGGTGTCCGACACCGGCACCAGGTCGGCCTCGATCGGCTCGGCGAAGCCGGCGTTGCCGCCGGTGAGCTGCCAGCGCACGCGCGGCCGCCCGTCCCGCTCGATGATCGTGATGCGCACGCCGGCCCGCTCGTACGTGCCGGTCAGCGGCCCCACCTCGACCTCGGCCGGGTCCGGATCGGGCGCGAACAGGCCGGGCATCCGCACCCCCGCCAGCTCGCCGAGCAGTTCCCGGAACAGGCCGGCGAACAGCTCGCCCGCCCGGCCCCCGTTCGTCAGCAGCGCGGCGGCGACCCCGCTGCCGGGCACCACCCGCAGGTAGGAGAACTGGCCGAGCGCCGCCCCGTCGTGGCCGAAGCCGGCGACGCCGTCCCAGTCGTACAGCGCCCACCCGTGCCCCCAGGCGTCGGCCATGAACGACCACGTGTCCAGGCACTCGACGGCCCGGCTGCGCATGAGGGCGGCGGATCCGGCCGACAGCACGGGCGTACCGCCGTCGAGGTGGGCCCGCGCGAACCGGACGAGGTCGCCGGCGGTGGCGAGGACGCGCCCCGACGGCCCCGCAGAGCGGGGCAGCAGGTCCCACACCGGCGCGGGCTCCGGCCAGGCGCCCGGCCCGCCGAGATGGCTCATCGCGGTACGGAAGCGCAGCGCCTCCTCCGGCAGCGTCATCGTGTGCTCCAGGCCGAGCGGCTCCAGCACCTGCTCGCGCAGGGCCGCGTCCCAGGTCTGGCCGGTGAGCACCTCGACGACGCGGCCGAGGAGGGCGTACCCGGTGCTGCTGTAGGAGATGACGGTGCCGGGCGGGCAGTCCTGCCCCGCCTCCGCGCAGGCCGCCACGTAACGGGCGAGGCAGTCGTCGCCGCGGCCGGTGTCAAGCGTGAAGTCTCCGGCGATGCCGCTGGTGTGGGTGAGCAGCTGCCCGATCGTCACGCCGCGCGTGACGTCCGGGTCGGCGACGGCGAAGCCGGGCAGCACGTCGGCCACCCTCGTGTCCAGGCTCAGCAGCCCGGCGTCGGCGAGCTGCAGCACCAGCGTCGCGGTGTAGACCTTGGCGATGGAGCCGGCCTGGAACACCGAGTCGGCGGTCGCCGCCACGCCGGTCCCCCGGTGCAGCACGCCGCTCGCCAGCTCGTGCGGCTCGCCGTCGGCCAGCACGGCGAGCGTCGCGCCCGGCACGTGGTGGCGGGCGCGCAACGTGTCGAGCCGGTCCTGCCAGTACGCGTGATCGAATCCCATGGGGTCCCCCTGATCGTGGTCGTGGTGGCGACCATGGTCGAGGGTTGACGCAGGGTCAGGGTCAACCCTCGAGTTCGGTCAGGTCGTGGTCCAGGAGGATGTCGATGAGCAGGCGGACGGGCAGACCGGCCTCGGTCGGGTAGCGGAAGTGCTGCTCCAGGTTGAGCCGGTAGTGGTTGCGCCGGCCGATGCGCTCGCGCTGCACGTAGCCGGCCTCGTAGAGGTCGGAGACGATGTTCTGGACGGCGCGCTCGGTGATGCCGATCCGCTCGGCGATGTCCCTGAGCCGCATCTCGGGGTCGCGGGAGGTCTCCACCAGCACGCGGGCGTGGTGGGTGAGGAACGTCCAGGTGGACGGCCGGTTGTCCGCGGCGCTCAATGCCTCTCCTGCGACCTCTCCGCCTGGGTGGGGGCGGTACGAGAACCCTTGTGGCAAAGATCTTATGACGAAAAGCCTTTCCTGTAACCGGGTTCGGCCGTAGCGTCGTAGATGGAGGCAGTCGCGCCCGCGTCAGTGCCGTGTTCTCTTGGAGGTTCCCCTTCCGTGTTCGCCGTTCACACTCGTCCCCTCGTCCGCTGAACACCGCCCGCGAGACCGTGGTGTCTCCTCTCACCGTCCACCGCCGGCCCTCGACCTTCGGCGTGCTCATCGCCGTGGCCGGCGAGCTGGACGCCACCAACGCCAACCACCTGGAGTCGTTCGTCGGCCGCGAGCGCATGCCCGGCCGGCCACTCATCCTCGACCTGGACGGGATGACCTTCATGGACAGCACGGGCCTGCACGTGCTGCTGCGGGTGCACGCCGACGTGCGCCAGGAGGGCGGGACCCTGCACCTGGCCGCCGTGCAGAACCTGCCCGCCCGGATACTGCAGATCACCAGGGTGTGGGACATCCTCAACATCCACGCCGACGTGCACGAGGCCGCCATGGCCCTGGCCACCGGACAGCTGCGCCGCCCGTCCTGACGCTAGTGCTGGTGCGGCAGGCCCGACCGGTGCGCGGCGAGCAGGTCGAGCCCGAAGTCGCCGTCGGGGTCGCGCCACACCGAGTGCGCGTGGTTCGCGCCGCGCTGCGTGTTGTCGTACTCGATGAGCAGGCGCGGCCCCGACAGCCGGTAGTAGTGCGGCCGCCCCGGCTCGACGGCGCCCGCCCACCCGAAGCGCACCTGGTCGAGGTGGTCGTCGGCGAGGTAGTGACGCCGGTACGCCGCCGCCACCGGCTCGGGTGCGCGGCCGGTGTAGGCGTCGAGCAGGGCGCGCAGCACCTCGCGCTGACCGGCGGTCAGATCGCCGGCCGGCAGCCCGCGCGGCTCGCGGGTGAGCGCCATCGCCGCGTGGTCGTCCTCGGTGTAGCCGGAGCCGCGCTCGGCGGTCTCGTCGATCCTGGCGGCCTGCGCTGCCAGCCGCGGCTCCCGCCAAGGGCCGCGGAACAGTTCGGGGACGCGGATCATGCGGTCGCCCGGCCGGACGCGGGCGCGGTTGCCCGAGACGATGTCGGAGATCGCGCGCGGGTGCAGCAGGGCCCGTGCCCGCTCCTCGCGGCCCAGGGAGGCCATGAGGTCGCGGGCGAGGTCCTCCGTACCGCCGAGCGGGCGCAGCGTGCCGCCGAGCAGCGGCGCCGTGGCGGGGTCGGCGCCCAGGAACGACGGGGTCGCGGCGGCGATCGTGCCGTCGTGGATCAGAACGTTCACCGACAGGTGGTGGCCGCCCACCCGCCAGCCCCACAGGCGCTCGCCCGGCCGGCCGAAGACGCGCACCCAGTACAGGCCGGGGTCGCGGCCCCGCTCCCTGCCCCAGTCGGTGCCCCAGCCCTCCACCGCGTCGAGCACGTTCTCCAGGCCGATCACGGTGCAGGCCGTGACGTACGCCGGCCGGCTCAGGCCGGTCGCGAGCAGCCGCATGACCAGGCCCTGCCGCCGGGGGTCCAGCTCGTTCAGCGGCACGCCGCCGTGGTCGGTCGGGGTGTAGAACCAGCGGACGCGCTCCTCCTCCACGTCCGGATCGCCGAACGGGGCCAGCATCGCCCTGGCGGCCGGTTCCTGGGGCAGCCCGTCGAGCAACTCGGCCGCGACGGCCGCCATCTCCGCCACCAGCTCGCGTTCGGCGTCCTTCTCTGTCTCCATCGCGTCCATCCTGTCATCAAGCATGATCCGTGCACGGGCATCCGATGGGAAGGTAGCGACCGTGCTGGACCGCACGGCGCCGCCGGCGGGCGTCGGGGTGCCCGCGCCCGGCTTCGCGGCGATGAGAGAGCCGGCAGGAGAGGTCATGGCGCGGGGCGCGGCCGGGGTGATGTGCCCTGACCCCGCCGTCAGCAGCGGGCGGCGGTGCCGTTCCCGGCCGAGCGGATGCCGCTGCCGACGCGTACGGCGTAGTAGTTCGACCGGAACCGGTCGAAGATCGCGTTGTCCTCCAGCTGCAGCAGCGCCTCGTCGGCCTGGCGCAGGGAGTTCCAGCTCCAGTTGTGGCTGCCGGTCCAGACGATCTTGCGGTCGGGCACGCCGTAGTACTTGCCCTCCACGAGCAGGTACTTGGAGTGGATCCCCGGCGACTATGAAGATCGCTTCATGACGCTAGCAGCGCACGCCGCAGCCGGCACCGCGTTCACGCGGACGGGGGGCTCAGCTCTGCCACCAGGCGAGCACCCGGAGCGCGCGCAGGGTGTTCCAGCGGCTCGGCAGCCCGACGCCCTCCTCGTACGCGAAGTGCACACGTCCCGGGTGAACCCGGTCGAGCGGCCAGCGGCCGTCGGGCTGCCGCTTCGCCTCGACGATCTCCACGGCTCCCGCCATCCGGGGGTCCGGCGCGGCCCCCGACCGGCGGAAGTAGTCGAGCGCGCGCAGCACGTCGTGCCGCCAGTAGTAGGGGAAGGCGAACTCCAGGAACGCCGGGTCGGCCACCTCGCCGGTGCTCCTGCGCCGGAACAGGCCGCGCTCCAGCAGGAACTCCTCCCCCGCGCGCCGCGCCTCCCGCACCTTCCCGTCGGCGCCGGTCGCGCGCTCGTACTCGAGCAGGCCGTCCAGCACGCTGAGCGTGGTGTGGAACGACGAGCGCACGGAGCCGTTCTCCGCCTCGCAGTTCCAGCCGCCGTCCTCCAGGCGCTCGTCCAGCAGGCGTGCGACGATCGCCGAGACGTCCACCCCGAAGTAGGCGCCGGCCTCGACCGTCCTGCCGTTGATGCACGGCTCGACCTCGCCGTCGAAGTAGCGCTGCCCGGCGTGCTCCCACCGGCCGTGCTCGTCGACCAGCGCGACCGCCTGCCTGGCCTGTGCCGACTCCGGGTCGAGCCCGAAGATCTGCAGGGTCTGCAGGGTGTGCATGGTCGTCGTCCAGGGCTGACCCGGCTCGCCGCCGGTGTAGCCCTTGGGGAAGCAGGCGCCGCCGTCCCACATCCCGTCGGCGCCCTGCAGGGCCAGCAGCCTGGCCCCCCAGCCTTCCGTGGCCACGCGTTCCCGCTCGGTGGCGACCTCTTCCGGCGCGGCGCCGGTGAGGTCGCGCAGCACCTGCCAGCGGATGGCGGGGTCGGAGCCGAGCAACCAGCCGATCACGTCCATCGCCGCACCGTACGCCAGGCGGACACCGCTATCAATGGGCGTCCCGTACGCTAGGTGAATTCGGTCGGCCGGCACCGATGAGTTTTCCGAACGGGGGAGGTCTCCATGGGCATGACGACACATTTGCTCAAGACTGACGAAGTCGATCTGGCCTACGACGTCCACGGCCCGCTGCCGGCCCAGGGCGGGCACCGGCCACTGTTCATGATCGGCCAGCCGATGGACGCCAATGGGTTCAGGGCGCTGGCCGCGCGCTTCACCGACCGTACGGTGATCACCTACGACCCGCGCGGCCTCGGCCGCAGCGTCCGCAAGGACGGCCGCGACGACCACACCCCGCAGACGCAGGCGGGCGACGTCCACGCGATCATCGAGGCCGTCGGCGGCCCGGTGGACATGTTCGCCAGCAGCGGCGGCGCGGTGACCGCGCTGGCCCTCGTGGCCGCCCACCCCGGCGACGTGCACACCCTGGTGGCGCACGAGCCGCCGGTCCTGTCGCTGCTGCCCGACGCCGAGGCCGCCCTGCGCGCCCGCGCCGGGGTCAAGGAGGCGTACGACGGCAAGGGCTGGGGCGCCGGCATGGTGGCCTTCATGGGGATGACGTCGTGGCAGGGCGAGTTCACCGACGACTACTTCGCCCAGCCCACCCCCGACCCGGCCGCGTACGGCATGCCGGCGGAGGACGACGGCTCCCGTGACGACCCGCTCCTGTCGGACCGCTCATGGGCGGTCAGCGACTACCGCCCCGACGCCGCCACCCTCCTCGCCGCCCCCACCCGCGTGGTGATCGCGGTCGGCGAGGAGTCGACCGGCGTCCTCACCGCCCGCACCGCCGAAGCCCTCGCCACCCTCCTGGGCCAGAAGGCCACCGTCTTCCCCAGCCACCACGGCGGCTTCCTGGACGGCGAGTTCGGCTACGCCGGCCAGCCAGACGCCTTCGCCGTCCGGCTCCGCGAAGTCCTCGACTCCGCCTGACCTCCGACCGCCCCAGGGGGAGCCTCCTCAACCTGAGAGGAGGCTCCCCCTGGCACAGGACGGCAGGCAGGGCTCCCCACCAGAGATGGAACACGGTGACCGCCTCCCGTTCGGCACCGGCCGCACGGCGAGGGGCTCGGCTCCCCCGCCCCACGCCCACCCACCGCGCGACATCGGACACCAGCCCTCTCCGCCCATGCCTGGGGAGGGCTGCTGCTTGTCTCCGCACCACCTCGGAGCCCGGGCGTTGACTTTCCTTGTTGGAAAGTGATTGACTTACCGCTATGGAAAGTCACGGTGCCGACGGCTTGGCCGCCATTGCGAGCGTGCGTGCGGCGCTGGCCGATCGGCTGGTCACGCCGTGGTGGTATCACCCCGGTTTCGCGGCGCTGCTGGGCGGATGCGTGCTCGCCCTCGGGCTCGGCGACGTCTTCGTCAAGATCGGCGGTTTTCTGCTGCTGATCGCGTGCAGCGCCCTGCTGGCCCGCGCCTATCGCCGGCTGACCGGTGTCTGGGTGTCCGGGTACGAAGCCGGGCCCGCCGGCCGGTGGCTCGGCATGCTGGGCGTGCTCACCGGCCTGACGTTCGTCGGAGCGCTCGCGGCCGGTGCGGTGACCGGCCTGCAGTGGCTCGTGTGGTGCCTGGCGGTGGTCGAGTGCGCCGGCACCGTCGTGCTGTGCCGGCGGTTCGACGCCGAGCTTCGCGCGGGCCTCAGGGCGGGCGCATGACCGGGCGGTTCGACGAGATCGTGCACGCCCCGAACCGCCTGCGCGTCTGCGCCCTCCTCGCCGCGTCGTCCAGCGCCGAGTTCGGGATGCTGCGCGACGTCCTCGGCGTGGCCGACTCGGTGCTCAGCAAGCATCTCAAGGTGCTGCAGGAGGCCGGCTACCTGACGATCTCGAAACCGACCGGCCGGGGCCGGGTCCGCACCTGGGTACGCCTCACGCCGGAGGGCCGCCGCGCCTACGCCGGCCACGTCGAAGCCCTCAAAGCCCTCTTCGACACCCCAGCCGAAGCGACCTCGCCCGCCGAACCGTCCCCCGAGCCCCGACGGCGCCGGTGACGATCACCCCACCGGGCCCCTCTGCCACCGCCCTGCCCTGACCGGATCCGCCGGCGTGAGCGCATGGCGCGTCCCATGGGAGGCGCGGCCACCGTCGCGCTGCCCCGCGCCTGGACAGCGTGACTCCACACCGTCCTGTCCATCCCGACCCCTGAGGTCTCTCATGACGAGCAACGCCATGCCTCCGACCGCCCGAAAGACGGCCACCGCCAAGAACCGGATCACGACGGTCGAGCAACTCGAAGCGATCATCGGGCGTCCGTCCGCGATGGTACGGATGAAGGAACTCGCCGAACTGGACGACGCCTGCCGCGACATGCTGGCCGTCGCCTCGCTCGCCGGCTTCGGCCACCTCGACGCCGGCGGCCGCCCCCGGACGACGGTCATCGGCGGCCGACCAGGCTTCGCCCGACCCGAATCATCCACCCGCCTGGCCATCGTCACAGACCTGGACGTGACAGGGCCCGTCTCTTTCGTCTTCCTGCTGCCCGGTGTCGGCGAGACCCTGCGCGTGAACGGCACGGTCGCCGAGCGAACACCCGGCCACCTGGTCATCACCGTCGAACAGGCATATGTGCACTGCGCCCGCGCAATCCTCCGCTCCCGCTTGTGGAGCCCCCCGGGCCGGCAGCGGCTCCCCACGTCCGCCGGGCGAAGGACACCCGCGATCACCACCGACGACCCACCGCCGCCGGGCAAGGACGCTCCCGGTCATCCGGCGGCCGACCGACCGTCAGAGACTGTGGGCGATCACCTCCGGCCACCAGCCCACGCAGGAGCCCCAGGGCGGCCGCCTGCGGATGCGGACGATCCCGGCGGCCCGTTGTCAGAGCCCGGCGTTCGTGAGGCGCTGGCGGCGACGCCGTTCGTCGTCCTGTCCTCCTGGGACGGCGACGGGAGCAGTGACACGAGCAGTGACACGAGCAGTGACACGAGCCCGCGCGGCGACGTGGCCGGATTCGTACGGGTACTGGACGGGCACACGCTCGCCATCCCCGACCGCCGGGGCAACAAGCGCGCGGACACCTCCCGCAACCTCCTCACCGACGGCCGGCTCTCGGCAGCCGCGCTGATGCCGGGGAGCACCGACGTGCTGCATCTCAGCGGCACCGCCGTACCGACCGACGACCCGGACCTGCTGGCAGGCATGGCACAGGGCAGCGCCGTGCCGCAGCTCGCCCTGGTCGTCACCGTGGAACACGCCGAGGTACGCCACAACCAGGCACTGGCCGACGCGAACATCTGGGACGCGTCCGGACACGCCGACGACGCCACCCGCACCGAGCTGATGGCCTCGACGACGCGGCAACTCGCCGCGAAGACACCCGCCCTGCGCGGCCTCGCGAAGCTGCTCGCCGTCTTCGCGCGACTGCTCCGGCGCGCCATCGACGCCACCTACCGGCGGGCCCTGCGCAAGGAGGGCTACGACCTGCCAACCCCTGATACGGCGACCGGTGCGAGCGACCGGCACGAACGGCAGAACGGCTGAGGCCGCGAAGGCTCCGTCAGGGTGCACCACCCAGCCCAGGACCGCCGGCCTGGCCGGACCCACTGCCTTGCCCAGGAGCGCCGCCCTGCCCGGGGTTGCCCGCCTCCGTGCGGTTGGAGGGGGCGCACCTGCCCTTGCAGTAGCCGTTGGCGAGGATCAGGCGTCCGCGCGCCACCGTGTAGGCGCTGGCCGGCACCCCCACCAGGACTCCCCCGCAGACGGTGCAGACGAGCGGCTGATCGGCGCCGGCCGGGGTGGCGAGGTCCGGCGGGCCGTGGCTCGCTTCGGGGGTGACGTTGGCGGTGGTGGGGGCGGTGGGGGCGGTGGTGGGGGCGGGGATGGGGACGGCGGGGTTGGACATGGCGATGCCGGCTGGTGACTCGGTCATGCGGTCACTCTGCCCAACGCCACCGACAAATCTCCTCCGAGGATCTCCTTTTCCCGGCGACCCCGTCATCCACCGCGGACCTCCCGTACGAATCTCCCGCGAACCACACGACACAAAGGAAGCAGGACACCGAACTACGGGGAGAGGCCATGAAGAAGACGATCACCGCTGTGCTGGCCGGGGGCGCGCTGCTGCTCACCGCCTCGCCCGCGCTCGCCGAGACCGCCCAGACCGCCGGGCCCACCCTGGGCCCGTACGGTTACGGCACGGTCAAGCTCGGCATGAGCGCGGCGAAGGCCAGGGCCACGGGAAAGATCGTGCTCAAGCGGCGGGCGGGGGCGTCCGGCTGCGCGGGCTACGACCTGCGGGCGTTTCCGACCGGGCGGAACAACGTGGGCGTCTACGTTTCAAGGCGGGTCGGCGTCGCCGTGATCCTGGCCGGCAAGGGCATGCGTACGCCGCGCGGCATCGGACTCGGCTCCACGATGAGGCAGGTCAACAGGGCGTACCCGGGGCTGAGGACGGCGCCGAGCGGGTTCCGGTTCGTGACGGTGCCCGGCAACCCGCGCGCGTACTACGCGTTCCTGGAGTCCAAGGGCAAGGTGCGCCAGCTGGTGCTGGCCCTCGACCGCCAGGACTGCGTCAACTGACGACGCGGCGGCCGGACCCGCGATCCCACCGGGTCCGGCCGCTTTCTGAGCGGGGGGCAGGATCACCGTAGCGATACCGCCGGCCGCAGCGGTACGTCCACTCGTTCGCTTCAGGCTTTGTGACATTCGTCAGGTTCGTACGGGTGGGCTGCTGGTTAGGGTGGCTGGCATGAAGGCCCGGTTCTGGACCTCCGTTTATCTCGTCGTCCTGGTGTGGCCGATTCCCGGGTTCCTCGCCTCGGGGCCGTCCCCCGCCGGGGTCGTGGCGGTGGTGACGGGGGTGGTGGGATTCGCCGGGCTGTATCTGCGGGTCGCGTGGACGGCGCTGGAGCGGCCGCATCGCAACGCCACCCCGTACGCGCTGATCCTGCTGTACGCGATCGCGGCGGCGATGGCGCCGGCGCTGGGCGTGATGTGGGTGTTCGCGACCTCGTTCTTCCTCATCACGGCGGTCGCCACGGCGCTGCCCGAGCGGGCCCTGCCGCCGGCGGCGGGCGCGACGATCGCGGCGGGCACGGCCGCTCTGCCGCTGCTCGGCGAGTCCCCGGCGGAGCTGTGGTGGATCCCGCTGCAGGCGGCGGTGTTCACCGCCGCCATTCGCGCTTTTCTCCGGCTCAACGCCGCCAACCGGGCGCTGAGCGAGGCCAACGTCAAGGTGGAACGGCTGGCGGTGGACAACGAGCGGCTGCGGTTCGCCCGCGACATGCACGATCTTCTCGGCCACAGCCTGGCGGTCATGACGGTGAAGAGCCAGCTCGCCGCCCGGCTGGCCGGCGCCGACCCGGCACGGGCCAGAGCCGAGATGGAGCAGGTGGAGGAGCTGTCCAGGCAGGCGCTCGCTGAGGTGCGCGAGGCGATCTCGGGCTACCGGGAGCTGTCGCTGCCCGACGAGCTGGACGGCGCGCGCCGCGCGCTCGGCACCGCCGGTGTCCGGCTGGAGGTGGCGGTCGGGCCGCTCCCCCCGGCCGCGGAACCTGTGCTGGCCTGGGTGGTCAGGGAGGGCACGACGAACGTCGTCCGGCACAGCGGCGCCCGTACCTGCCGTATCAGGCTCGGCGTGGCGGACGGGCAGGCGTACGCGGAGGTGCGTGACGACGGCCGGGGATCGGAAGACGCAGCTGACGGGTGCGCCGGCAACGGCCTGCGCGGCCTCGCCGAGCGCATCGAGGTCGCCGGCGGCATCCTCACCGGCGGCCCGGCGGAGGACGGCGGTTTCCTGCTCAGCGCGCGCATCCCGGTGCCCGGCACCGCGCCACTCGCCCGCGCCTGCCCAGCGGACCTGTCGTGATCCGCGCGCCCCATTGGGGGGCGGGTCCCGCCGCCGGCCCGCACCGCTCCCAGGGATCCGTCATGCTCCACGTTCCGCAGTCCGGCGGCGTGTCGCTCACTCCGCCTTCAGGGGGTCGCCGTGATTCGTGTGCTGCTGGCCGACGATCAGCATCTGGTCAGGGAGGCGCTGGCGGCGTTGCTGGGGCTGGAGGAAGGGATCGAGGTGGTCGGGCAGGTCAGCCGGGGGGACGAGGTCGCTGGGGCGGTGCAGCGGTGCCGGCCTGACGTGGTGCTGCTCGACATCGAGATGCCGGGGCTGGACGGGCTGACCGCGGCGGGCCTGCTGGACGGCGTCAAGGTGATCATTCTGACCACGTTCGGCCGGCCCGGGTATCTGCGGCGGGCGAAGGACGCGGGCGTGGCCGGGTACGTGCTCAAGGACGCCCGAGCCGGTGAGCTGGCCGACGCGGTACGCCTGGTGCACGCCGGTGGCCAGGTCTTCGACCGCGGGCTCTCCGCCGCCAGCCTGTCCGTCGGCGCGAACCCGCTCACCAGCCGCGAACGGGACGTCCTCCGCGCGGCAGCGGAGGGCGGCACCATCGCCGACATCGCGGGACGCCTCTACCTGTCCGACGGCACCGTACGCAATTACCTGTCGTCGGCGATCGGCAAGCTGGGCGCGCGCAACCGGGCCGAGGCGGCGCGTGCCGCGGAGGCCAGAGGCTGGCTCTGACGACCGCGGCAACCCCTGACGATCGTCACTACCGGCCCGATCCGGCGCTCGCGAGGCTGGAGACATGCTGAAACGTGTCGCGCCCGCCATCGGGCTCTTCTTCCTCTCGCCGCTGGCCGGCGAGTTCCTGCTGGGCAACCTGCCCATCACCATGCTGCCGGCGCTCGTGGCGCTGGCCCCGCTGTACGGAGGCGGCGCCCTGCTCATCCGCGAACTGGCCAGGCGCACGGGCGCAGGCTGGCCGGGCATCGTCCTGCTGGCGCTGGCGTACGCGCTGATCGAGGAGGGCCTGGTCACCCGCTCGTTGTTCGCCCCGAGCTTCGCGGGGATGGACCTGACGGCTCAGGCGTGGATTCCCGGGGTCGAGATGAGCGCCTGGTGGGCCGGCTTCGTGCTCGGCGGCGTGCACGTCGCGGGCAGCGTCTGCGCCCCGATCGCGGTCATGGAGGCGCTGGTGCCCGCCAGGGCGTCGGAGCCGTGGCTGCGCGTGCCCGGCCTGGTGGCGGCGGGGGTGCTGTTCGTGCTGGGCGCGGTGATGGCGTCCGCGTTCGATCCGGGGGCGTACGTGCCGTCGGCCGCGCAGGTCGTGGGCGTGCTGGTGGCGGTGGCGCTGCTCGCGTTCGTGGCGCTGCGCCGCAGGACGGCAGGGACGGACGCGGGCCAGGCGCCGGGGCCGTGGCCGGTGCTCGGCTGCTCGATGGCGGCGGGCGCGGTGTTCTGGCTGGCGAACCTGGCCTCCGGGATGCTCGGCGCGTGGCCGGTGGTCGCGATCAACCTGGCGGTGTACGCCGTCGTCTGCGTCCTGGCGGTCCGCTGGTCGCGCCGGTCGGGCTGGGGCCTGCGCCAGACGTTCGCGCTGGGTGCGGGGAGCATGCTCACGTACGCCTGGCACGGTTTTCTGCAGCCCTCCGCCGTACCGGTGGCGCCGGCGGCCGACCTGGTGGGCGACGTGGTGTTCGCCGTCGCCGCCGTCGCGCTCCTGGCGGTGATCGCCGCCCGCCTGAGGACGAGCGTCATGGAGCTCAGCTGACGTCGGTCCCCTTGCGCGTCAGGCCCTGGCCGGTGCCGACACCGCACAGCAGGGTGTCGACCACGCGGGTGGCGGCGGCGTCGATCTCGCACTCGCGCATCCGCGCCGCCACCCCGATCAGCGCGTAATAGACCCACTTGGCCCAGTCCAGGTCCGCGTCGGCGCGCAGCACGCCGTCGTCCTTGGCCCGCTGGAGCAGGCGGTCGCAGCGCAGCTCCACCTCGGCGTGCGCCCAGGCGGGCTCGCTGTCGCCGGGCCTGTCGAGCTCGAGCGCGAACGGCCACTGCCGCTTGACCCGCAGCACGTTGACCGCCACCTGGTAGAGCGCGACCAGCGGCGGGGTGGTCTCGGGGTGTGCGGCGTCCACGGCAGCGCCGAACTCGCGGGCCGCCACCGCGGCCAGCGCCTCCAGCAGCGCCTCGCGGGAGGCGAAGCGGCGGTGGACGGTCGTGCGCGCCACCCCGGCCGCCTCGGCGACCTGCTCCATGCTCGCCGCCGGATCCGCGCCGAACACCCGCTCCGCGGCCTCCAGGATCGTGCGCACCGTGCGCTCGGCGTCGGAACGCAACGCCCGGGTCGTCCCACTCACGCCCAGAAGAATACGTGATCGCTCCGCTTACGCGCGAACTTGCAACAAATCTGTGCAAGTTCTATGGTTGCCGCAACGACATTGATGCGACTAGCACGTGGAGATGACATGGATCTGCACCTCAGCGGCAAGACGGCCGTGGTCACGGGCGCGAGCAAGGGCCTCGGCCTGGCGATCGTGCGGACGCTGACGGCCGAGGGCATGCGGGTCGTCGCGGCGGCGCGTACGATCACCCCTCAGCTCAAGGAGACCGGCGCGGTCACGGTGTCGGCCGACCTCGCCACCCCCGGCGGGCCCGGCGAGCTGATCACGCAGGCGCTCGCCGAGCTGGGCGAGCTCGACCTGCTGGTCAACAACGTCGGCGGTGGCGACGCGACCGCCGAGGTCGCCGGCCCGTTCGCGGACATGAGCGACGACCTCTGGCAGCGCACCTACGAGCTGAACCTCTTCAGCGCCATCCGCGCCACCCGCGCCGCCCTGCCCAGCCTGCTGCGGCGGCGCGGCAGCGTGGTCAACATCTCCTCCATCTCGGCGCGGATGCCGAGCGGCGGGCCGATGCCGTACGCGACGGCCAAGGCGGCGCTGACCGTGTTCGGCAAGGCGCTGTCGGAGGAGGTCGGGCCGAAGGGGGTGCGGGTCAACACGATCTCCCCCGGCGCCGTCCGCACCGCGATGTGGGAGGAGCCGGGCGGGTACGGCGCTCTGCTGGCCGGGATGCACGGGGTGGAGCTGGAGCAGTTCCTCGCCGGCCTGCCGGCGGCCACCGGCGTGACGACCGGCCGGCTCATCGAGCCCGAAGAGATCGCCTCGCTGGTGGCGTGGCTGGCCTCACCCCACGCGGCCAGCGTCACCGGCGCCGATCACATCATCGACGGCGGCGTCATCAAGACCGCCTGACCCGCCCGGCTCAGGGGGTGGCGGCGTGCGGGCGGGCCGGTGTGTTTCAGGCGGGTGCCGCGGCGGGGTCGGGCTCGCCCGCCTGGCGGGCGCGGGAGCGGTAGCGCAGGGGCGACATGCCCACCTCGCGCTTGAACGCGGTGCTGAACGCGCTCTCCGACCCGTAACCCAGCTCGGCGGCCAGCGACCCGACGCGCACGTCGCCGTCGCGCAGGGCCCGCCGCGCCAGCAGCATCCGCCACCGGCCGAGGTACGTCAGCGGCGGCACCCCCGCCAGCCTCCTGAAGCGCTCGGCGAACGAGGTGCGCGACATCGCGGCGGCCCTGGCCAGCTCCTCCAGGCTCCAGGGCCGGCCGGGCTCGCCGTGCATGAGGGTGAGCGCGGGGCTCAGGCGCTCGTCGGTCATCACCCGCAGCCAGCCAGGGGGCAGGTCGGCCTGATCGACGTAGGCGCGCAGCAGCTCGAGCACCAGGAGCTGGGCGTACTGCCGGATCGCGAACGCCGACCCCACCCGGCCCGCGCTCGCCTCCTCGGCCAGCAGGCGCAGGCTGCGGTGCAGGGCGGAGGCATCGGCGGCGCGCACGTGCCCCACGGGCGGCAGCGCCTGCGCGAGCAGCGTCCGCCCGACGTGGTTGACCTCGATGTGGCCGCCCACGACGACGTCGGGCGGGCCGTCGCCGTCGTCGTGGCCGTAGGAGTTGTAGCCGGGCCCCGGCAGGAAGTCGCACACCGGCCCGTCGCCGGCGCCGCCCTCGATGTGCAGCCACGAGCGCCCGTTCAGGATGGCGACCTCGCCCGGCCCGAGCTCGATCGGCGTGTCGAGGCCGTCGGCGAGCAGCCGCCCGTGCCCGTGGACCATCGCGATGAGCTTCAGCGGGTCGCCGATCTCGTGCCGCGACCGCCAGGGGCCGTACACCTCGAACGCGCCCGTCATCTGGCCGCGCACCTCGACGAGTTCGAACACCTCTGAGAGCTGGTCACCGCGCATGGCCGTACTATCGAGCAGAAAATACGCACTGTCAATTATTCAGAGTACGGACGGCGGCGGCCAGAGTTGGAGGCATGAACGACACACAGCATCCCATCGGGTCCGGATTCACCGCCGCCTCCACCGCCGACGACGTGCTCAAGGGCATCGACCTGTCCGGCAGGAACGTCATCGTCACCGGCGGGCACAACGGCATCGGACTGGAGACCACCCGGGCACTGAGCAGGGCGGGCGCGTCGGTCCTCGTGGGCGCGCGCAGCCCCGAGCGTGCGGCTCCGGCGCTGGAGGGCATCGAGCGGGTCGAGGTCGACCGGCTCGACCTGCTCGACCCCGCCTCGATCGGCGCCTTCGCCGACCGCTGTCTCGCGTCGGGACGTCCGCTGCACATCCTGATCAACAACGCCGGCATCATGTCCGGGCCGCTGGTCAGGGACGCGCGCGGGTACGAGTCCCAGTTCGCCACCAACCACCTCGGCCACTTCCAGCTCACGCTCGGCCTGCTGCCCGCCCTGCGCGCCGCGCACGGCGCCCGCGTCGTGAACGTGACCTCCGGCGGGCACCGGCTGTCCGACATCCGGTGGGACGACCCGCACTTCACCACCGGCTACGAGGGCATGCTCGGCTACGGCCAGTCCAAGACGGCCAACGTGCTGTTCGCCGTCGAGCTGGACCGCCGGTGGAAGGCCGACGGCATCCGCGGGTACGCCGTGCACCCCGGCATCGTTCACGGCACCGACCTCGGGCCTCACCTGGCCGTCGGCGAGGAGCGCCGGCAGTGGCTGAGCGACGCCGAGCTGCGGGCCATGGGCATCATCGACGAGTCCGGCCGGCCGGTACACGACCCCGACCGCGAGCTGAAGACCCCGCAGCAGGGGGCTTCGACCAGCGTCTTCGCGGCGACCAGCCCGCTGCTCGACGACATCGGCGGCGTCTACCTGAAGGACAACGACATCTCGCCGGTGGACGAACCGACCGAGATCAACTTCGGCACCGACGACGAGATCCGCTCCTACGTCGTCCCCCACGCCCTCGACCCGGAGTCGGCCCGCCGCCTCTGGGACCTGAGCGAACGCCTGCTCAACACCTGACCCCGCCGCGCTTGGACATGCCTCAAGGCATGCCTCGCCGTACGGGGCGTCGCGATCATCCTCGTACGGCGGTGTGCCGGCGAGGCGGTGATGGGCGGCCCGTACGCGCGCCTCCCCCTCCAGGTCACCGCGCTCGATGGCCAGGCATAGCATGGCCGGCTCGGTCAGGGCCCTGGCCCCGGCGATCTGCCGCCACCGCGCCGCCCCGGTGTCGGGGACGGCGAAGCCCCGGTTCGGGAGCCGTTCCGCCGGCCCCTCCCCCACGAGCCGCAACGCTCGCCGCCACCTCATACCGGACCGCTATTGTGTGATCTTGCTCGGACCTCGCCCGCCCTGGCTATTGTTGATCTCCACAATGCGGCGGAGGGGGATCACGACAGATGGCTCAGGACGAGTCCGAGGCGTCTCTGGGGAGCCGGTACGTGCTGCTGGAGGAGATCGGCGGCGGTGCCATGGGGACGGTACGGCGGGCGCGCCTGCGCGACACCGGCGAGATCGTGGCGGTCAAGCTGCTGCGCGACGGCCTGGCCGCCGACCAGGACCTGGTGCTGCGCTTCGTCCAGGAACGCAACGTCATGCGCAGCCTGCGCCACCCCCACATCGTGCCGGTACGCGACTTCGTCGTCGAAGGCGACCGGCTCGCCCTGGTCATGGACCTCGTCGAGGGCGGCGACCTGCGCGGCCTGCTGCGCCAGCGCGACACCCTGCCGCCGTCGGAGGCGGCCCGGCTGATGGCGCAGGTCGCCGAGGCGCTGGCCGCCGCGCACGCGCTCGGCGTCGTGCACCGGGACGTCAAGCCGGGGAACGTGCTGATCGACACCGCCGGGCGGGCGCGGCTGAGCGACTTCGGCGTGGCCCGCATCGTGCACGGACCCGGCCTGACCGGCACCAGCTCGATCATCGGCACCCCCGCCTACCTCGCCCCCGAGGTCGCCGAGGGTGACGCCGCCACGTCCGCCGTGGACGTCTACGCCCTCGGCCTCATCCTGTACGAGCTGCTCGCCGGCCGCCCGCCCTTCGCCGGCGACCACCCGATGGCGCTCCTCCGCCAGCACGCCACGGCCATGCCCCGCCGCCTCCCCGGCATGCCCGACGCCCTGTGGACGCTGATCTGGACCTGCTCCGCCAAGGACCCGGCCGCCCGCCCGGCCGCCGAAGCCGTCGCCGCCTCCCTCCACCAGGCGGCCCCGGCCCTGACCGGCCTCCCCGCCTTGCCCCCGGTCCCCCGCACCGACCCCGCTTCCTCCACCTCAGAACCCCTCCCCACCCCACCCAAGCCGACCCCCACCCCGTCGCAGGCGGCCTCCTCCCCCACCCCGGATCCGCTGCCCGCGGTCCCCAACCCCATGGGCCCCGCCACCAACCAGCAGCACTCCAGCCCTGGCGCCGCCACCAACCCCGAGCCTTGGCCGCCGCTCTCCGGCCCCGCGGCTCCCAGCGCGCTCAGCACCTCCGCCTCCCAGCCGCCCGGTTCCGGCACCCTGCCCCCGGGCCACCACGCTCCCTTCACGCCGGAGCCCCGCCCTCAGGCGGCGCCTTCCCAGCCGCCGTCCTCGCCTGAGCCGCCCACCTGGCCGCAAGGGGCCGGTGGCGGAGGCGCGGGGAGCCCCGCTCGGCCGTCGCGAAAGCGAGGCGTGCTCGTGGCGAGCGGAGCTCTGGCGGTGGCGCTGGCCGGGACGGCGCTGGTCGTGGCGGCGCCGTGGCGGCAGGAGGCCGCTCCCTGAAAGCCCCACCCCACGACAACGCCACCTGGAGCCTGACCGAAGCGGCGAA
>NZ_JBEXLH010000085.1:0-31873 GCF_040609855.1 Nonomuraea sp. NPDC004580 | reverse complement strand
CGGGCCCACGACGGCCCCCCCCTACCCCCCCCGGTTCCCCCCCCCCGACCGAACGGGCCGCCGGTGGCGCTCGACACCGCCCGGTCGTGCCCGCACCCGCCCACGACCGGGGAAAACGGGCGATGTCGATCGCAACGTGTGCCGGATTACCGGCGGGATTCTGTCAAGTCACGCGGCTCCCCCGGTCAACGCCCGCTGTTTACACTCCGGTTCGGAACCACGCTCTTTTACGGCGCCGTTCCCGCTCGTCACCCGCCGGGGAGGGTCATGGCTCTCCCCTCGCGCGCCCGCGGACGGGGTGACCTGACGGCCTCCTGGGCGGCGCGGCGAGCCCGCGCAGCCCTCGACGAGGAGGTCCTTCCGTGTCATCCAGTGCGCTCTTATCCCGCTTACGCCGGCTGGTCACCGCCGCCGCCGGTCTGAGCCTGGTCCTGGCCGCCGCCCCGCTCCCGGGCGCCGCTGCCGCGGCCACCCCCGACCCGCCGGACAAGAAGTGGACGGCCATCCCGCTCACCCCGTCCGCGGTGGTGGACGGCGCCAAGTCACCGACGGGCAAGCTCGCCGAGAGCGACCCCGCGCTGCTGCGCGCCACCTCCCCCGCCCCGGTCAACGTCGTGGTGAAGCTCGACTACGACTCGCTCGCCGCCTACCAGGGCGGCCTGCCGGGACTCGCCGGCACCAGCCCGTCCGTCACCGGCCGCGCACTCGACACGCGCAGCGCGGACGCGAGGAAGTACGGCGAGCACATCGAGGAGGTCGAGAACGCCTTCCTCGCCGAGCTGAGGTCGAAGGTCCCTGGAGCCGTCGTCGGCCAGCGGCTGCGGACCGTGTACGGCGGCATCGCGCTGCGCATCCCCGGTGACAAGGCCGACGAGGTGCTCAGGCTGCCCGGCGCGGTCGCCGTCCAGGAGGACAAGCCGGAGCAGCTGCTGACCGACTCCAGCCCCGCCTTCATCGGCGCCCCGACGATCTACAGCAAGCTGGGCGGCGGCAGCGGCACGGCGGGCAAGGGCGTGATCGTGGGTGTGCTCGACAGCGGCGCCTGGCCCGAGCACCCGTCGTTCGCGGATCGGCCCGGCCTGCCCGCTCCCCCGCCGACCAAGGACGGCACGCCGCGGGCGTGCACCTTCGGCGACAACCCGACGACCCCGGCGAACGACCCGTTCACCTGCACCAACAAGCTGATCGGCGGGCAGCCGTTCCTGGAGACGTACAACGCGGTGTTCGGCGGCGAGGTCTATCCCGACAGCGCCCGCGACTCCAACGGCCACGGCACCCACACCGCGAGCACCTCGGCCGGCGGCCCGGTCGCCGACGCGAACCCGCTCGGCATCAGCCGCGGCCCCATCCAGGGCATCGCACCCGGCGCGGCCGTATCGGTCTACAAGGTGTGCGGCCTGGAGGGTTGCTTCCCGTCCGACTCGGCGGCGGCGGTGGCGCGGGCCATCCTGGACGGCGTCCGGGTGATCAACTTCTCGATCTCCGGCGGCGACGACCCGTACAGCGACCCCGTCGAGCTGGCCT
The DNA here is from genome assembly GCF_040609855.1 of Nonomuraea sp. NPDC004580. Lineage (NCBI taxonomy): Bacteria > Bacillati > Actinomycetota > Actinomycetes > Streptosporangiales > Streptosporangiaceae > Nonomuraea > Nonomuraea sp. NPDC004580. Next base: position 30,349 of record NZ_JBEXLH010000085.1, on the reverse strand, counting down.
TCCTCGACGCGTACGCGGCGGGCGTGCTGGTCTCGGCTTCGGCCGGCAACTCGGGCCCCGGCGCGAACACCACCGACCACCTCGGCCCGTGGACGACCACGGTGGCCGCCTCCACGCAGACCAGGACGTTCCAGACCACGATCAAGCTGCACGGTGGTCCCACCCCGGTGACGATCAAGGGCGCGTCCATCACGGCGGGCATCTCCTCGCCGCTGCCCGTGGTGCTCGCCTCCGCACCGCCCTACTCGCGGCCGCTGTGCGACGTGCCCGCGCCCGCCGGGCTGTTCACCGGCAAGATCGTCGCCTGTGAGCGCGGCCCGAACCGGGTGCTGAAGAGCTTCAACGTACGGCAGGGCGGCGCGGCCGGGATGATCCTCTACAACAGCTTCCCGTTCGACGTCTTCACCGACGCCCACTGGCTGCCGTCGGCGCACCTCGACAAGCCGGAGTCCGACACGCTGCTGAGCTTCCTCGCCGCCAACCCCGGCGCCACGGCCTCGTTCGAGCAGGGCGCCAAGAGCACGTGGCAGGGCGACGCGATCACGCACTTCTCCTCGCGCGGCCCCGGCGGCGACTTCCTCAAGCCGGACCTCACCGCGCCGGGCCTGCACATCATGGCGGGCATGACGCCCACGCCCGAGTCGTCGCTCGAAGGCCCGCCGGGCAACCTCTTCCAGGTCATCTCGGGCACCTCGATGTCGTCGCCGCACGTGGCGGGGGCGGCGGCGCTACTGTTCGCGCTGCATCCCGACTGGACGCCGGGCCAGGTGAAGTCCGCGCTGGAGACGACGGCCAAGACGGCGGTCACCAAGCAGGACCGTACGACGCCGGCCGACCCGTTCGACATGGGCGGCGGGCGCATCGACCTGACCAAGGCCGGCGACCCCGGCCTGACGCTGGACGAGAGCGCGGACGCCTTCGTCGCGTCGGCCGCCGACCCGCTCAACCGCATCGACCTCAACCTGCCGTCGGTGAACGCTCCTACCATGCCGGGCGTCATCACCGCCAAGCGCACGGTGAAGAACGTCACCGGCAAGACGCTCACTTTCACCGCGTCCGGCAAGACCGTCAGCGGCGCCGCCGTCACCGTGCTGCCGCCGCTGTTCTCCGTCAAGCCGGGCAAGACGGCCGAGCTGAGCATCGTCATCACCGCGCCCGGCCTGCCCGACGGGCAGTACTTCGGGCAGGTGAACCTCAAGCAGGTCGGCGGCTCACGGCAGTTGCACCTGCCGGTCGCCTTCCACCGGCAGGAGGGCGCGATCCCGGTCGACCAGACCTGTACGCCCGACACGATCGCCAGGAACACCGGCGAGTCCACCTGCACGGTCACCGTGCACAACGACACCGACCAGGACGCCGAGGTGACCGCGCTCAGCACGCTCGACGCCCGGCTGCGGCTCACCTCCGTCACGGGAGCGACCAAGGCCGGCACGCAGATCGCGACCACGAAGAAGACGCTGGCCGCGACCCAGCCGCCGAAACCCGTGATCGCGCCAGGTGCGGGGCCGGCCGGGTATCTGCCGCTCGACCTGTTCGGCGTCACCCCGTTCCCGCTCGGTGACGAGCAGGCGGTGAACTTCACCTCACCTGCGCCGTTCACCTTCGCCGGGAGCACCCACACCGTGCTCGGCGTGACGTCCAACGGCTACAGCGTGGCCGGCGGGGCCACCTCGGCCGACATCTCCTTCATCCCGCAGACGCTGCCCGACCCGGCGCGGCCGAACAACGTGCTCGCCCCGTACTGGACCGACCTGAACGGCGCCGGCGCGCCCGGCGTCCTCGCCACGGTCCTGACCGACGGGACGAACCGCTGGCTGGTCGTCGAGTGGCGGGTCAACCTTTACGGGACGAACGAGCTGAAGGTGTTCCAGCAGTGGATCGGGATCAACGGCACCGAGGACATCAGCTACGCCTACGACCCGGCCGACCTGCCAGGCGCGCCGCCCGCCGAGTACGGCCTGACCGTCGGGGCCGAGAACGCGGAGGGCACCGCCGGCAGCCAGATCGCCGGACCGCCGACCGAGGACCTCGTGGTCACCAGCACTCCGGCCGTGCCCGGCGGGACGCTGACGTACACGATGAAGGTCAAGGGCGTCAGCAGGGGCGCCGGGACCGTCACCACGGCCACCTCGACCCCGCAGGTCAGGGGCATCACCGTGGAGGTGGACCGGATCAACGTCCAGTGACATGACGGGCCGCGGGCGGCTCCGGCCGCCCGCGGCTCCTGTCAGGCGAACGCGGGCATGTCGCCGCCGCTGTCACCCCGCTCTAGCGGGTCTGGTCGGTGGGGCGGATGAGCAGCTCGTTGACCGCGACGCGCGGCGGCCGGCCGACCGCGTACACGACGGCGTCGGCGATGTCCTCCGGCTGGAGGGTGCGCATGGCCTCGCCCATCTCGCGCGCGGCGGCCCGCCGCGCCGGGTCGGTGATGTGGCCGATCAGCTCGGTGGCGACGAAGCCGGGCTCGACGACGACCACGCGGACGCCCCTGGTGGTGACCTCCTGCCGCAGCGACTCGGCGAACGCGGTGACGCCGAACTTGGTGGCCGCGTAGACGCCGCCGCCGGCCGAGGCGATGCGGCCCGAGGTGGAGGAGACCTGCACGACCGTGCCCTTGCTCGCCAGGAGGTGGGGCAGGGCGGCGTGCACGGCGTACATGGAGCCGAGCAGGTTGGTCTCGACCATGCGAACCCACTCTGAGGTGTCGGCGCCCTCGATGGGGCCGCTGAGCATGACGCCGGCGTTGTTCACCAGCACGTCGAGCCTGCCGAAGTGGCCGACGGTCGCGGCCACGGCCGCGCGTACGGACTCCTGATCGGTGACGTCCAGGTCGAGCGGGAGCAGCTCGCCCCGCGCCTGGCCTGCCAGGGCCTTGAGGCGGTCCGCGCGCCTGGCTCCGGCCGCGACGCGGGCTCCGCCGGCCGACAGCGCCAGGGCGGTGGCCGCGCCGATGCCCGACGACGCGCCGGTGACGAGGGCGACCTTGCCCGCGAGATCGTGGTTCATGTGCGTCCTTTCCGCAGCTCACCGGTTCGTTCTACGAAACGGACCGGCTGGTCAGCTTCACCGTAGCAGCTAAACGGACCGGTCGGTCACCTTGGCCGGTAGACTGGCCGGCATGAGCGCGAAGCCCCCTTCGACCCGCAGCGACGCGGTGCGCAACAGGAAGCTGCTGCTCGACGTCGCGGCCAGGACGTTCGCCGAGCGCGGCGTCGAGGCGTCCATCGGCGAGATCGCGCAGCGCGCCGGGGTGGGCAAGGGCACGGTCTTCCGGCACTTCCCCACCAAGGAGGACCTGCTGGCGGCGATCATGCTCGACCTGCTCGACGAGCTGATCGGCACCGCCACCGGGCTGCTCGCCGACGACGACCCGGTGCGGGCGCTGCGCGCGTTCATGACCGCCGGGGTCGAGGCGTTCGTCAGAGACCGGGCGTTCTGCGACGTCATCGGCCGTCCCTCGCTGCAGAGCCAGGAGGTGCGCGACGCGATCCACCGGCTCTGTGAGGTCGCCGAGCAGCTCACCGCCCGCGCCAGGGAGAAAGGCGCCGTACGCCCCGACGTGACCGGCACCGACGTCGCCCTCATGCTGAGCGGCATCCAGCACACCGCCGCGCCGCTGCTCGACGCCGACCCGCAGGCCTGGCGGCGCTACCTGGAGCTGGCCTTCGACGGCCTGACCGCCGTCACCGGCCATCCGCTGCCCCACCCGCCTGACCGCCTCACCCTGTAGGAGAACCCTCTTGACCACGTAGCCGTTTCGCTGGACGCTCGAAGGCACCCGGCTTGATCGACGGATCTTCCCCGGCTGGCCGCGCGACCACGTCCGAGGTGGACCACGCCGAGAGCACCATGGCGCGCGCGAGAGGGTGAAGGTCGAGTGACCATCGCGGAAGAGCTGCTCCTACTCGCCTACGACAACGAAGGCCGCCCGGCCGTCACCACGACCTGGCTGGATCCCGCGATCGCCGCCGCCGTGCTGGCCGAGCTGGTCGTGCGCGGCCGGATGGAGCTGTCGGGCAGGAAACTGTCCGTCCGCGATCCCGCCAGGCTCGGCGAGGACGAGCTGGACGCCGCGCTCGCCCTGATGGGCACCCGCAGCAGGCGGCCCGTCTCGTGCATCCAGCTGCTGGAACGGCACGGCTTACGCCGGCGGCTGCTGGCCCGGCTGGTGACGGGCGGGGTGCTGGCCGAGACGCGCGGCAAGGCGCTCGGTCTCTTCCCGGTCAGGCGGTGGCCGGAGGCGCGGCCCGGCGGGCGGGCCGAGATCAGGGCCCGGGTGACCGCCGCGCTGGCCGGGGCCGAGCCCGACGCCCGTACGGGGACGCTCGTCACGATCCTGCACGCCGACCGGTACACCCGTACGTTCTTCCCCGGCTACGACGACCGGCGCTTCAAGGAGGTCTGCGGGAGCGGCTGGGCCGCCGAACCGGTCAGGCGCGCGGTGTCCGTCATCGCCGACGCCGCGCTCTACGCCATGGCCGGGGAGTGACGGCCGCTCGGGGCGACGGCGCAGCTCAGTAGCTCGGTGGGGTGGCGGCGATCAGGAAGTCGGCGGGTTCGTCGCCGGGGTTGAGGTAGCGGTGCGGCAGCGCGGAGTCGAAGTAGCAGCTGTCCCCCGCCTCCAGCAGGTGCTCGGCCCCGGCGACCTCCACCACGAGCCGCCCGCGCAGCACCAGCACGCACTCCTCCGACGGGTGCGTCCACGGCTCGGCGGCCGAGGAGCCGCCGGGCAGCAGGTGGCCCTCCAGCACCTCGAGCCGCCCGTGACCGGGTGAGACGCGCGTGTAGGAGATCCCGCCGGCCGGTGATCTGACCACCATCCGCCCGCCGCGCCTGACCACGGCCACGGCCTCGCCGTCCGGCTCCTGGAACAGGCTGAACAGCGGCAGGTCCAGCACCTTCGCGATCTTCCTGAGCGTCTCCAGGCTGGGGTCGGCGAGGTCGCGCTCGACCTGGCTGATGAGCCCGCTGGACACGCCGGTGGCGGCGGCGAGCTGGGCGAGGGTCAGCCCGCGTTCCGTACGGAGCTGCCGGATCCTGGCACCGATCACCCGGCGATCCTATATGCCTTCAATGCCATTAAATCGGTATTGACCTGGTTAAAACTGCCCGGATAGGGTGCCCGAAATGTCACACCTCTTGAGCTCCACCCAGTTCCGCGCCGAGTTCCCGTCCCTGGACGGCTCCGTGCACCTCGCGAGCTGCAGCCAGGGCGCGCTGTCGTCGCGGCTGGCGTACGCGCTGCAGGAGATCGGCCACTCGCTGCGCGAGGAGGGCGCCCCCTGGGGGACCTGGATGGGGCAGGTCGAGCGGGCCAGGGAGCGGTTCGCCCGGCTGATCGGCGCGGAGCCCGGCGAGGTGGCCGTGCTGTCGTGCGCGTCGGAGGCCGCGTTCCAGGCCGCCTCCTCGCTCGACTGGGCGCGGCGGCCCGGCATCGTCACGACCGACCTGGAGTTCCCGTCGATCGCGCACGTCTGGCTGGCCCAGCAGCAGCGCGGCGCCCAGGTCAGGGTGGTGGCCGACAGCGGTGAGCAGGTGGCGGCGGAGGCGTACGAGGAGCTGATCGACGGCAGCGCCGGCCTGGTGTCGGTGCCGCTGCACACCTACCGCAACGGCGCCCGCCTGCCGGTCGAGGACGTCGTGCGGCTGGCGCACGAGCAGGGCGCCCGGGTCTTCGTGGACGCCTATCAGGGCGCCGGGGTCACCCCGATCGACGTGCGCCGGCTCGGCTGCGACTACCTGGCGTCCGGCTCGCTCAAATACCTGCTCGGCCTGCCCGGCATCGCCTTCCTCTACGTGCGCGGCGGGCTGGAGCAGCAGCGCGCGCCCGAGCTGACCGGCTGGTTCGGCCGTACGCAGCCGTTCGCGTTCGACCCTCGCCTGCTCGACTTCCCCGGCGACGCCCGCCGCTTCGAGACCGGCACGCCGCCCATCCCGTCCGCTTACGCGGCCAACGCCGGCTTCGACCTCATCGAGCGGATCGACCTGCACGACGTGCGGCGGCACGTGTCCGAACTGGTGGACGAGCTGGCCGAACGGCTGACGGCGGAGGGCGTGAAGGTGGCCTCGCCCGCCGGTGCGCGCGGCCCGCAGGTGGCCATCGCCGACGACGCCCCCGACCGGCTGGCCGCCGCGCTGGCCGAGCGGCGCATCTGGACGGCGCCCCGCGGCGACCTGCTGCGGCTGTCGTTCCACTACTACAACGACCGCTCCGACGTGGACGCGGCCGTCGCAGCCATCAGCTCCTACCGCAGGAGCTGACCACCCCCTTCATCGAGAGGTACGCCGTGGACGAGAACGCATCCGGCCTGCAACGCCGGCTGACCGGGCGCCAGCTCACCATGATCGGGCTGGGCGGGGCCATCGGCACCGGGCTCTTCCTCGGCTCCAGCCTGGCGATCTCGCAGGCGGGCCCGGCGACGATCGTCGCGTACGTCATCTGCGCCGCGGTCGCCCTGGTGATCGGCTGGTCGCTGGCCGAGATGGTGGTGGTGCACCCTGAGGCGGGCGCGTTCGGGGTGATCGCGCATCGCTATCTGGGGCCGTGGGCCGGGTTCGTGGTCCGGTGGACGTACTGGACGATCCAGGTCATCGCGATCGGCGGCGAGGTCATCGCGGCCGGGATCTACGTACAGTTCTGGCGGCCGTCGCTGCCGCTGTGGCTGCCCGTCGCGGTCTTCTCGGTGGTCGTGCTGGGGGTGAACGCGGCCGCCGTCCGGCTGTTCGGCGAGATCGAGTACTGGTTCGCGATGATCAAAGTGGTCGCGATCATCGTGTTCATCCTGCTCGGCCTGGTGCTGGTGACGGTCGGCCTGCCCAGCGCCGACGCCACCGGCCTGACCAACCTCACCGCCCACGACGGCTTCCTGCCCAACGGGATGAGCGGCCTGTTCCTCGCCATGGTGTTCGTCCTGTTCAGCTACATCGGCACGGAGGTCGTCTCGGTGACCGCCGCCGAGTCGGAGAACCCCGTACGCGACATCCCCCGAGCCGCCCGCCGCATGATCACCCGGCTCGCCCTCTTCTACGTGGTCGCCATCGCGATCGTGCTCACCGTGGTGCCGTGGACCACCACGGCCCAGGGCGGCTCGGTCACCGAAAGCCCGTTCGTCACCGTCTTCTCCGCCGCCGGAGTGCCCGCGGCGGCGACGGTGATGAACTTCGTCGTCCTGACCGCCGCCCTGTCCAGCGCCAACACCAACCTCTACCTGACCACCCGCATGATGCACTCCCTGGCCGCCAACGGCTACGCCCCCCGCTGGACCGGCCGCCTGAGCGCCGCCGGCGTCCCCCGCAACGCCCTCGCCCTGTCGGCGCTCGGCCTGGCGCTCGCGGCAGGCGTGTCGGCGGCCAGCGAAAGCGGCGCCTACCTGGCGTTGTTCGGCGTCTCGGTCTTCGGCGCCCTGGTGGTCTGGCTCCTCATCCTCGCCACCCACCACGCCTTCCGCCGCACCCGCACCGCCCAGGGCCTGCCACCCTCCCCGGTCCGTCTGTGGGGCGCGCCGGTCACATCGGGCGTGGTGATGCTGTTCCTGGCCGCGGTGATCATCTCCACCCTGTTCATCGAGCCCCTGCGACCGGCATGGTGGGCAGGCATCCCGTTCTTCATCGTCGTCAGCATCGCGTACGCGGTAACCTCCCGCCGCACCCACTCGGACGCGACCCGGACCGGATGAAGGTATTTCCACAAGCGACCGGCGACTCCATTTCGAGAGTGAACAATCACTCTCAGTGAGGAGTCGCCACGATGCCCCCCGTTCCCGGCCTGGACCCCGTATGGTTCCTCGAGCTCGAGGTCACCACGGCCTGCCAGCTCAAGTGCCGCCACTGCTACAACAGCTCGTCCCCCGCGGGCACCCACGGCACCATGACCCGCGGCGACTGGGAGCACCTGCTCGACAGCGCCCCTGCCGCCGGCGTCCGCCGCGTCCAGCTCATCGGCGGCGAACCGTCCATGCACCCGCACTTTCTGCCGTTGGCCCACCACGCCCTGAGCGTCGGCCTGGAGTTGCAGGTGTTCTCGAACCTGTACTGCGTCACGCCGGCCCTGTGGGCGCTGTACCGCGAGCCGCGCGTCACCCTGGCCACGTCCTACTACAGCGACCGGCCGGAGCTCCACGACCAGGTCACCGGCCGTCCCGGTTCCCATCGGCGGACGCGGGCCGCGATCAGCGTCGCACTGGACTCCGGCATCCCGCTCAAGGTCGCGGTCGTCGAGACGTTCGAAGGGCAGCGCGCTCATGAGGCGCACGCCGAGATGGCCGCGCTCGGCGTGCGCAACCTCGCCCCCGTCGACCGGATGCGCGGCATCGGCCGCGCCATCGAAGGTGAACCCTTCAGCGCGCATGTCAACGAGCTGTGCGGCCAGTGCGGCGACGGCCGCGCCGCCGTCTCGGCTCACGGGGACGTCACCATGTGCGTCATGGCCAGGTTCCTGCCCCCGGCCGGGAACGTCCGCGACACCCCGCTCGGCGAGATCCTGCACGGGCCATATTGGAACGCTCTCCTGCCGCTGGTGCCGCGCCGCGGTGACAAGCCGCCCTGCGCGCCGATTTCGGAGTGCCCGCCGGCGTCGGACGGCAACGACTGCCCGCCCGCGAGCACCGAGTGCGAAGGCAACGCGCTCGTGCCGCCCGTCGCCAGGACCGCAGGCGGTGACCGGTGAGTACGCACACCGGGCGGCTCAGGGAGGAGGGATACTGCCTCATGGGCTGGAGGGAGTTCGCGGGCCGGCTTGCCGCTGAGGTGGCGCCGCCGAGGTCGCGGTGGCGGGGTGCGGTGGGGAGCACTCCGCGTCATCCGTTCGTGCCTCGCTGGTGGGCCAGGACGCCCGAAGGGTGGCGGCTGCGCGTCGGTGCCGACGATCCCGGGGCGTGGCATCGTGCCGCCTATCGTGATTGGACGCTGGTCACCCAGGTCGGTGACGTGCACGCCGACCGCGCCGGCCCCGGCGCTGTCCTGCAGGGGTCGGCGACGTCGTCGTCCACGCTGCCCGGGCTGCTCGTGCAGATGTTCCGGCACGCTTGTCTCGACGGCTCGTCGACCGTGCTGGACGTCGGCACCGGCACCGGTTACGGCACCGCCCTGCTGTGTCACCGGCTCGGCGACATCCGCGTCACGGCGATCGACGTGGACCCCTACCTGACGGCGGCCGCCGAAGAGCGGCTGCACGAGCACGGCTTCCGACCTCGGCTGCTGACCGCCGACGCCACCGGTCCGATCGACTGGGAGGGGGACCGGATCGTCGCCACGGTGGCCGTCCGGCCGATCCCGGCGTCGTGGCTGGCCGCGTTGACGCCGGACGGCAGGCTGGTGACCACGATCGCCGGGACGAGCCTGATCGTCACGGCCGACAAGCAGCCGGGCGGCGGCGCCGTCGGCCGGGTCGAGCACGACCGGGCCGCGTTCATGCGCAGCCGGGCCGGCGTGGACCACCTGGCGCGGGACTGGTCAGTGCTCGAGCGTGCCCGCGTCGAGGACGGCGAGCAGATCGAAGGGAGCCCGTACCCGGTGATGGACGTGGTCGGCGGGTGGGACGTCGCGACCATGCTGGAGCTCGCCGCGCCCGGCATCGAGCACCGCTTCATCACCGGCGGCGATGGTGCCGACCGGGTCGCGCTCATGGCCCACGGCGACGGGTCGTGGGCCCGCGCCGAGGAGCGCGACGGCGAGGTGACCGTCCATCAGGGCGGTCCGCGCCGCCTGTACGACCTGCTCGACCAGGTGCGCGAGCACTGGCTGAGAGCCGGCGGGCTGCCGGTCCGAGGCGCCACCGCGACGATCAGCCCCGAGGGGGAGATCACGCTCCGGCGCGGCACCTGGACGGCGACCATCGGCCGGTGACCGGCCTCCTGAACGCCGTCCTCCCGACGACATCGGGTAGAGTGCCGGGCATGCATCTGTACTTCCTCTGAGGACGACGCGGCTCGCCCCGCCCGCCAACGGGCGCGGCTTGAGCGCTTCCGCGTCAGCTCTCACCTTTCAGGTCCCCGCGCCGCCGCGTGCCGCGCCGGGGCCTGCTTCCCGGAGGAAGTATGTCCATCGACATCGTGCTGCCCGCCCGTGCGCGGGCGCAGCTCAACGCCACCGGCCTGCACCTCGCCCGTGGTGGCCGGCCCGTCCTGTCCGGCGTGGACGTGACCGTCTCGGCGGGCGACCGGCTCGGCGTGGTCGGCGAGAACGGCCGTGGCAAGACCACTCTGCTGCAGGTGCTCGCGGGCACGCTCGCGCCCGACGCGGGCACCGTGCACCGCGTCGGCACCATAGGGGTGGCCGACCAGGAGATGCCGGTCGGCGACGACCGTACCGTCGGCGATCTCATCGACGCCGAGCTCGCTCAGGTCCGCGCGGCGCTGCGGGCCTTCGAGTCGGCCACGCTCGCGCTCGCGGAGGAACGGCCGGGCGCCGAGCAGGCGTACGCCACGGCTCTGGAGGCCGCCGAGTCGCTCGGCGCGTGGGACGCCGACCGGCGGGTCGACGTCGCGCTCGCCGCGCTGAACGCCGTGAGCGACCGGACGAGGCCGCTCGCCGGGCTGTCCGTCGGGCAGCGTTATCGGATCCGGCTGGCCTGCCTGCTCGGCGCCGGGCACGACCTGCTGCTGCTCGACGAGCCCACCAACCACCTCGACGCCGCCGGACTCGGCCATCTGACCGCCGCGCTGCGCGCCCATCCGGGCGGGCTGGTGCTGGTCAGCCATGACCGGGCGCTGCTGTCTGACGTGGTGACCACCGTGCTCGACCTCGACCCGACCAGCGACGGGCGGCCGCGCACCTATGGCGGCGGGTATGCCGGTTACCGCGAGGGCCGCACGGCGGAACGCGAGCGGTGGGAGACGGCGTACCGTGACCAGCAGCTCGAACGCCGGCGGCTGGCGCAGGACCTGTCCGAGGCACAGAACCGGCTGGTCACCGGCTGGCGTCCGGACAAGGGCACCGGCAAGCACACCCGCGCCACGCGGGCCCCGGCTCTGGTCCGCGCCGTGCATCGGCGGCAGGAGGCGCTGGAGGCGCAGGTGCTCGACGTACCGGTGCCGCCGCTGCGCTTCTCGATGCCGCACCTGGACGCCCCGCCCGGCGTCGCGCTGCTGCAAACCGCCGAGGTGACGCTCGATCCCCGGCTCACCACGCCGCAGTCCCTGCTGCTGCGGGCCCGTGACCGCCTGGTGGTCACCGGGCCGAACGGCTCCGGCAAGTCGACCCTGATGCGGCTGCTCGCCGGTGAGCTGGTCCCCGGCTCCGGGACCGTGCAGCGCGGGCGGGGCGTGCGGGTCGGGCTGCTCGGCCAGGAGTCCCCGCCGCCGTCCCGGCTGCGGGCTTTCGAGGTGTACGAAGCCGCGGTCGGCCGGCTGGTCACCTCACAACGCCTTGCCGAGGCCGACACGGTCGGGCTCGGACGGCTCGGGCTGCTGCCCGCCGAGGCGGTGCACCGGCCGGTCACCGAGCTGTCGGTCGGGCAGCAGCGGCGGCTCGACCTGGCGATCCTGCTGGCCGGGCGGCCTCACGTGGTGCTGCTCGACGAGCCCACCAATCACCTGTCCATGGCTCTGGTGGAGGAACTGACCCAGGCGCTCGCCGGTACGGGCGCCGCCGTCGTCCTGGCCACCCACGATCGGCAGCTCCTGCGCGACACGGCCGCCTGGCCCCGCCTCCACCTGGACGGGTAGAGCCGGGGACCCCTCCCGGGGCGGGGTGGTTAGCGTGACGAGACGCGTACGGAGAGGAGACGATGCCACCATGGCCCCAACCCACCCCCCGGCCTTTCCGCTCCCCGCCCCACCCCCGCTCAGCCCGTCCACGCCCACGGCACCTGTGCCCATGGTGCCTGGGCCCGTCGCCCCTCCCCTACCGGCCCGGTGTGGGCGGGTGCGTCACGTACTGGCGGGGTGCGTGCTGGTGGGTGTGGTGGCGGGGTGCGGGGCGGCGGAGCCGCCGACCGCTGCCGCTCCCGCGAGCACGCCGGCCACCACCGCCCCGACCTCCGCTCCCCCGACCTCCACTCCTGAGGCGTCCACCACCCCGAGCGTGAGCCCCACGCCCTCGCCGTCGGCCTCCCCCACGAAGAAGCGCAAGGCCACCAGCCGGGTGAGGGACTGCTTCGACGGCGACTGCCTGCTGCGGGTGTCGAGACCGGTCACCATCCGCCTCAACGCGAAGAAGTTCTACTACCGCCAATTCCACATCCTGGACGTCGGCAAGAGCTCCATCACGTACCTGGTGGATTATCCGCATGGTGGCGGCGCGCAGGCGACCCTGGGCAAGGGCGGCACTTCGAGCTTCGGGTTCCGCAAGCGGCCGACCGTGGAGGTGAGCCTGGTCTCCGTGAAGAAGGGCAGGGCGCTGGTGTCGATCACGGCGGGCAAGCCCTCCTGACCTGGGGCGGCACCGGTCGCCATCTCCAAAATGTGCTCAAGTTTCGCCTGATATCAGGTTCTTTGTCCCCTTTGAGGGCAGACGGCGGGCGATGTCCCTCGCTTGCACAGACGCGGCCTCGGGGAAGGAAAACTTGATCATGGCGAACAAGATGCGAATCGCTTGTGCCCTGCTCGCCGGGTACTACCTAGGGCGACGGCGCAAGTTGCGCACGGCGGCCGTTCTCGTGGCGGCCGGGCTGGCCGGGAAGGCGTCCGGGAACAGCGGCGGGCTGCTGTCCCAAGGGCTCAAGACTCTGGGCTCGTCGGCCGACCTGGGCAAGTTGACCGAGCAGCTCAGTGGCGGTCTGCTGGAGGCGGGTAAGGCCGCGACCAGCAGGCAGATCGACTCGCTGAGCGACAAGCTGCACGAACGCGCCGAATCGCTCAGGTCGCCGGGGGACGCCGAGGGCTCGGAGGAGCCCTCCGAGGCGACGGGCGACACCGCCTCCTCCAACGGCTCCCCCCAGAACGGAGCCTCACACGAGCCCCAGAACGGGGCCACGCACGAGGCGCAGAACGGGGCCGAGAGCGGGGCCGAGAGCGGGAACGGCAACCGGAACGAGGCCGAGCGGGAGCCCGCCGGACCGGAGCGAGCGCGGCGGTCCCGTGCCATCCGGCGGACCTCCATGCGGAGGTGAGCACAGGTGGCTGAGGAAAACGCGAGACGGCGCACGAGCGCGGCCCGTCCCACGGTGCGGCGGGTGACACCTACGGCAGGAGAGGCCGCCGGCGCGGGCAAACGAGCAGCCAGCAGCCTCGGCAAGGCCGCCGGCGCGGCGAAACGGGGCACCGGCGCCGCGAAGGACACCACCGACCAGGTCACGGGCACGGCGGCAGGCGCGGGCTCGAAGGCGACCGGCACGGCGAAGCGCGCCACGGGCACGGCCACCGGCACCGCGAAGCGGACGGCAGGCACCGCCACAGGCGCCGCTTCGGGCGCCGCGAAGGGGGCCGGAGGCGCAGCCGAAGGTGTCACCGGCGCGGCGAAGGCAGCGAGCGGAGCGACCGAGGGGGTCGCCAAGGGTGCGGGCGGAGCAGCCGAAGGAGTCACCGATACCGCCAAGGGAGCCGGCGGCGTCACCGGTGCCGCCAAGGGGGTGACGGGTGTCGCCAAAGGAGCCGCGGGTGCTGCCAAGGGGGTCGCGGGCACGGCGGCGGGCGCGGTCAAGGGGGTCGGCAAGGAGTTCCTCGCCGCCCTGCCGACCGACCGGCTCGCCGGCGAGGCACGCAACCTCATGCACGCCGCGATCGGACGCGTGGTCTCGGCGGCGGGCAACAAGGTGGAGAACCTCACCGGCCGCCTGACCGACTACGCGGAGCACGGCGGCGGCAAGGGCCTGGTAGGCGCGCTGACCGGCTCGGGCGGTTCGGGCGGCTCCGGCGGCTCGGGCAGCTCAGACGATTCCGGTGACTCGGGAGGCGGCGGCAGCGTCCTGGGCGGCGTGTTGAAGGGCGGCTTCAAGGGCGGCCTGAAGAGCATCATGCAGAAGATCACCGGAGGCGGTAAGGGCGGTAAGCGCGGCTTCGAGAAGGTCACCAACATCGTCGAGACGATCGACGTGGGTGCGCCGCGCCGCCTGGTGTACGACCAGTGGACGCAGTTCCAGGACTTCCCGACCTTCATGAAGAAGGTGCAGACGGTCAAGCAGGAGTCCGACGAGAAGCTGGCCTGGAAGGCGCAGGTCTTCTGGTCGCACAGGAGCTGGACCTCGCAGATCATCGAGCAGATCCCCGACCAGCGCGTCATCTGGCGCTCGGAGGGGCCGAAGGGTCATGTGGACGGCGCGGTGACGTTCCATGAGCTGAGCGACGACCTCACCCGGGTGCTGGTGGTGCTGGAGTACCACCCGCAGGGCCTGTTCGAGCGGACCGGCAACCTGTGGCGGGCGCAGGGCCGTCGCGTACGGCTGGAGCTCAAGCACTTCCGCCGCCACGTCATGTCGCACCTGCTGCTGCACCCGGAGGACGTCGGCGAGGGCTGGCGCGGCGAGATCCGCGACGGCGAGGTGGTCAAGGACCACGAGACGGCGATGGAGGAGGAACGCGCCGCCGAAGAGGAGGAAGAGGGGGTCGAAGAGGAAGAGGGCGAGGAGCCGGAGGAGAACGAGGAGGAGGAAGGCGAAGAGCCCGAGGAGGGCGAGGAATCCGAAGAGGAGGAAGAGGGCGAGGAGCCCGAAGAGGAGCCCGCAGAGGAGGAGGAAGAGGAGCCCGAAGAGCAGGAAGAGGGCGAGGAGCCCGAAGGGGAGGAAGAGGAAGAGGGCGAGCAGCCAGGCCGTTGACAGGCGCCCGGCCCGAGCACGGAGCGGAGGCGAAGCGACCCGTGCCACGGCTGGACGACCGGTCCGAGCCACACCCATCAACGTGCCCGCCCCCGGCTCAGCGGCCCGGGGACGGGCACTCGGCTGTGCCCGAGGCCCAGCTGCGGCTCAACGCAACCGGTCACGCAGCCACTTCGGGTCGGGGTTGACGTGCGGCTCTCCCGCCAGCACCACGGTCGGCACCGTCTCGTCGCCGCCGGTGATCGCGCGGACCGCCGCCGCGCCCTCCGGGTCACGCCAGATGTCCACCCAGTACGCCCGCCGCGCGGCACGCCCCAGCCGGAGCCTGAGCCGCATGCAGTAGCGGCAGCCCGGCCGCCAGTAGACGACCGCCCGCCCGTCGGCGGCGCTGCGCCGCCGCGCCTCCTCGGCATCGACCGGCCTGGGGAACGCCAGCGGCGACAGCAGGAGGCCGAGCAGCGCGTACACCACGAGCACCACCGTCGCCAGTACCAGGTCGGCTCTCGTGACCTGCCAGGCGGCGATCGCCACTCCTAACGCCAGGAGCAGGCCCGGCACCTTCCATCTGCGGCTCACGGTTGAGCAAGCTATCGGAGCGCCCGCCGCGCCGATGTCCCGGCCCCGCCAGGGCGTGTCAGCCGGAGGGCCACCTCGAAGTGCCGGAGAGGTCGGCGAGCGCGTCCTCCACGGTGCCGGCCGCCTCGATCTCACCGCCGTCGTCGTCGGACGCCCGGGCGGCGGACTTCCCGTACACCACGATCATGCGCCCCTCCGACACCCTGGCGTGCCGCGCGGCCGAGCGCAGGATGTCGCGCCCGTGCTCGTCGATCGCCCCGAGCGAGCGCAGGTCCACCGCGAGCAGCGGCGGTATCCGCGCCACCAGCGCGTTGACCAGGTATTGCTGCAGAACCAGGCACGCCACCCCCTCCAGCCGCCCGGTCAGGGACAGCAGGACGACCTGCCCGTGCCTGTCGAGCCGGATGTCGAAGTCCGGATCGCTCTCGTGGATGCCAGGTTCGGAGGGGTGCATGGGCGGATCCCGGTGAGACGACGGCATGACAGGTCTACGCCGACCAGACTTCCCGGCTCACCTGCTGCGACCATAACATTCCATTGCTCAATGCAACGATCCGGCGGCGCGGACCGTGACCTGAACGAAGCGCAAGCCCCCGCCTCCACCGCACTACCCTGGGCCTCGGGGACGGCGGCACCGTCCTCAGGACGGACGGAGGGATGGCCGAGATGATCGAGAGCGACCCGCACATCCACGTCGATCGCAAGGTGCTGCAGGCCGGCGCCGACTTCCGCAACGTGCTCGCCTCGATGCTGGGCCGCGCCCCTGACGCGCCGTCCGAGGTCACCACCGGCTGCGGCCTCAAGGTGCCGTACGCGATGACCTCGCCCCACCCCGAACGCGTCACCTGCCTGCCCTGCCGCGAACACGCCCACCGCGAACACCTGAACTTCGCCGACCAGGTCGAACGCCTCGGCCGCCACCCCGGCACCGCCCTCCCAGCCGACCGGACGGCCGAAGCGGCTCAGTGGGCCCGCGACCGCGCCCAGAAATTCGCCTCCGGCTGAACCCCCAGCCCCGCCCCCGCACCCGGCGGCGACGGTGGATGGGGAGCGTTGCGCTGGGAGTGAAGCCGGGCGGTCCTGACGCTCGCGGTGGGTCAGGATGAGGGGCATGCGAACACTTGTTTTGGGCGGCACGAGGTTCCTGTCCAAGGAGATCGCGCGGCAGGCGCGTGATCGCGGGCACGAGGTGGTGTGCGCGGCGCGCGGGCAGGCGGGTGACCCGCCGCCCGGGGTGGAGTTCGTCCGGGTCGATCGCTCGGAGGACGGCGGGCTGGCTCCCCTGGAGGGGTCGTTCGACCTGGTCATCGACGTCGCCAGGCATCCGAGCCAGGTGCGCAGGGCGGTCGATGAGCTGGCGGGCCGCGCCGGTCACTGGACGCTGGTGTCCACCCTCAGCGTCTACCCCGACACCCGCGAAGCCACCTCCGTGCTGCACGAGCCGCTGGCGTCCGACGCCGACGAGAACGACGTGGCCAACTACGGGCCGGCGAAGGTGACGTGCGAGCAGATCGTCGGCGACGCGGCGCTCATCGTCCGCGCCGGGCTGATCGTGGGCCCGGAGGATGTGTCCGACCGGTTCACCTACTGGGTCGACCGGCTGGCGCGCGGCGGGCGGGTGCTGGCGCCGGGCTCTCCCGGCGACCTGGTGCAGCTCGTGGACGTACGCGACCTCGCCGCCTGGACGCTCGACGCCGCCGAGAAGGGGCTCACCGGGCCGTATGACGCGGTCTCCAGCCCGTTGCCGAGGGGCGAGCTGCTCGCGGGCATCGCAGAAGGGCTGTCGGTGCAGCCTGAGCTGGTCTGGGCCGGGCAGGAGTTCCTCGCCGAGCACGACGTGAACGCCTGGATGGGGCCGCGTTCTCTGCCGCTGTGGGTGCCGCTGCCGGAATACGCCGGCTTCATGGCCCGCGACGTCTCGGCCGTCCTGGCCGCCGGCCTGCACATCCGCCCGGTCGCCGACACGGCCCGCGACACCCTCACCTGGCTGCGCGACTCCGGCCACACGGTGACCCGCTCCGGCCTCACCCCCGAAGAGGAGGCCGCACTCCTCCGCCTCCTCGGCTGACCTCCACTCCACATGATCGAGCAACACCTGCCCACCCCTCCCCCGCCGGCGTGCCCATTGCCTGGATGACGGGTGCGCCGAACGGCGCGGGAAGCCGGAAGGATCCGCGACGGATGGCGGGCGACCGGTCGCCGATGGATCGTCAGGATGGCGGCATGAGCCGAGAACCGGAGACGTCCGTCCCGCTGATCGCCCAGCACGACATGAGCGGCCCGCTCACCGCCCATGAAACCCGACCGGAAGCACAAGGGGCACGAGCGAAGGTCCGACCGGCCAGAGGGGATGTGCCAGAAACCTGGGCGGATGGGCGGCGGGCCGCGCATCGGGCGCCTGGGGGCGGGCGGGAAGCGCCGGGGGCGCCTGGGAGCCGGCGGAAAGCGCCGGCCGCGTCCGGGCTGCGCGACGAGGGTGGCGTCCCCGCGGCGGTGACGCCGTTCGACCTGCTGATGTCGATCGTTCTCCTGAGCGCGAGCGGCGAGATCCACGCGGGCCGGAGCGCGGATCGGGACGGCTGGCGGCTGCGGGTCTTCCACGCGAAGACCGCCACGGACGTGCACGGCGGCCACTGGAAGCGTCATCCGGAGGCCGACGAGCTCGTCTCCTGCATCGTCGGCAAGATCCGCCTCTATTTGCGCGGGGAAGGGCGGGGTGAGGAGGAGGTCAAGCTGTGCGCGGGCACCGCGGCGATCGTCCCGCGCGGCCGGTGCCACCGCATCGCCCTGGACATCCCGAGCACCATCCTGACCGCCGCTCTCCCACCCCCCAACCGCCTGGCATGACCTCGCAGGTAATCGACATACGCAGGCGTGGGGCGGGAGGATGATCGGCATGAGCGAAGACACCCGTGACGTCGTGACCGAATTGCTGACGAGGATGGCCAAGGGGGACCACGAGCGTACGGCGGAGTTGTTCGCCGAACCGGTGGACTGGCGGCTCTCCTGGCCGGATGAGGGGCATCCGGCGGTGCCGTGGATCCGGCCGCGGTCGAGCCGGGCCGAGGTGGCGGACCACTTCCGTTCGCTCGAAGCTCACCACGTGCCCGAGCTGAACGGCACGTCGGTGGAGCGCATCCTGGTGGACGGGCCGCATGCGGTGGTGCTGGGGGTGATCGCGCAGACCGTACGGGGCGGCGGTCCGGCGTACACGTCGCCGTTCGCGCTGCATCTGACCGTCGAGGACGGGCTGATCACCCGCTACCACATCTACGAGGACAGCCTGACGGTCACCCGCGCCCTTGACGGCGCCTGACCGCCCTGGACGCCTGAGTTCGACGCACTGACGCCCGGCTGCGGCGCCTGGGCAGGGCGTGCGAGCGCGGCCCTCGCCAGGACCTCCCGCCCCCGTGGTGCCCGGCCGGGTTCCCCTCGCCGAGGGCCGGGCCGGCGCGGCGGCCAGGGCCTCGACGCCGTGCGGTTCGCCGCCCCACTCTGCCGCCCACTCTGCCGCCCGGTCAGGCCGCGGTCACCCCGAAAGCGGCCACCAGCTCGTCCGTGGCGAGGATGGCGTGGGCGAACGTGGGGCCGTTCAGCTCGTGGGCGGCGTGCATCATCTCGGGGCTGAACGCCGCCGTCGCGTCGCGCACCAGCGTGACGTGGTAGCCGAGCTCCATGGCGAAGCGGCCGGTCGACTCCAGGCAGGTGTTGGCGAGCACCCCGATCAGCACGACGTGGCTGATGCCGTGCTGCTTGAGCTGGAAGTCGAGGTCGGTGTTGGCGAAGCCGCTCTGCGCCCAGTGCTCGTGGACGACGATGTCGCCCGGCCGGGGCCCCAGGTCGGGGTGGAACTCCCCGCCCCACGTCCCGCGCGCGAACGAATGCCGCTCCATGATGCCGCGCTGGGTCGGGTTGGGGTGGTCCCAGCTCTCGTAGTCGCCGGGCTGCCAGCGGCGGTGCGGCACGATCAGCACCTGTACGCCGGCCCCGCGCGCGGCGGCGGTCACCGTGCGCAGGTGGTCCACCAGCCCCACCCTCGTGGCCACGGGTGCGAGCCTGGGCCACAGCTTGCCGCCTTCAGACAGGAAGTCGTTGTACGGGTCCACCAGCAGGACCGCCGTGCGGCGGGGATCGTAGGTGCGGCTCACGGCGTGCTCCTCCGCGTACAAGGGGGGCGGCGCAACAGCCCGCACCTACCCCGCTGACCCGCACGTCCGCCTCCCGTGCGGGTCAGCGTCGCGCCAAACCCCCTTGACCCGCGATCAGCCGAGCAGGATGTCCGTGGTCTGCGACGGTACGGCGTCCAGCGCGGCGAGCGTCTCCTCGTCGAAGGCGATGGCGCCGGCGGCCACGTTCTCCTCCAGGTGGGCCGCCGTCGCGGTGCCGGGGATGAGCAGCACGTTCGGCGCGTGCCGCAGCAGCCAGGCCAGGCCGATCTGGGACGGAGTGCGCCCGAGCTTCCCGGCGGCCTCGGTCACGGCCGGCTGCTCCACCACCTTGGGCATGCCGGGGAACGCGCCCCCGAGCGGGAAGTACGGCACCCACGCGATGCCCTCGGCGGCGCAGAGCGCGAGCATCTCCTCGAAGTCCCGGCCGACGAGGCTGTAGGCGTTCTGCACGCAGGCGATGCCGGCCGGGAGGGCCCGGCGCAGCACGTCGAGTGAGACGGCGCTCAGCCCGATCGCGCCGATCTTGCCCTGGTCGCGCAGCTCGGTCATCACCGCGAGCTGGTCGTCGAGGTCCACCACCTGGGGGCCGGTGGCGCGGATGCCGGGGCCGACGTCGAGCCTGCGCAGGTTCACGACGGGGATGTGGTCGAGGCCGAGCGACTTCAGATTCTCCTCGACGCTCGCCCGCAGTTCCTCGGGACGCTGGGCGGGGCGCAGCGGCAGCGGGCCGCCGGGGTCGCTGACGGCGCCCACCTTGCTGACGATCACCACGCCGTCCTCGGGGCGCAGCGCCTCGCGGAGCACGTCGTTGACGAAGCCGGCGCCGTAGAAGTCGGCGGTGTCGACGTGGTCGATGCCCAGCTCGACGGCGCGGCGCAGCAGGGCGACGGCGGCGGCGCGGTCGTCGTGCAGGCGTTCGAGCTGCATGGCGCCGTAGCCGACGCGGGAGACGGTAAGGTCACCGAGCAGGCCGGGACCGCCGGGGCGCGGAGCTCCGGTGGCCGTGACGTCGGAGGAAGAGGTGCCAGTGGACATCGGGAGTACACCGTCCTTCAGACAATGACGACAGAAAGCGGAGGACCCTCCGCCACGAATGACCCTAGCACTATCGGAGGTGCCTCCGCTTTGGCTTCCCCGAGTTCTTCCGAATCTCCCGCCGCCGGGCGGCCCGTTCGCGCGCACGCGCGGCGCAACCGCGAGAACCTGCTCGCCGTCGCCCGCTCCGCCTTCGCCACCGCCGACGGGCCCGTCTCGCTCGAAGGCATCGCCAAGCAGGCCGGGGTCGGCATCGGCACGCTCTATCGCCACTTCCCCACCAGGGAGGCGCTGGTCGAGGCCGTCTACTCGGCCGAGCTCGACGACGTGACCGGCTGCGTGCCCGACCTGCTGGCCGAGCATCCGCCCGAGGTCGCGATGCGGATGTGGATGGAACGCTACGGCGCGTTCGTCTCGACCAAGCGGGCCATGCTCGACACGCTGCGCACCGGCTGGGTCTCCGGGCGGCTCGCCACGCCCACCACCAGGGAACGCATCACCGCCGCGATCGGCGCGATCCTGGAGAGCGGGGCGCGGGCGGGCACGCTGCGAGCTGACGTCGAGGCCGACGACGTCACCTCGATGATTCTCGGGGTGTTCCTGTCCACGGCGGCCGGCGACACGTGGGAGCGCATGGACCGCCTGTTCGACCTCCTCCTGGACGCCCTCCAGCCCCGCCAGGGATAGCCGCCGTCTCGGCGGGCGTGGGTTCAGCCCCGCTCCGCGCCGGGGGGCGTCCGTACGCGTCCAGCAGCGCCACTTCATCAGCGACGCCGATGAGGGCCCGAGAAGGGCCAGATAAGAAAGGAAATTGCGCAAAATCCTTGCGCAATTTTCTTGGTGTATCTACCGTGAAGGTATGGCCAGGAAGAACGTACGCCGCGTCAAGGATCTAGAGACGGTCAAGGCGCTCGGGCATCCGCTGCGCATGCGCCTCTACCGGGCGCTGATGGTGACCCAGCGCGCCACCGCCTCGCAGCTCGCCGACCAGGTGGACGAGGCGGTGTCGCTGGTCAGCTATCACCTGCGCAAGCTGGCCGCGCACGGGCTCATCGAGGAGTCCGAGCAGGGCAGTGCCGACGGGCGCGAGCGCTGGTGGCAGGCGGCGGTCAGCGGGGTCAGCACCGAGGACGTCGACTTCAGGGACGCCCCCGAGAGCGAGGGCGCCTACGTCGCACTGTCCAGGCTGGCGGCCAGGCAGCGCCACGAGCTGTACCAGAGCTACCTCGACACCAAGTCCGCCTGGCCCGACGAGTGGCGTGACGCCTCGTTCAACTCCGAGTACCTGCTCTCGCTCACCCCTCAGGAGCTCGTCGGGCTCAGGACGGAGATGAACGAGCTGCTCAAGAAGTGGGAGGCGCGCAGTGACGCCGCCCGCGAGGCCGGCGAGCGCGAGGGCCGCGAGCACGTCGCCGTGCACACCGCGGGCTTCCCGTTCCGCCCGTGACGACGACCCCGGAGGTCGCGATGCATCCAGACCTGCTGTACGTAGAGCGAGTACGCGCCCGCGAACTACGCCAGGAAGCCGAGCGGCACCGCCTGGCCGGGTCGCCCTCCGCCACCGGAGCCCTGGAGGAGCGGCTCGGGTGGGTGCTCGTGCGCGCGGGCCTGCGGCTGCTGGAGCGCCACGCGCCCGCCCCCTACTGATCCACCGCCGGTCAGCGGACGCGCAGGCCGGCGATGAGGAGGGCGACCATGCGGCGGGCGTCGTAGGCGCCCTCCTTGCCGGCGCCGATGCAGAGGTTGCCGACGCCGCGCATGAAGCTGAGGGCGTCCATGCCGGGCTCGATCTGGCCGGCGTCGGCGGCGGCCGCCAGCAGGCGGGCGCAGACCGGGACGAGCCGGTCGATGAAGTACGCGTGCAGCGACTGGAACGAGGCGTCCTCCGACTGCATCGCCTCGGCCAGGCCGTGCTTGGTGACCAGGAAGTCCACGAAGAGGTTGATCCAGTTCGCCAGCGCGTCGTACGGCGTGGGCCCGGCCTCCAGCAGTTCGGGCCCCGCCGCCGCGCACGCCTCCACCTGGTGCCGGTAGACGGCCACGATGAGGTCGGCGCGCGTCGGGAAGTGCCGGTAGATGGTGCCGACGCCGACCCCCGCCCTGGCGGCGATCTCGCGTACGGGCACGTCGACCCCTGAGGCGACGAAGGCCGCGGCGGCCGCGTCGAGCAGCGCCTTCTCGTTCCGTCTCGCGTCGGCCCGCTTCTTCGGGGCTGCCTGTGACCCGGCCACTGTGCCGCTACCTCCACCACGCCGTTGGACAAACGGAACAGCGTTCCGTATGGTGTTTAGCGGAACGCGGATCCGCTTTCAGGATGCCAGAAGCGCGGCCGCCGGACAAAGCCGCCGCGCACGTGGAGGAGACATGGAGGAGACATGACCATGCAGTACCGCACCCTGGGCCGCACCGGCGTCCAGGTCAGCACGCTCGCGCTCGGCGCGATGAACTTCGGGGCCATCGGCCGCACCACCCAGGACGAGGCCACCGCCATCATCGACGCCGCGCTGGCGGCCGGCGTCAACGTCATCGACACCGCCGACTGGTACAGCGGCGGCGAGTCGGAGGAGATCGTCGGCAAGGCCATCGCCGGCCGCCGCGACGACGTCGTGCTGGCCACCAAGGCCACCATGCCGATGAGCGAGGCGCCCAACCACCAGGGCGGCTCGCGCCGCTGGATCGTCAGGGCGCTGGACGACAGCCTGCGCCGCCTCGGCGTCGACCACGTCGACCTGTACCAGATGCACCGGTGGGACCCCACGACCAGCGACGAGGAGACGCTGTCGGCGCTCACCGACCTGCAGCGGGCGGGCAAGATCCGCTACTTCGGCAGCTCGACGTTCCCCGCGTACCGGATCGTGCAGGCCCAGTGGGCCGCCCGCGAGCACCACCTCAGCCGATACGTCACCGAGCAGCCCAGCTACTCGATCCTGCAGCGCGGCATCGAGGCCGACGTCCTGCCCGTCGCGCAGGAGTACGGGCTCGGCGTGCTGGTGTGGAGCCCGCTGGCCTCGGGCTGGCTGTCGGGCGCGATCCGCGCGGGCCGCGCGGCGGACACCCACCGCTCGTCGGTGCTGCCGGAGCGCTTCGACCCGGCGCTGCCGTACAACAGGACCCGTCTGGAGGCCGTCGAGCGGCTGGCCGGGGTCGCCGACGCGGCGGGGCTGACGCTGATCCAGCTCGCGCTCGGCTTCGTGACCGCGCACCCCGGCGTGACCGGCGCGCTCATCGGCCCGCGCACGATGGAGCACCTGAAGGCGCAGCTCGACGCGGCGCAGACCGTGCTGTCGCAGGACGTCCTGGACGCCATCGACGAGATCGTCGCGCCGGGCACCGACCTGGCCGCGCACGAGAAGTTCGACACCCCGCCGGCGCTGCTCGACCCGGCCCTGCGACGCCGATGAGCAGCCCCGGAGGCCGGACGCGGTTCGGCATCATGACCGCTCCCATGCAGGTCGGCTACGAGGACGTCCTGCGGGTCTGGCAGGAGGCCGACGGCGTGCCGGAGATCGAGCACGCCTGGCTGTTCGACCACCTGCTGCCCATCCAGGGCGACATCGGCGGGCCGATCCACGAGGGCTGGACGCTGCTGTCGGCACTCGCCGCCCAGACCCACCGGCTGCGCCTCGGCCTGCTGGTGACCAGCAACAGGTTCCGCCCGCCGGCCGTCCTGGCCAGGATCGCCGCGACCGTGGACATCGTGTCGGGCGGCCGGCTCGACTTCGGCATCGGCGCGGGCTCGCGGCCCGACCATCCCCTGGCCCGCCGCGAGTACGAGGCGCACGGCCTGCCCTTCCACGACTTCCGTCACTCCGTGGAGAGCCTGGCCGAGGCGTGCACGGTGATCCGGCGGATGTGGAGCGAGAGCGAGCCGTTCGACTTCCACGGCTCGCACGTCACGCTGACCGGGGCGTACTGCAATCCGAAGCCCGTGCAGCGCCCGCACCCGCCGATCCTGCTCGGCGGGCGTTCAGCGGCGCTGCTGCGGGTGGCCGCCGAGCACGCCGACCTGTGGAACATCCCGGGCGGCGACATCGACGACGTCGTCCGCCGCAGCGCCCTGCTCGACCGCTGTTGCGAGGAGATCGGCCGCGACCCGGCCGCGATCACCCGCTCGATCCACCTGCCGGTCTCCTACGACCGGCCCGGCGCCACCAGGCAGGCCATCGGCGAGGCGGTGGCCGCGGGCTTCCACCACGTGGTGCTCGGGCTGCCGGCGCCGTACCCGGAGAAGGTGGCCCGCTGGGTGGCGGACGAGCTGATCACGCCCTCGCTCTGACGGCTCAGCCGGGTTCGTGCTCGCCGGCCAGCGGCAGCCGCAGGACGAAGCAGGTGCCGCGCGGGCCGTCCTCGATGGTCAGGTCGCCCTCGTGCGCCTGGGCGATCGCGCGGGAGATGGCCAGGCCGAGCCCGCTGCCCGCGGGGTCGCGCTTCCGGCCGGCGGCCAGCCGGACGAAGGGCTGGAAGACCTGCTCGCGCTCCTCGGGCGCGATGCCCTCGCCGTCGTCCCAGACGGTCAGCACGGCCTCGTCGCCCTTACGGGCGACACTCACCTCGATCGCGCTGCGGGCGTGCCGCTGGGCGTTGACCAGCAGGTTCGTCAGCACCTCCGTGAGCTGGGTCCTGTTGCCCCACACGCGGGGCGAGTCGTGGACGACCAGCAGGGGCCGATAGGGGCCCGGCAGACTCCCGGCCTCCTCGCGGACGAGGTGGCCCAGGTCGACCCGCTCGGCCTGCTGCGGCGACGACGTGCGGATCCGGGTGAGCAGCAGCATCTCGTCGATGATCCGCTGGAGGCGGTCCACGCCGCCGAGCGCCCCCCTGATCGTCTCCTCCCGGTCGGCGTCGGGGTACGTCACCGCCTCCTCCAGCCGCATGCGCAGCCCGGCCAGCGGGGTGCGCAGCTCGTGGGAGACCATCGAGGAGTAGTGGCGCTGCTGGCTGACCGCCTCCTGGAGCCTGGCCAGGGTCCTGTTCACGGTACGCGCGAGCGAGGCGATCGCGTCGTCGCCCGGCGGCGCCGGCACCCGCAGGCCGAGGTCGGTGACGGTGATCTCGGCGATCCTGGCCCGCATCTCCTCGACCGGGCGCAGCGTGCGGCGGATGAGGAGGGCGGCCAGGCCGGTCAGCAGCGCGGTGCCGGTGAGGACGGCGGCGGCCAGGCCCAGCTCCAGGTCCCAGCCGGCCAGGAGGGCGGGCTCGGGGCGGCCGGCGTACACGATGTGGGAGGCGCCGCCCCACAGCTCCTCCTCCTGCGGCGACGGCCGGTAGGCGGTGAACATGACGCAGCCGTCCCGCGTGCACTCCTTGCCGTGCTGGATGCGGTCGTCGGAGTTCGGCCACAGGGTGCTCATGGGCGGTCGGCCCTCGGCTTCGCGGCTGGCCTGCACGACGTGGCCGGTGGCGTCCACGAGCTGGAACAGGCTGACCTCGGGCGTGGTCACGGGCTGCGGGGTCGAGGTGCCCATGGCGCCGATCCACTCGGTGGCCGCGCGCTGGGTGCTCTCGTATACCTCGCGCTCGATCCTGTCGCGCACGAACAGGTCCACGGCGCCGGCGACCCCGGTGAGGCTCGCCAGCGACAGCAGAGCGGTCACCAGGACGAGGCGGGCCTGCACGGAGAGGCGGCCGGGGCGCGGGAGCCCCAGCGCCAGGGGCCCCGGACGATGGGGCATCGCCACCTCCCCGCTCGCCTCACTCCTCAGTGGCCATGCTTCCAACTACGGGTTCATGGGGAGCCAATGGCTCCGCAAGCGCCGGGTCATAGGTGTCGATATCGGGTCAACGCACGTCGTGCACCAGCCGCCCGCTCACCGCCGTGGCGATCACCGTGATGTCCCTGATCGTGGCGGGATCGACGGCGAGCAGGTCGTCGGAGAGCACCGCGAAGTCCGCCAGTCTGCCCCGGCCGAGCGTGCCCTTGAGGTGCTCCTCGTGCACCGCGTACGCCGAGCCCTCGGTGTACGCGCGCAGCGCCTGCTCGGGCGTCAGCGCCTCCTCCGGGCCCAACGGCCGCCCGCTCGCCGTGACCTGGTTGACCAGGTCGTGGATGCCGCAGCGGCGCCCGACGACGTCCCGGCGCTGCTCGAAGGGGCCGACCTGGTGTGGGAGGCGGTCGAGCAGCACAACACCGGCCTCATGACCGGCTACCAGCGGGCCGTGCTGGAGATGGGCAGGCAGCAGGAGGACGAGCGGCGCACGTGGTTCGCCCGGCTGATGGACAACGACGGGCGCAACCCCGACGTGGTCCGCGACGTGGGGCGGGTGCTCGGCTTCGAGGTGCCCGCTCCGTTCGTGGCCGTCGTGGCGGCGCCCGCGTCGGGGGCGGCGCTTCGGGTGGCGGCGGGCGGGATGAGCGGGCTCGGGCTGCGTACGCACCGTCACGAGTCCCCGTCGGGCGACATCCTCGTCGTGCAACTGCCCTCCCGGGTGCCCGACCCCGAACGCCTGGTGCTCGACGCGCTCGCGCACGTGGCGTGCGGCCTGTCGCCGCGGGTGACGGGGCTGGCCCGGGTGCCCCACGCGGTGCGCCTGGCCTCGGCCACGGTCCGGGCCGGCGGCGCGGCGCCCGCGGGGCCGATGCGGCTGGAGGACCGGTGGCTGGAGGTGTTCGTCGCGCACAGCCCCGAGCTGGCCGCCGAGCTGGCCGAGCGGGTGCTGGGCCCGCTGGAGTCGATCGGCGCGGTGGAGCGGGAGCGGCTGCTGGAGACCGTACGCGTGCATCTGGCGGGCGACGGCTCGATCGCCGACACGGCCGCGGCGCTCTACTGCCACCGCAACACCGTCCAGCACCGCTTCGCCCGCTTCCGTGAGCTGACCGGCCGCGACGTGCGCGTGCCGGGGGACGCCGCCGTGGTGGCGCTGGCGCTGCGCGTCCGGGTGAGCGTATGAGAAGGGCCGGTCACACGGGCCGGCCCTGGTCTCATCGCCTCCTCGTCATGCTCATGCCGAGCGCGACCAGGCCGCAGATGAGGATGATCGCGCCGACGATCACGTTGGTGGTGATCGTGGTCGGCGTGTCCGCCTCTCCCCTGATCAGCCAGGGCGCCAGGATGGTCCACAGCCCGATGAGGGGCGCGACCCACGCGATCCCGTGCGTGCGCCCGTACGCCGAGCTGAAGCCCAGCGCCAGCACGGCCACGGCCAGCCCCGTGACCAGGTTGTTCATGGTCAATGACGTTATGCCGGTGAATCCGATGATCCACGGCGACAGCGCCAGGAACAGCCCGGCCACCAGGGTCAGCCCGTCCGCCAGCTGAACGGCCGGCTTGGCCGCGGCCATCTCGTACTTCTCGCGCATGCTGATGATGTCGGGATGCCGCTCCATTTCACGGGTCATCAGGGACATCACCTCCCCCGTGGCGAGCGGCGGGAGCCCTTCCCGTCGCCGCTCCCCACTACCCGGATTGGGGCCGGTCATACCTGCGGTTTGCCTGGTCAGAGGGTGGGAAACGACAAGGAGCCGACAGGAGGGGGGCGCTCGTGACAGCGGTCGACGCCATCGGGGGACACGCCCGTGAGAGAACCGGCGGGCCGGCGCCCGCGCTGCCCGCGCCGCGCGGGCCCGTCACCGCGCTGCTGTTCCGCCGCCTGGCCGGGGCGCCCGACGGACGGGCGCTGCACCTCGACGTGGCCGGCGCCGACCTCGGCGACGCCGACTTCCAGCTCGCCCTGTTCGCCTGCTACGAGCTGCACTACCGGGGGTTCGCCGGGGTGGACGAGCGCTGGGAGTGGGATCCCGCGCTGCTGGCCGCCCGAGCCGTGCTGGAACGGCACTTCGAGGAGCTGCTGGCGCGCGAGGTCGCCGTACCTCCTCTGGAGGGGCCGCGGGATGTGCGGCGGGTGCTCACCGCGCTCGCCGCGGACGATCGCGGGCCGTCGGTGTCGGCGTTCCTGGCGCAGCGGGCCGGCCGCGAGCAGTTCCGCGAGTTCGTCGTGCACCGCTCGATCTACCACCTCAAGGAGGCCGACCCGCACACGTGGGCGATCCCGCGCCTGGCGGGCGGGCCCAAGGCGGCGCTGGTGGAGATCCAGGCCGACGAGTACGGCGGCGGCCGCACGGAACGCATGCACTCCGAGCTGTTCCGCGCCACCATGCGCGGGCTCGGCCTCGACGACTCCTACGGCGCCTACCTCGGCCGCGTCCCCGGCATCACGCTGGCCATCTCGAACGCCATGTCGCTGTTCGGCCTGCACCGGCGGCTGCGCGGCGCCCTCGCCGGGCACCTGGCGGCGCTGGAGATGACGTCCTCGCTGCCCAACCGGCGCTACGCTCAGGGGCTGCGGCGGCTCGGCGGCGACGCCGGGACCGCGCGCTTCTACGACGAGCATGTCCAGGCGGACGCCGTGCACGAGCAGATCGCCGCCCACGACCTGTGCGCCACCCTGGCCGCCGACGAGCCCGCCCTCGCCGGTGACATCGTCTTCGGCGCGGCGTGCGCGCTGGAGCTGGAGCGGTTGTGGGCGGGGTACGTGCTCACGCGCTGGGAGCGCGGCGACACCTCACTGTCCCGGTTCCCCTGACCCGGACCACCACGCGTTTCTCAGCCGGGCAGGCGGTACACCGACACGTGGTTGGTGCTGTCGTCGGTGTAGGGGGCGCGGGCCCAGTCGGCCCAGCGGTGCTCGCGTTCCATCCCCGCCAGCTGCGCCATCAGGTCCAGCTCGGCGGGCCAGGCGTAGCGGTGGTTGGCGGGCAGGAGGCGGACGCCGTCGGCGGTGAGCCGTACCTTGGTGGTGGCCATGAGCTGCTCGGCGGGCGAGATGCGGGCGGCCTCGGCGAGCACGACGTCCTCGCTCAGCGACAGCAGCCGCAGCGCGGAGCCGCGGCGGAAGGCGCCGGGGTCGGGCACCCACGCCTCCACCACGAACCTGCCGCCCGGCCGCAGGTGCGCGGCGGCGTTGCGGAAGCAGGCGACCTGGGCGGCCTGCGAGGGCAGCGCGTAGATGGTGTTCGTGGTG
Source organism: Nonomuraea sp. NPDC004580 (assembly GCF_040609855.1). NCBI lineage: Bacteria > Bacillati > Actinomycetota > Actinomycetes > Streptosporangiales > Streptosporangiaceae > Nonomuraea > Nonomuraea sp. NPDC004580. The sequence goes on along the minus strand of NZ_JBEXLH010000085.1, from coordinate 922 downwards.
AGCGCCACCAGCGCGTACTCGCCCTCGACCCGCGTCACCGAGAAATCGCCCACGGTGACCGGGATGTTCTCGCCGCCCGGCTTGTCGCGCAGGATCTCCACCATCTCGGGCGAGCCGTCGATGCCGGCCACCTGGTGCCCCCGCTCGGCCATCGGCACCGCCAGCCGGCCCGTCCCGATGCCGAACTCCAGCACGGAACCGCCTTCGGCGAGCAGGCACAGCTGCTCGACGGTCGCCTCGGTCGGCAGGTTCCCGACGGTGACGTCGTAGATGTCGGCGATGCCGCGCCCGTACGCGGCCGGGTCGAACGCCGTCGTCATCGCCGCTCCCCCGCCCGGTCCCCGCCCGTCACACTCTGCTCACGTAGCTTCACGGCGGCAGTGCTACCCCGCAGGTCAGCGATCATTCCGGCATACCGCCGTGCCTCACGGGAACGTGGGGGAAATGTCGCAATACGGGGATGACGGGGACGATGTGGCCGCCGCGGTGACCGTGACGCCGTGCGAGGACGGGCCGCTGCTGGTCAGGGGGCCGTTCCGGCTCTTTTTTTTACTGCGGAAGCGGAAGCGGAAAATACGGAAGCGGAAAATACGGAAGCGGAAAATACGGAAGCGGAAAATACGGAAACGCGCGGGAACATACAAAATATACCTTTCTCACACAAGAAATATATGCTACTTGCAAAATATCATACCAAAAAACTTTTCACAACCGAAACCAAAACCAACGGATATCATACATTACACTACCACCATTCAAACTTTACTACTATCCTCCCTTCAGTTTCCCTTTTTCTGCCTTTTTCGGTGACGGAAATACGCTTCAGAGCCGCCGAGCTCGGCTGCGCCTCCGCCGACGGCCTGCACCACATGTCCGACGAGGACATCGCGATCATGTCGCGCTACGGCGTCCCCGCCGTCGT
>NZ_JBEXLH010000084.1:0-32293 GCF_040609855.1 Nonomuraea sp. NPDC004580 | reverse complement strand
GGCCGCTCAGGACGACGCCCCATCATGCTACCCAGCCTGACCCTCGACCTACATGATCGGAAGCCTGACCAGCAACATCATCAGAAGTCTCCTAGGACGAGATGCAGCCACGCGCGGGCACTGATCCAACCACAGACCAGCAGGAGGAGAAGCGCGATGATCGCAGGCAGGGGCTCGACCAGAACGACACCAGTCGCCGCCCAGCAGCCACCACTCGTGAGGGCGATGATTCCGAGTGTCGCGCGCGCCTTCGTCCACCCGGGGGTGGCGAGTTCCTGGCGGTAGCTCCACAGCTCGCCCTTACTGCGCAGATCGCGGGCCTTTTTCGCGCGGTATCGGATGAGCCAAGCGATCCTGTCGACTCCGATCCCCGCCTGTCCGTAGACCGCTGTGATCTCGTCGCGCAGGCTCCGACGGATTCCCGCCGTTTCGGCCAGCCAATCGTCACGGTCCACCTCCGGTGGAAGATACTTGGCGAAGTAGTAGTTGATCCGGTGCTCTGTTCTCTTCGCGAAGGTGCCGCGCTCGGCCGTGGTTCCGAAGCCTAGACACTCCCTGTCCTTGGCGTGGCGGCGTACGACTCGAAAGCGCCATTCCACGGTGTCCCGTGCGCCGACGCACGCGCCGGCGACGGCTAGCAGATAGGCGAGCATGAGAAGGATACGCCCGCTCTGCAGAATCAGGTGGCCGAGGTAGGCCGCGGCCCCGACCAGCACCGTCGCGGCCGTCACGGCTTGGGCCCAGATTCCCAGAGGTGTGTCAGGTGACCGCGGGATACGGGGCCGGGGCCTCGCCGGGGCCGGGTGGAAGAACTTCCAGATCCGGTCCTTCCGGTCAGCGGCCATCTGGTCCGCCTGTGCCTTCGTCAGTGCCAGTCGCCACAGATGGTTCTCGATCGGGCCGTCGAGGTACAGCTCCAAATGCTCCAGAATCAGACCGCGTTGCGGTTCGCGGAGCGCGTCCAGGTCTTTGACGACGACCCGGATGTCCGCCTCAGCCTTTCCTGCCGACTCCAGGAGCCGGTCGATGATGCAGACACCGTCGCGCCACGGGTCCTCACCACAGAGCCGCATGATGGTGCGCCGCTTTCCGAGCTGGGCCATCTCGTCCTTGGGTCCAGGCCCGCCATCAGGCACAGGTCAATGTGCAGAAACGGCGCGAAGTTGGCATCCAGGAGGTAGCGGGCCATCCGCCCCAGTAAACCGGGCTCCTCCGCCAGCGCGCGAGCCAGGTCGGGATACAGACGGCCGGTGGCCTGGCTCCCGCGCAGGCGGCCGAGCTCCGGGCCGGGGCTGCCGGGGCCGTGGCGGGTGTCCACCAGCCAGAGGCCGTCGTTCGTCAGGTGATGAAACGGGTAGCCGGGGCTGGTGTCACGCGGCGGGCCGTACTCCTTGAGCAGTTTCCTCAGCTCGGCCTCGGCGGCGCTGAACGGGATGGGACCGTTACCGTTGCGTTGAAAGTGGCCCAGGGCGTAGAGCAGGAGGAGCGGCTTGTGCGGGGCGCGCTCGCCGCCCCGGCTCCAGCGCCGGATCTCGGCGACCCGCTCGATCCAGTCCACGATCGGCCAGTGTACGGGGATTCCGGCCTGTCGCGGGGGCCGGCCGCGCCCTATAGTCGCCGGGTGAGCGACCTTCAGCCGGGCGTCTATCAGCATCTGGTCACTCGTGAGCTGGACGGCCTGCTGCGTGCGGTGTCCGATCGCGACCTGATCGATCGGCGTTCCCTGGACCTCGCCGACTCCCACGAGACCCTCGTCCGGCATCTGGCCGCGCTCACCCGGCGCGCTCTGCGCTCGGTACGGGGCGAGAATGACGCGGTGCGGCTGGCCCGGCAAGTAGAGATCGTCAATCGGGTCGCGGATCTCCTGGGCGACCTGGTACCCGAGGCCGCCTCCCCCGAGGAGATGGTGGAAGCCGCCGAAGAGCTACTGGGGATCGCCAAGGGCCGCGACGCCGGTGGCCAGGTGCGCTTTCCGCCCCGACCGGCGATCCCCCTCACCGGCAGTGCGCTGCTGGTCAACGGGCGCGGGCAGCCGGAGATCGGGCATGAGCTGAAACGAGAACTGGCCTCAGCCGACCGTGTCGATCTTCTCTGCGCGTTCGTGAAGTGGAACGGTGTGCGGGTGCTCGCGGAGGCGATAGAAGAGTTCCTCCAGCGCGGCGGCCGGCTGAGGGTGGTGACCACCACCTACATCGGCGCCACCGACCGCCTGGCCCTGGACCGGCTGGCGGCGATGGGCGCCGAGATCCGCGTCTCCTACGACACCCGAATGACCAGGCTCCACGCGAAGGCCTGGCTGTTCCGCCGGAACAACGGGCTGTCCACCGCCTACGTCGGCTCATCGAACCTGTCGCGCACCGCCCTCAGCCACGGCCTGGAGTGGAACGTCCGCCTCGCCCAGGCCGAACAGCCCCACCTGATCGACACCTTCGCCGCCACGTTCGACGACTATTGGGGCGATCCGTCGTTCGAACCGTACGACCCGGCACGCGACGCCGACCGGCTCGACCGCGCCCTGTCCGCCGAACGGTCGGACGGCAGAGCCGTGGTGCTGGACTTCGCACACGTGGACGTCCGCCCGTACTCCTACCAGCGCGAGATCCTCGACGAACTCGACGCCGAACGGCAGATCCACAACCACTGGCACAACCTCGTCGTCATGGCCACCGGCACCGGCAAGACCGTCGTCGCCGCGCTCGACTACCGGCGGCTGCGCGCGGCCGGACAGGCGGAGTCTGTGCTGTTCGTCGCCCACCGCAAGGAGATCCTGCGGCAGAGCCTGCTCACCTTCCGGCAGGTGATGCGGGACGAGACGTTCGGCGAACTGTACGTGGACGGCGCCCGCCCCGAGCAGTGGCGGCACGTGTTCGCCTCGATCCAGACCCTGGACGCCAACCCGCTCCCCGAGCCGGACCGCTACGACATGGTGATCGTGGACGAGTTCCACCACGCCGAAGCCGCCACCTACCGCAAACTGCTCACCGGAGTGCGGCCCAAGGTGCTCCTGGGCCTGACCGCCACCCCGGAACGCGCCGACGGCCTGGACATCAAGCACTGGTTCGGCGGCCGGATCGCCTCCGAACTGCGCCTGTGGGAGGCGCTGGAACGCGTGCTGCTGGCCCCGTTCCAGTACTTCGGCATCCACGACGGAACCGACCTGAGCCAGATCGGCTGGCGCCGGGGCCAGGGCTACGACGTCGGCCAGCTCTCCAACGTCTACACCGGCAACGACCGCCGCGCCGCCGTCGTCCTGGAGGCGCTGCAACGCAAGGTCGGCGACGTCGGACGGATGCGGGCCCTCGGCTTCTGCGTGAGCATCGACCACGCCCGCTTCATGGCCGACCACTTCACCCGCGCCGGGCTCCCCTCCGTCGCCGTCACCGCGCACAGCCTCCGTGACGAACGTGACCAGGCCCTGCGCGACCTGCGCGACCGCAAGATCAACGCCGTGTTCACCGTCGACCTCTTCAACGAGGGCGTCGACGTCCCGGAGATCGACACCGTCCTGTTCCTGCGCCCCACCGACAGCGCCACCGTCTTCCTCCAGCAGCTCGGCCGCGGACTCCGGCTGGCCGAGGACAAACCATGCCTGACCGTGCTCGACTTCGTCGGCCACCAGCACAAGCAGTTCCGCTTCGACCGGCGCTACCGGGCGCTCACCGGCGCCAGCCGTACCGGCATCGCTGGGGAGGTCGAGCAGGGCTTCCCCACGCTTCCGGCCGGCTGCGTCATCGACCTCGACCGCGACGTACGCCGCCTCGTCCTCGACAACGTCCGCCAGGCCCTCAACCTGAACTGGCGGGACCTCGCACGCGAACTCCGCGACCTCGGAGACGTCACCCTGCCCACATTCCTGCAGGAAACCGGACTGGACGTCGAAGACCTCTACCGCCGCAGCCGCCAGGGCTGGGCCTCACTGCGGCACGCCGCCGGCTTCGGCGCCGCACCAGACGACGACGCTCTCGGACGCGCCTTCGGCCGCATGCTGCACATCGACGACGTCGAACGCCTCGCCTTCCTCACCGAAGTGCTGGCCGGACGAGCTCCCCGATCACCGCGCGAGCTACGCCTGATGGCCATGCTGGACGCGATGCTGTGGGGCGGCACCCAGCCGATCTCCGGAATGGAAGCCCGCTTCGCCCGCCTCACCGGCGCCCGCGCAGCGGAACTGCAAGAACTGGCGAACGTCCTCCGCTCCAGCCTCCGTCACGTGGCCCCGCCCCTGGACCCCGTCGTACCCCTGCACGTACACGCCCGCTACAGCAAGAACGAGGTACTGGCCGCCTTCGGCATCGACAAGCCCGCACACATGCGCGAAGGCGTCAAATACGTACAGGAGCACCAGGCGGACCTGTTCTTCGTCACCATCGACAAGTCAGAGGACCACTACTCCCCCACCACGCTCTACGCCGACCGGGCGATCAGCGAGAACCTGTTCCAGTGGGAGTCGCAGAGCACCCTCCGCTCCGCGGCCCCCACCGCCCGCCGCTACATGGCGGGCGAGTCCACGGTCCACCTCCTCATCAGGCAGTCCAAGCGCGACGAAGGGCTGGGAGCCCCGCCGTACACGTACGCGGGACCGATGCGGTACGTGAGCCACGAGGGCGAGCGCCCCGCCCGCTTCATCTGGCGTTTGGACCACCGGCTCCCGCCCGAAGTGTTCCACTACGCCAAAGCAACCGCCGGCTGAGCCGACCGCGAGACGAGGAAAAGCTGCCCCTGACCCACACCAGCGCGGGGGTCATCGTCTCGGGCCGGGTCGGCCTGCGCATCGCGCAGCTCTACCCGAAGAATCGGTCCCTGTGCATCAACCTCGACCCGCTTCGTGCGCGCGGACGCAACGAACTGGCGGACGCCTGCCTCGCAAGCCTGCGCACCCTGACCAGCAAACCACTGACCTCGGCCCACCCGTTCGTCCCCGCTCCCGACGCCGTGGCCCAGTGGGAACACCTCGCGAAGCTCCTTGGCCAGCTTGCCACTGCGTGAAGCAGTACCAGCACCCGCATGCGATGAGGCGGCACGGCATCGGTCAGCCGACTCAGCGTCGTGAAATGAGAACGGTCATCGCGTGATCCCTCGTAGCAACGAATCCAAAAAGGGGAACGGCAATGACCGTTGACAACAGTGTGCCGCCTGTCCGGTGGCTGCCGCGGCAGATCACTCTCGAAGCATCGATGATCTACGTTCGCCGAGACCGCTCACGAGTTGAACGCGCCTGAGTGCTCAGGCGTCGCGCCGGAGAAGGTTCTTGGCGGACTGCACGAAGTGGGCCACCAGCGGGTTACGGTCGCCGTTCCGGGTGACGACGACCACCTGGCAGGGCTCGATCCCCTCGACGGGGACGGTGGTGAGGTCGTCCCGCAGGGCGGGGCGCGGGTCGTCGGCGGGTACGAGAGCGATGGCCCTGCCGTCGGCGACGGTTTCCAGCTTGTCCTCGAACGTGTCGACGATCATGGGGCCGAGCGGGGCCGGGTCGCCGTTCGGACGAGGGTCGAGCCGCCAGAACCCGGTCCACAGCGCGGCCATGCCGGCGCAGGCCACGAGGGGCTCGTCGGCGAAGTCCGCGGCGGTGACCGACTCCTTTCCTGCCAGCGGGTGGGAGGCGGGCAGGAGGAGCGCACGGGGTTCGTCGTACAGGACGGTCACGCACAGGCCGTCGGTCGGGATGGGCAGCGGCGTCCGGGCGACGAGCGCGTCGACCCGGCGCTCGGGCAGGGCGGCGGTCTCGTCCCAGTCGAGGTGACGGGTGCGGACGTGGGCGCCGGGATGGCGGCGGCGCAGGTCTCGTACCGCGGGGGAGATGACGAGGTCCTCGACGTAGCCGATCGTGATCGTACGCGGCGGGGCGGCGGAGCGGGCGGTGAGCGCCGCCTGCTGGGCAGCATGCACAAGCGCCTGCGCCTTCGGAAGGAAGGCCGCGCCTGCCACGGTGAGGCGGCTGCCCTGAGGAGTGCGCTCCAGCAGCCGCACGCCGAGGACATCCTCCAGCCGCTGGATCTGACGGCTCAGCGACGGCTGGGCCAGGTGCAGTGCCTCCGCCGCGCGGGCGAAGTTGAGGTGCTCGGCCACGACCGTGAAGTAGCGCACCAACCGCAGGTCGAGATCGATGGCGGGCTGCGACTCCGCTCCTGTTTCGGACACTTCATCACCGTATCCGTTATGCAGATCCTGCATGACCAGGTGCGGAACAGGTCTTGGACGCCCAGGTGGGAGCGGCGGTTGACTGTGGAACGTCCCGCTGAGGACGAGAACCGGTAACCCGAATACATCTGAAAGGGCTGTCCGATATGGGCAAGTACGAGGGCAAGAATGTTGTGATCACCGGCGGCGGCAGCGGGTTCGGCCTGGCCACCGCGCGGCTGCTGGTGGCCGAGGGCGCGCGCGTCCTGATCACCGGGCGTACCCAGGCCACCTTGGACGCCGCCAGCGAGGAGCTCGGCGACCGCGCGATCGCCGTCCGCAGCGACGCGGCCTCCCTTGACGACATCGACGCGCTGGCCGAACGGGTGAAGGCCGAGTTCGGCACGGTCGACGCCGTGTTCGCCAACGCCGGCATCAACGGTTTCGCCCCCTTCGAGGCGACCAGCGAAGGGCTGTTCGACGAGTTGATGGCCATCAACGCCAAGGGGCCGTACTTCACGGTGCAGAAGCTCGCCCCGCTGATGACCGAGGGCGGCGGCGTCGTGCTCACCACCTCGGTCGCCAACGTACTCGGCCTGCCCATGCTCAGCGCGTACGCGGCCACCAAGGCCGCACTGCGCTCCATGACCCGCAGCCTGGCCCGCGAACTCCTGCCCAGCCGCATCCGCGTCAACGCCGTCAGTCCCGGCCCGATCGACAGCGGCATCTTGGAGAAGTCCATGCCCAAGGAGGCGGCCGACCAGACCAAGGCACAGATGGCCGCCGACAACCCCATGCTCCGCATGGGCACCCCGTCCGAGGTCGCCAAGGCGGTCGTGTTCCTCGCCTTCGAGGCCACCTTCACCACCGGAGCCGAACTCCCCGTGGACGGCGGCGGCTCCCAACTCTGAACGCGACCCGGCGTCCCGGCCCCAGCCCCGGCGTCCTCGCAGGATCGGCCACCCACCTGCGTGGCTTCGTCGTGCTGCCGCGCAGGTGGGTGGCAGCACAGACCTGCTCTTGACCGACCCGCTACCGCAGGCCGGCGCAGGCCCGAGCACCAAGAAGCCCTGACCTGGCGGGCCACCAATCCTGCCGGGGGCACTCACCTAGATCGCTATATATTGCCCCTGACCTGCGGTTTCACAACCGCAGGTCTTTGTTTCGCCACCCTCGATAGGCAGCGGACAGTGCCCGTACGCAGCTGTACGACCATGATCAGGGGACATGCGGGGGAATGATCTTGAAGACGTTTCCCCAGGTCAACCCCCAGTTCCGGCGCATCCACGCAGCGATAACCCGCCACAACCGCCTCCGCCCGCGCGCGACGCAGTCGTCGATCGTGCCGAATACGTGCGCACAACCCGGAACAGCAATCGGCCATCGCCATTGAGGGCGTCGTCGCTATCCTGGGCTACACCCTGGCCGCAGACCATCGCCATCGGGCAGCCCCCATGCCAGATCCTTCCCGCCGGAGGGCCGGAGCTCAGCCAACCGGGCAATGCCGCCGGCAGGGCGAGCTCGTACACCACTTCCGTGGACGCAACCGTCCGTCGCACCGGATCAAGCCCAGGGTAGAGGCACAACGCGATCAGGAGGCATACGACCACATGCGGGGAAAGCTTGCGCACGCGACGCTCCTGAGAGTGCAGTTTGTGAGCCTAAGCCCGTGATGTCGCAGTGTGATCGTAGGGATTTGTAGCGTAACCCCGCCGGCAAGGGGTTCGTTCCCCAGCCCAAACGATGGGTCGTCGAGCAGACGTACGGCATCTTGATGTTCCACCGCCGCCTGGTCCGCGACTACGAGCACCTGCCGGCCAGCTCCGAATCACGGGTGTACTGGGCGATGACCGAGGTGATGTCCCGCCGCCTGACCCGCGGCACGGCCCCGCCTGAGCGGTGGACATGACCGCACCCCACGGGCACCCGGCCGACCCCGGCAACTGGCTCCTGGACCGGATCGACGCCCGCGAGCACCGGCTGACCTGCCAGATCGAGCAGACCCAGGCGGAGATCGATACTCTCACCGCACGCCTGGGCGAACTCAGCGAGCAGGTCGAACACCTGCGCATCAGCCGCAAGACCCTCATCTCCCTGGCCGAGGAGGACCCCGCCCCGGTAGAACCGCCCGCGCCGCCAGCGGTCCCCGATCACCCCGCCTACCAGCAGATTCTCACCGTCTTCGGCGAAGCCGGCGGCTCCCTGCGCGCCCGTGACGTGGCCGTAGCCCTGGACCTGCCCCTGACACGCAACGACATCCAGAACCTCCGCGCCAAGCTCAAACGCCTCGCCGGCCGCGGCATCCTCGTCGAGACCGAGCCGGGATTGTTCACCCCACCGCGCCCATAACCCGAACGACGAGCCCCTGACCGGGCGACCTAAGCCAACTCCGCCGACGAAAGGGGCATCAGCTCGCGAAACGCACTCTGAGCTGTGACGGGCGGCCTCGTGTTCGAGGAGGAGCCTGGTGGGCTCGACGCGCGAGCTGATCCCGAACTTGGCGCAGAGATCCATGCTGACCGTGTGCGGCGGCAGGTGGAGCACTGCTCCGTAACCTGCGCGGTGGCGGCGCCGCCACTATCACCACCTGCGCGGCGATGGCCACGCGACCGGCGCATCACACCGCCGGCTCACCGAAAGAGACGACCTGTTAGTCGAGCGACCAGTACGTCAGCTTCAGTGGATTCAGCATCAACCACACGTTCGTGACGCATACATCACTGACGTCGAAGGTGATCATTCCGTGTCGATGTCCTTCGTCGCGAATGATGTAACCGAGACCGTCAGCCGTATCGCGTCGCTCAAGACGGAGGGCGGGCTGCTTGCGCATCACTCCCATGAACCACCGGGCTACGTGATCCGGCCCACGGATGACCTGAGGTGCGGCATTGACGAAGCCGCCGCCGTCTACTCGTAGTTCGACGTCTGGAGCCAGCAAGCGGAGCAGATCCTCGATGTCCCCGCCGACGGTCGCATCACGGAATGCACGAACGACCTCGTCATGCTGGCGTGGGGAAACCTGTGCGCGTCTTCCTCGTCGAACGTGGCGGCGTGCGGACGTCGCCAATTGCCTTGTCGCTGCGGCTGAACGACCGACGACACCAGCGATCTCGTCGAACGGGACCCCGAACACATCGTGCAGCACGAACGTCACTCGCTCTGCCGGGGTCATGGCCTCGAGGACCGTCAGCAAAGCCATGCTGACGGCATCATCGAGGGTGACACGTTCGAGCGGGTCAGCGGCGAACTGACTGGAATCCAGTGGCGCCTTCGCTGTGCCGGCGAAAAGGTCGGCTGGAACCGGCTCCGGCAGCCATTGCCCGACGTACGTCTCCCGCCGTGCACGCGCGGAACCCAGCAGGTCGAGTGAGATGCGGCTCGCCACTCGCATCAGCCATGCCGCAGGTGCGGCGATTTCGTCGCGTTCCTCGGGTTCGAGGCGGTACCACCTCGCATAGGTCTCCTGCACGACGTCCTCGGCATCGGCCAGAGTGCCCATCATGCGAAACGCCAGCGACAGCAGACGATGTCGCTCCGCCATGACCGAATCGAGAGCCCGTGATTCGTCACGCTCGGCTCCTCCGAACTCCGCTGATTCGGCAGGAGTGTCCTCCGGCATGGGGCAACCTTTCCCCTCGGAGCGCAGCACGCCTGACCTATGTGCCGGCGGCCAGACGTTCCCCCCTTCCCTCATCATCGCATTCAGGCGGTGGGGATCCCTGCAATCGGGTACCGCACGGTGCCCGTCCGGTACGCGCCGCGCGGAACCATGGCCTCGAGGGGCTCCTGTCCGTCCACGGTCACCACCTCACGAGGGTCTCCGCGATGGGCCAGAGTGGCACGGAAGAGGTCGTCGTGGTAGAAGCGGTCGGGCCCGGCGATCTCGACCACACTTCCCGGCTCCAGCGTCGTGACGGCCTCGGCGAGCAGGTCGACGACTTCGTCCAGCTCGACGGGCTGGATGAATGACCTCGGAGCGAGCACCTTTCCGTCCACGGTGTGCTGGTCAATGAGGACAGGAATGTAGCTGTGGAACTGCGTGGCCCGGATGATGGTGGCGGGAATCGACGCGGATCGCACGGCCTTCTCCTGAGCCACTTTGCCGAGGTAGTAGCCGATGTCAGATGCGTCCCCTTCTCCGACGCCGACAATGGAGAGCACGATGTGATGACGCACACCCGCCTGCCTGCCCTCCGCGGTCAGGTTGTTGATCGCTCCCTCGAAGAAGGAGATCGCCCCCTCCGCATCGAAGCGGGGGGTGTTGAGGACGTTCACGATGGTGTCGACCCCGATCAGAGCCTCGGCGAGCCCCTTGCCCGAGATCACGTCGATTCCGTCCTCAAGTCCTCCTGGAACCACCTCGATGCCCTTGGCCTCCAGGTTGTCGGCGAGGGGGGACCCCACACGGCCGCGCCCCCCAGCGATGAAAACCTTCATTTCCGCACTCCGTTCTGGGGCGCCAGTCGCCGCCCTCACCAATATGACGACGCAGGCCGGACAAATGTGAGGTTGCGCAGCAGCAGGGCTTCGAGAAGAGCTCGGGGTCCGAGAACATCAGGGCCATGGCACGACCGGACGGCGAACGAGGTCCTTGCGTTGGCCTTGAGCGACGTCAGGGTGCTCAGGCGTCGCGCACGAGGAGGCTCTTCCCAGAAGGGCCGGGTCGCCGTTCGGACGAGGGTCGAGCCGCCAGAACCCGGTCCACAGCGCGGCCATGCCGGCGCAGGCCACGAGGGGCTCGTCGGCGAAGTCCGCGGCGGTGACCGACTCCTTTCCTGCCAGCGGGTGGGAGGCGGGCAGGAGGAGCGCACGGGGTTCGTCGTACAGGACGGTCACGTCCAGGCCGTCGGCCGGGATGGGCAGCGGCGTCCGGGCGACGAGCACGTCAATCCCACTCGGGACGAGAACCGGTGACCCCACCACCTCGGAGAAGAACGGGTTGGCGCACATCAGGTAGTAGCGACCGCCATCGCCGACGACCCTCGCGACCTCACGGAAGACGATCCGGGCGTCGGGGACGAAGGTCAGCGAGTACGGATGCCAGACCAGATCGAACGAGGAGTCGTCGAGGCCCGACAAGTCCCGCATGTCGCCGTGCACCGTACGGATGCCGACGCCGTAGTGCTCGGCGGCCAAGCGGTCCCGCTCCAGCTGCCCGGACGAGATGTCGAAAACCGTCACATCAGCTCCTAGCAGAGCGAAGGCCGCAGACTGCTGCCCGCCTCCGCCCGCCAGGCAGAGCACCTTCCGGCCAGTCAGGTCGCCGGGGATGCCCAGCCGCTCCAGACCCAGATATGTCCGAGCCTTCTCCACATCCAGGTCGAGCATAGGACGGGTGAACAACGCCTCCGCCTCGACAAGGGCTTCCCAGCGTTCCTCGTTGTAGCGGTACACCTCGTCCTGCATGGCGCCCACCCTAGCCACCGTCCAAAGGCCGGGGCGGACGATTTCGTCCGGGGTGGTGCCTCAGGATGCCTTCCACGTGACGGGCTCGGCGCCCTCGGCGGTGGAGGAGAAGGTGACGGTGACCGGCTTGTCGCCCTTGTCGACGAGGTAGACACCGCACTGCTGCACGCTCTTGCCCGGCTGCACCATGCCGTACGGCCGGGAGGACGGGCAGCCCTTGGGGCCGTTGCTGCCGATCGCGATGAGGGTGAGCTTGCGCAGGGTCTGTCCGCTTTCGGTACGCAGGATGACCGCCTCGTCCATGCCCGGGTACAGCTTGGACTTACCGTTGTTGCGGTACGCGAGCGTGACGAAGTACACCGAGGCGGCCTTCTGCCTGGCGTTCAGCTTGTAGTCGGCGAGCGCGCCCGCGCCGGCCCTGCGCACGCTCTTCAGCGTGACGGTCAGCGGCACGTCCTGGTCGTCGGTGTCCTTCCACGTCACCTTGGCCGGCTTGCCCGCGGCCAGCACGCCGCCGCCCACGCCGCCGCCCACGTCGCCGCCCTCCACCTTCCACGTCCTGGTGACGGACTCGTCGCTGTAGGAGACGGTGGCGGGCTTGGCGTCCTCTGGCAGCAGCACGACCCGGCACTCGGTCGCCGCCTGGCCGGCCGTCAACGACTTCGGGGCCGTCGTGCCGATGCACGTCTCCAGCGGGCCGGTGCCGGGCGAGGCCAGCGGGTTGCCGCTGAAGAACGAGACGGCCTTGCCGGCGGTGCCGTCGGCGAGCGCCACCCGGAAGTTCCTGACGGGCATGGAGGGCTCGACCGCATCGGTGCCGGCGTTGGTGATCGACACGGTGAGGTAGTGCGGCACCATGCCGCGCATGTCGTCGTCGAGCCGTACGCCGTCGAGGTCGCTCGCCGAGCCGCGCGTGAGCTGGGTCGGGTTGAGGGTCAGCTCGTGCACCTTGTCGTCGCGGTCGGTGTAGTTCACCTGCCGCGGTGCGGTGTCGAGCGTCAGCGGCGTACCGGCGGACGCGGGCTTCTCCGCCGCCTGCGTCTTCTCCGCCGTCTTCGGCTTCTCAACGCTCTCACTGGTGTCGACGCCTCCGCAGCCGGCCAGGAGCAGTGCGAGAACACCTGCCCCGGCGATGGTGCTGATCCGTCGGCTGACGCGCTGCACTACGAACCCCCGTCGTTGCTGACTCTCCTTGTGAAGGACCACCTTAGAGGTGACACGCACCAGTCCTCAGGTCGGTGCGGACACCGCCTATGGGGCATGCTGGGCGTTCGCCGGTGCCGGGCCGGCCACGGCCGTGACTAGGCTGGAGCGGTGTCCCCCGACGCAGCGCTGCTCCGTTCGCCGGGACTGCTTCGATGCCCCGGGAGATGGTGATGAGCACGACCGGTGATGTCGTCTTCGCTGTGTCCGACGGTGTTCTGCTGCTCGATGTGGCCGGGCCTGTTCAGGTGTTCGACAGCGCGGGTGGGTATCGGGTGCGGCTGGCCTCGGTGGACGGGCGAGCCGTTCGCACCGATGTGGGTGTCTCGCTGGGCGTCGATCTCGCGCTGTCCGAGGTGGACGGTGACGTGGACACCTTGGTGGTGCCGGGATATCCGCGGGATGAGTTCGCCGGGGTTGTGCCGGGGTTGGTGGACGGCGTGCGGCGGGTGGCGGCTGGGGCGCGGCGGGTGGTTTCGGTGTGTACGGGGGCATTCGTCCTGGCGCAGGCGGGGTTGCTCGATGGGCGGCGAGCCACGACGCATTGGCAGGCCTGTGCGGCGTTGGCGGACTTGTATCCCGGGGTGCGAGTGGAGCCCGATGCCATCTACGTGCGGGATGGTCCGGTCGTCACCTCAGCGGGGGTGACCGCCGGGATCGACGTCGCTCTCGCGCTCGTCGGAGAGGATCGGGGTGAGGATCGGGCTCGTGCGGTCGCCAAGTACCTGGTCGTGTTCCTGCAGCGTCCCGGCGGACAGTCGCAGTTCCGTGCCCGCCACGCCGCGAGCGGTCCGCGTTCCGCGACGCTGCGCCGGGCGCTGGACCTCGTGGCCGCTGACCCGTCCGGCGATCATCGCCTCGCCACGATGGCCGGCGCGCTCGCCGTCAGCGAGCGCCACCTGAGCCGTCTGTTCCGACGGGAGCTCGCGATGACGTGCGGTCAGTTCGTCGAACGTCTCCGGGTCGAAGCGGCGCAGGCTCTCCTGGAATCCGGCGAAGAAGCGGTGCCGGCCGTCGCCCGTGCCTGCGGTTTCGGCTCGGCCGAGACGATGCGGCGGGCGTTCCTGCGGGTGCTCGGCGTCTCGCCGTCGGCCTACCGGCATCGCTTCCGGCTCGCCGACCAGAGAAGCGCGCCATGGCGACCGGTCAGTTGACGTACGTGAGGATGATGAGGCCGAGGCCCAGCGGCACGTCCAGGAAGATGCAGGCTTCGGCCAGCGACGGCGCCACGACCAGCTTGCGGCGGAGGTGGATCGCGTCCCAGATCGCGTGGCTCGCGAGCGCGAGGCCGGCCACGATCACGCCTACCTGCGGTGCGGTGAACACCGCGATCACGGCGACACCGCCGAATCCGAGCACGGCGAGGGCCTGGGCGAGGAGCGCGGGCCGTGACACGCGCAGGGCAAGACCGACGACCACCAGGACGACGGCCGCGCCGCCGAGGCCGGCCCACCAAGGTGTTCCGATCAGCTCGCTGACGACGACGACCAGGCTGCCACCGAGGACGGCCGGCCACACGGTCCAGGGCCTGCCCAGCGCCGCCGCGGCGAGGTAGCACACGGCGGCGACGGCCAGGGTGATGGCCAGGGACTCCTCGTTGCTGCCGGTCACCAGGGAGAGGACGGCGACTGCCAGGCCCAGTGCGGTGGGCCAGCGATGCAGGACGGAGTGCCGGCGTCCTGCCGTCGGCGAAGGGGCGCTCATGACGGGGAGAGTACGAGGGCGCGATGCGACCGTGAAGAGAATGACCGGAGACGTGGAATTGATGGCCGTAAGCGTGGATGACGACTCTTGGTAGTGCCGCATATGTGGCGCTCCGCCGCCCGGTGGGCTCGACCTTGCCCGGTGCACGTGTGGTGCTGATGGGGTGAGCCGGCATGTCTGGGGATGGTGCCGGCATACCAGCGCCGGCCCGCCGATCGTGCCCGGGGGCCGCCGCGCGATGGGCCTGTCCGTCATGCTGCGAGGACGTCCTGAAGGACGTCCTGCAGTGTGACGCGGGCCAGCTCGCCCCGGAGGGTCTCCTCGATGCCGTCGTAGATGCGCCGCATCGCCGGCTGGATGCCGTGGCCCACGACGCAACCCTGGTCAGGAGTGGCGCGGTGCAGGGCGAACAGCGGGCCGGTTTCCACCGCTTCGTACACGTCGAGCAGCGTCATCGACTCCAGGTCGCGCGCCAGCGTCCAGCCCGCGCCCAGCCCGCGCCGCGACTCCACGAGCCCCGCTCTGCGCAGGTCGCCGAGCAGCCGCCGGATCACCACCGGGTTGGTGTTCACGCTGGACGCGATCTGCTCGGAGGTGGCGACCTCATGGCCCTGGCGCTGGTAGAGGCCGATCCAGGCCAGCGCGTGGGCGGCGATGGTCAGCCTGCTGTTGGCGCTCATGGTGTCGTCCCTCCCGGTCGCAACTCCCGATGTTACGACATGCTTGTCGTAACAGATATAGTTGCGACATGTTCGTCGTAACTATTAGCGTTACGACAGTCCGAGAAGGCCAACCAGTTGGGACGAGAACCATGAACAAGCCACTCACCGGCAAGGTCGCCCTGGTCACCGGAGGATCCCGGGGGCTGGGAGCCGCGACCGTACGGCTCCTCGCCGACCAGGGCGCCGACGTCGCCTTCACCTACGTCAGCTCCGACGAGCGAGCCCGGGCCGTCGCCGACGAGGTACGGGCCAAGGGAGCGAAGGTAGCCGCGTACAAGTCCGACCAGTCGGACACGAGTCAGGCACCGGCCCTGATCGACAACGTGATCGCCCACTTCGGCGCCCTGGACATCCTGGTCAACAACGCCGCGATCTCCATCAACGCCACGGTCGACGACCCGAACGCCGACACCGCCGCCCTGGACCGCATGCACGCCACCAACTACCTCGGCGTCATCGCCATCATCCGGGCCGCCTCGCAGGTGCTGCGCGAAGGCGGCCGCATCATCACGATCAGCTCCGGCTTGGGCACCCGAGCCGGCGTCCCGGGCGTGGCCGACTACGCGGCGACCAAGGCCGGCGTCGAGCGCTACACCATGGGCGCCGCCCGTGACCTCGGCCCCCGGAACATCACCGCCAACGTCGTGGAGGCCGGCATGATGACGGACGGCATGGAACACCCGGACCCGGAGACCATCAAGGCCCTGCTCAGCTCACTGTCGCTGCAGCGCATGGGCCACCCGGACGAAATGGCCGCCGCGATCGCCTTCCTGGCCAGTCCGGCGGCGTCGTACGTCACGGGCGCCAAACTGGACGCCCACGGCGGCTACAACGCCTGATCCTCTTCGTCAGTAGCCGACCGTAGTCTGACGCGATGGTCCGTGATCCGTGGGAGCAGCGCTCGCTGGAGGCCGCCGCCCTCGACGCCGAGTCCGCGACGCTGGAGTTCGATCAGGCCCGGTCCTGGCTGCGCTCGGCGCTGGACGGGCCGATGGAGCCGCTGGGCGCCGAGGTCTGGGTGCTGGATCCTGGGCTGGAGCAGATCCTGCTGGTCCAGCATCCATGGCGCGGCCTCGTACCGCCCGGCGGCAAGGTCGAACCGGGCGAGAGCCCGCGCCAGGGCGCGGCACGAGAGCTGGCCGAGGAGTGCGGGCTGCGCCCGCAGTTGCTGGACCGGCCCGCCGCGGTGGCCGTCCGCTCGTTCCACCCGGACCTGCCGCCGACGCTGTCGTTCTCCTACGCCGCGATCGCCGACCCGGCCGAGCCGCTGACCCCAGAACCCGGGCAACCGGCGCTGTGGCATCGGCTGAACACGGACTGGGCTGGCTTCTTTCCCCAGGACCCCGACCGCGTCCGGCAGTATGTGAAGGCCTTGAGGAGCGGCGCGGCGGGTTGAGCGGGGCTCAGAGCTGTCGCGCGAGAGACCTCACTTGGGCCGCCGCTGCCATATAAGCGACTTTCTACTACTTGCCGCCACAAACCAGGCAGGATGACCTCATGTCTACTGCGCCGGGGTCCTTCTTGCTCGAACGCCTGCACGCGGCCGGCCTGACCGACGTCACCGCGGTCGAGCCGGCCACCGGGGGTCTCGCCGCGACCGCAGGCCTCGCCCGCCGCGGCGACGGCACGTCGGTGTTCGTGAAGGCGTTCAGCGAGCCGCCCTCGGACGACGTCTTCGCCACGGAAGCCGAGGGCCTCACCGTGCTGCGCGAGGCAGGCGGCATCTCCACTCCCGACATCATCCTCGCCGACCGCGACGTGCTCGTACTGTCCACGTTGCACCCCCGCCCGACGACCGAGACCTTCTGGGAGCAGTTCGCGCACGCACTCGCCCACCTGCACACCACCACCCGCCACCCCCGCTTCGGCTGGCACCAGGACAACTGGCTGGGCCGCCGCCGGCAGATCAACACCTGGACCGACGACGGCTACGACTTCTTCGCCCAGCACCGCCTGCTGCGCTGGCTCACCGAACCCCGCGTCCAGGAAGCCCTCGGCCCCGCAGACCGAGCAGCACTCGAACGCCTCTGCGACCGCCTCCCCGACCTGTTGCCCCCCAGCGCCGCCTGCCTGACCCACGGCGACCTGTGGGCTCAAAACGTCATGTCCACCCTTGATGGCCAACCCGCACTGATAGACCCGGCAGTGTCGTACACCTGGGCCGAAGTCGACCTCGCCCATCTCTGGACGACAGCCCCACCCCCCGAAGCACACGCATTCTTCGACCTGTACGCCGACCTGACGGACCTCGACCCCGACTGGCGCAACCGCATGCCCATCCTGCAGCTACGCCAGCACCTGGCCGTCATCGCCCAATTCACCCCAGATTGGGGCGCCGCCGACATAGTCCGCACCACCCTCACCCCCTTCCGCCCCCGCCCCAAAGCCCAGCCGAACAGACACCACACGACACCGGCGCCCGAGCCGACCACATAGCCACCCAGCAACGTGGCCGCTACGCATTCCTGGCCTGATCTGGTGTCACCTCGGTTGGTGTGCGGCGCATTTCCTCTTCGAGGGTCTCGAGAACTGCCTGGGCCACCGCTCGTACCCGAGTGCGATGCCCGGTCAGCTCCCTGGCGAAGCCTTGAGCAGTGCGACCGACCCAGATGGCCTGGCCCGTGAACTGCTCACAGGGAGGGTGAGCGACATGTCGGACGTGCGGGCGATACCGAAGTCGATCACGCGGGGGCCGTCGGGGCCGAGCAGCACGTTGTCCGGTTTGAGGTCGCGGTGCACGACTCCCGCGTCGTGGATCGCGGTCAGCTCCGTGGCCACCGCGGTGGCCAGCCGGTGCAGGTCGTCGCCGGTGAAGCGGCGTCCCTCGCGCACGGCCGCACCCAGGCTGGGGCCCGGCACGTACTCGGAGACGAGGTACGGCCAGCGCCCGTCCAGCTCGGCGGCCAGCACGCGTGCCGTGCAGAACGACGACACCCGTCGCGTCGCCTTCGTCTCCTTCGCGAACCTGTCGCGCAGCGCCCGGTCGCCGGACGCGTGCAGCACCTTGACCGCGACACAGTTGCCGTCGGCGTCGTACGCGTCATAGACGACGCTCTGCCCGCCCGAGCCGAGCCGCCCGGCGAGCCAGTAGTCACCGATGCGCTGGGGATCCCCCGTGATCAGCGCCTGCATGGCGGGTTGGATGCCTTTCCTCGCCGAATGGTTGTCACCGTCTTGGGGATCGAGATTTCCGAACGCCATTTCACCGGGCGGCCGGAAAAAGTGCGACAGAGCCGCGAACCTCTTTCCCCGATGCGCCATCCAACCCGATTGCACGCTGAAAATGAAACGAACCCGGAAGGGGCATCGACCGATGCGTTCGAAAATGGTCACCGCGTTCCTCGCCACTCTTGCCGCCGGTGGCTGCGTCCTCGCCGGCACCTCGCCCGCCGCGGCGGATTCGCAGCACGGCAAAAGCAAGTGGGTCAGCGCGGAAAAGGGCTGGCAGCACGCGGGTGTGTACGTCGAGCCCGGCGACCTGGTGCGTATTCGCGCCATCGGCGGCCGGTGGACGGTCGATCATTGGAAAGTCCCGTACGTGTCCGCGGGCGGCTATAGCCGGTACACCGACCGGCGCATTTTTCAGGGCTGCAAGGTGCTCGGCCGGCACGCGTACGGCACCCTGATCGCGAAGGTCAACGGCGACCACTACCGGGTCGGCAACCGCGGCTACCTCCGCGTCCGCCAGGCCGGCTTCCTGCAACTGCGCATCAACGACGCCGACGGCTGCCTGCGCGACAACGACGGCGCCGTCCGCGTCAAGATCAGCGTCACCGACTGAGCGCGCGGGTTCTGTCGTTCGCCGCTGCTATAGATGTCGCCACCACCTGATCTCCGACGACAGAAGGATGGCCGATGGCATCGGTGACCTTTCGTGACGAGTCCGCGAGTGGGCGGGCCCTGGAGGAGTTCTCCCTGCCGGGCCTGCCTGACCGGGTCTCGGCCAGCGAGCTCGTACGGCTGCGCGTCCGCGAGGAGGTGGCACGCCACAACGCCGCCCCCAAGCGGCATTTCAGGGGGCTGGTGAAGCCGACCGATGCCGAGGCCGAGCTGAACGGCTACCGGTTACGCGCCGCACGGAAGCTCGACTGGGAGAAGCAGGCCGACGCCGCCGAGGCCGCGTTCGCGCGCAACGGGTTCCTGCTGCTTGTCGGCGACCGGCAGATCATGGACCTCGACGTGCAGATCGACCTCGACGCCGATCCTGTCGTGTCGTTCGTCAAGCTCGTGCCGCTGGTGGGGGGCTGACGTGGACGTGCTGTCTCCGCTCGCGCAGCGGCTCCGCGACCTGATCGAAGGCCGCGCTGACGACCCCACCCGCTGGCCCGAGGTGCCTCGGTTGAGCGTCGGCCTCGTGGGGATGGGCAGCGGGGCGGTCCACGCCACCGGGCCGGCGCCTTATGCGCTCGACGAGCGGACCAGGGAGAAGCTGGTCGAGCCGGCGCGGGAGCTGGTCGGGTTCATGCTGTCGAAGACGTACGGGTGGCCCGCCGTGCTGGTGGCGGCCGGGCTGGCGGGCATGGACGCCGACGTGCGGGCCGCACTCGCCGGGCAGCACGGGCCGATCGCGGTCGCCGAGATCGACCTGGTGCTCGGCTGGGAGGTGGAGCTGCGGGCGCTGTTCGCCGAGACCCCCATGCAGGACGGCCAGCCGGTGCCCGTCCCGATCGAGTGGATCGGCGGGTTGCCGGGATATGTGGGCTGCGCCCGTACGGCGCTGGAGATGGCGCGCGATCGTGCCGTGGCGATCCACGCGGGTGAGATCCCCTACCGGGCGGAGAAGGCGTTCGACGACAGTGAGAGGCAGACGCTCGGCAGGGCCGTGCGGCTGGCGCTCCTGCGCGACGAGAGCTGGCTGCCCGAGCTGCTCGACGAGCTGGTCCGCCGCATCGCGGTGGCGCCCACCCAGGCGAAGACGCTGCCGTCGCAGAAGCTGCTGTTCGAGATCGCCCGCGCGGCGGAGGAACATCCGACCCCCGAGGTGATCTCCGCGCTGCGCACCGCCCGCCGCATCACCCGGCACGGCGGGGTGCCGATGCAGCTCGACCGCAAGTTCAAGCGCATGGAGCCGGCGCTGGCCGACCGGCTGGAGGTGGCGTTCAGGATCCCCGACGGGCGGGTGCGGCAGGAGTTCGGCGAGCACACGGCGGTGATCTCGACGGACGGCGGGGTCGAGCTGTCGTGGTGGCACGGGTCCAAGAAGCTGCGGTCGGTCCCGGCCGCGGTCAGGCGTGAGCATCCCGACGAGGTCAAGCGGCTGCGCGAGCTGGCCAAGCTCACCCAGCAGCAGCAGGCGACGCTCGCCAGGGCGCTGGAGGCCGGCTACACGGGCGCGACGGCGCCGCCGTACCGGCAGCTCGAAGGGCATCCGGTCGCCGAGCGGCTGATCTGGGAGTTCGAGGTCGCGCCCGGCGTGTGGCGGGCCGAGCTGGGGATGCACGTCCCCGACGTGCCGGTGCGGCTGTGGCATCCGGCCAGGGCGTCGGTGGCGGAGGTGCGCGGCTGGCGGGAGGTGGTGCAGGACAAGGAGCTGCGCCAGCCGTTCAAGCAGGCCTTCCGCGAGATCTACCTGCTGACGCCCGCCGAGGAGGCGTCCGGCTCGCACTCCAGCCGGTTCGAGGGGCAGGTGGTGCACTACCGGCGGCTGCGGGCGCTGTTCAAGGATCGGGGCTGGGCGTCCAAGTTCCAGGGGCATGGGGTGGAGGACTGCGACGCGCACCGCGTCATGGCGGGCGGTGAGTGGCGGGCGACGCTGGAGCACTACCTGGCGGACGAGGTCCACGCCGACATCGGACGGGCGAGCTTCCAGCGCAGGAGCGGCGGCGTTTGGCGTGACGTGCCGCTGAGGGAGGTGCCGCCGCTGGTGTTCAGCGAGGGGATGCGCGACATCGACCTGTTCGTGGGCGTCGCCTCCATCACCCTCGATCCGCAGTGGGCCGGTCAGGGGACCGACCGGCTGCGCGACCACTGGGCGGCCGGGCCTTTCGCGCCGCTGACGCCCTCCGCCGAGGTGCGCAAGGACGCGCTGGCCCGCCTCATCGGGCGCACGGCCATCGCCGACCGGTGCACGCTCACCGACCGCTATCTGGTGGTACGCGGTGACCTGCACACGTACAAGATCCACCTCGGGTCGGCGAACATCCTCATGGAGCCCAACGACGCCTACCTCTGCATCGTCTCCGCGCGCGGTTTCCAGCCGGGGCTGTTCCTGCCGTTCGAGGAGGACGGGCGGCTGGCGCTCATCCTCAGCAAGGCGTTCCTGCTGGCCGATGACACCGCGATCACCGACCCCTCCATCACCCGTCAGCTGTCGGGCTAGGGTGAGGGCGTGTGGTACGTGCTCGGCGCCGTCGCGGTGCTCGCCCTTCTTGCGGTCGCCGCGCGGCGGGCTCTCGTCGTCGTGCGGGTGAGCGGCGTGAGCATGGCGCCGACGTTCCGTCCTGGTGACCGGGTGCTGGTACGCAGGACCGCGGCGGTGCGGCGCGGCCAGGTGGTGGTGTTCGAGTCGACGCGGCCCACGGGGTGGGGCACGGGGCCTCCTGCGCCGCCCTGGGCGATCAAGCGGGTGACCGCGGTGCCGGGCGACCCGGTGCCCGGTGACGTGGCGGAGGCGGCCAAGGCGCGGCCCGGCGATCGCGTGCCGGAAGGGGCGCTCGTGGTCGTCGGCGACGGCACGTCGACCGCGGATTCGCGGGTCTACGGCTACCTGCCGGCCGACCGGGTGCTCGGCGTGGTCGTGCGGTGGCTGTCCCCCGATCCGGAATCGCCCGGTCCGTCGTCTCCTGAGGTGTCGGATGGTGCGCTCTCGTAGCCGGTGGCCTGCAGGGTGAACAGGCGGGCGTACTCGCCGTCCAGCGCCATGAGCTCGTCGTGCGTGCCGCGTTCCGCGATCCGCCCTTCGCTCAGCACCACGATGAGGTCGGCGGAGCGTACGGTGCCGAGCCGGTGTGAGATGAGCACGCTCGTCCGGTCGCCCCGGTAGGTGCGCAGGCTGGTGTGCACCTCGTGCTCGGCCTGGGCGTCGAGGCCGGAGCTGGGCTCGTCCAGGATGAGCAGGTCCTGGCGCTGCCGCAGGAACGCGCGGGCCAGCGCCAGGCGCTGCCACTGCCCGCCCGACAGGGAGACGCCCGACTGGTCGTCCCGGTCGCCGAAGAGGCGGCTGAGCATGGTGTCGTAGCCACGCGGCAGCGCGGCGATCGTGTCGTGGACGCCCGCGCGCCTGGCCGAGTCGCGGATCCGGTCCGACCCCGCCGTGAGGTCGCCGAGCATGATGTTCTCGGCGGCGGTGAGGTCGTAGTCCATGTAGTCCTGGAAGACCGCGCCGATCCTGGCCCGCAGGTCGGCGGGGCTCGCGTCGCGCAGGTCCACGCCGTCCCAGGTGATGCGGCCCTTGCTCGGGTCGTACATCCGGCACAGCAGCTTGACCAGCGTGCTCTTGCCCGCGCCGTTCACCCCGACGAGGGCGACCGTCCGGCCCGAGGGGATGAACAGATCGACCCCGCGCAGGATCCAGGGGTGCTCGTCGCTGTAGCGGAACCACACGTCGCGCAGCTCGATGCCCTGGCGCAGCGCGGGCAGCGCGGCGGGCTCGCGTGGCACCGGCAGGTCGGGCTCGGCCGCGACCACGTCCGTGTAGTGGCCGAACATCAGCAGCGCGTTGTGCACGTCCGCCCAATGGCCGACGATCGCGGTCAGCGCCGCCTGGACGCCCGCGACCGCCGCGACGAAGACCGTCACGTCGCCCACGCTGATGCTCCCGGAGGCGGCGCTGATGATCGCCCACAGCAGGCCGCCGGCCGCCACGACGCTGCCGAGCAGCGCCATCGCGCCCTGGCTGCGCAGGGCGCGGCGGTCGACGTCGCGTTCGGCCCGGTTGATGCCGCGCACCTCGTCGAGCATCCTGGTACGCAGGTAGTCGCCCAGCCCGAACAGCCGCACCTCCTTGGCCGCCTCCGGCCGGGTGAGCAGGTCGCCGAAGAAGACCTGGCGCCGCATGGCGGGCGTGATGTCGTACATGACCTCGGCGCGCCTGCGGCTCAGGATGAGCTCGATGCGGGCCGAGGGCAGCGCGGCGACCACGATGACGGCGATCATGAGCGGGTTGACGGCCGCCAGGCTCGCGGCGAAGCCGGCGAGCGTGATGATCGCCTGGCCGATCGCCAGCGCGCCGATGACCAGGCGGTCGGGGGCGTTGTGACTCGCGTCGTACGCCAGCCGGAGCGTGTCGTGGAAGGCCGGCGTCTCGAAGCGGCTCAGCCCAGGATGGCGGTTGACCGCCCGGAACAGCCGGTCGTAGATGAGCACCCGCAGCGACCTGCGCAGCTGCGCCTTGGCGTAGTCGGCCAGGTGCGGCAGCACGATGACGGCCAGCCCCGCGACGGCGAGCCCGGCGGCCGACGGGGCGAGCGCGGCGAACCCGTCGCCCCTGACCAGCCCGTCGAGGACCAGCTTGGTCAGCCAGGCGGTCGCGACCGGGGCCACGCCGGTGAGCACGCCGAGCACGGCCGCGCCCGCGGCGGCCGCCGGGTGGGCGGCCCAGGCGAGGGCGGCGGCGACGCGGATGCGTCCGAGCAGGGGGTTCGCCATGCCGGATCAGACGTTCGCGGGGATGGGGAGCTCGTCCGTGGAGTGCGCGGAGGCCGTCACGGTGCCCTCGGCGTCCACGAGGTAGAAGCCCGGGAACGGGGGACGGCCGAAGGCGGCGTACAGGGAGCCGTCGCGCTCCTCGGTCACCACCGTCGCCACATCCTCAAGTGCGGCCGTGAAGGTCTGCTCCTTAGGGCCGCCGCCCACCACCAGCGCCACGACGCGGTCGCGGCCCAGGTGGCGGACCCGTTCGGCGAACACGGGCAGGTGTTCGTCGCAGGCGGAGCAGTCGGTGGAGAACATGCCGACGACGGTCGCCGCTGATGTGAACGTGACGGGCGCGGTGAAGCCCGCCAGCTTGGTGCCCGGCGGGGTGAAGGCGGGTGGCGCGGTGACGTGCTTCAGGACGTCCGCGTGCGCGCGCAGGCGGCGGATCACGGCCAGGAGCAGGAACAGGTTGACGGCGCTCAGCACGCCGACGAAGACGACGGCGGCCATGAGGAAGGACATCGGCGACCCTTACGGTGTGTGTAGCGTCATTTCGCCGTGAACAGGTCGGCGAGGTCGTCGGTGAAGACGGCGAACAGCGCGATCAGGCCGCCGGCGGCGATCGCCAGCACGGCACCCGCGAGCTGCGGCTGCGGGCCGGCGTACGAGGTCGCGAGGCCGGTGCAGGCCACGGCGATCAGGGCGAGGTTGCGTACGAGGTGCCTGCGGCCCAGCGGCGCCGACGAGGCGCCGAAGCAGTTGCAGGACGCCCGGGAGCCCGCGCGGAGCGCGTGCCATATCCCGAGGGAGAAGGCCAGGAGCACGGCGCCGGCCAGGGCCAGCCCGGCCGGCGCCGTGAACTCCGTCGTCAGCAGCAGCACCGTCGCGGCTTCGAGGGCGACCACCGTGGCGGGCACCGTGGCGGGCACCGTGGCCGGCACCCGGCCCCGCGGCAGCGGGACGAGCGCCGGCACCGACCGTCGGAACGCCTCGAAGGCCGCACGCCCGCGTACCTTGCCCGCCACCGCCACCAGGAAGACGATCCCCAGCGTGCAGCGGGCGGCCAGCGCGACGTACTCCATGCTGCCGGTCCGGTCTTGCTAGCGGCAGTAGGTCTTGCCGGCGTAGATGCAGCAGCGCATGCCGGTGTCGGTCCACCAGCAGGGCTCGGCCTCGGCGGTGGTGGTGGGCAGGAACCTGCTGAGCAGGCGGTCGCTCAGCTCGTTGAGTGCACGGAACACAGGGGTCCTCCTTGTAGTGCGCGCCGACGTACGCGATTTGGGTGATCAGCGCCGACACCTGGACAATAGCCACGGATGATCAACTGACATAAGCAGTCAGGGCCGACAGCAACCTGCCGTGCCCGGCAGCTTGTTGTCACTCGTCCATCGGGAGCCACATGAGCCTCAGCAGTCTCGGACTGACCGAATTCGAGGAGTGCGTGTACCGGGACCTCCTGAGCGGCCACGAGACGGCGTCGGACGGCGTGCCCGCCGCGCTGCAGCGGCTCGCGGCGCTCGGCCTCGTGCGCTTCGACGCGGCCGGCCGCCCCGTCGCCGTCGAGCCGGAGATCGGCGTCAGCCGGCTGATCCGGCGCCGGCTCCTGGAGACGCACGCGCAGCAGCGGCGCATCTCGGCGGCGTGGGAGGCGGTGCACCTGCTGAGCGCGCGGCAGCGCGGGCGGGGTCGTACGGTGACGATCGAGCAGATCGACGGCGCCGACCGGGTCGCCGAACGCATCCGCTCCCTGGCGCT
Source organism: Nonomuraea sp. NPDC004580 (assembly GCF_040609855.1). Taxonomy (NCBI): domain Bacteria; kingdom Bacillati; phylum Actinomycetota; class Actinomycetes; order Streptosporangiales; family Streptosporangiaceae; genus Nonomuraea; species Nonomuraea sp. NPDC004580. The sequence goes on along the minus strand of NZ_JBEXLH010000084.1, from coordinate 6,809 downwards.
CGACGCCCAGGAGGTGCTGGCCATGCACCTGTGCGTCGACCTGCGGGGGCTCGGCGAGACCACCCGCCGCCGCACGATCGTCTCCAGGAAGAGCGTGCTGGAGCAGGCATTCCTGGACCACTGCCGCGCCCTGCACCGCTCGGGCGACCACCACCGGCTGGTGGACGACGACGGTCAGCAGCTGGTGATCGTCGACCGCGCGGTGGTCTTCGTCCCCAGCGAGCCAGGCGGTGACAGCGCCTTGATGATCTCGCAGGCGGGCGTGGTGGCGGCGATGACGGACCTGTTCGAACGCGTCTGGTCGCACGCCCAGGACCTCGAGCCCTGCCCCGCTCCCGGGCTCACCCCCCGGGAGCGCCGGGTGCTGTACCTGCTGGCCAGCACCCGTAAGGACGAGGTGGCGGCCAGGGAGATGGGGGTGAGCCTGCGGACGTACCGGCGGCACGTGGCCGCGTTGTTGGAACGCCTGGGCGCCGCGAACCGCTTTCAGGGCGCCCTCCTCGCCAAGCAACAGGGCTGGATCTGACCGGCTCAACGCGAGCCTGCCGAGGGACGTGAGGCGGAGGGTGGAGTGGCCCGCTTGGCCCGTACCGGTGGAGGGCGCGGCCGTCCAGGCGGCCTAGCCCCCGACCAGATGGCCGGACCTGGGGAGGTCGAGGGCGGGGTCACGGTGGAGGACGCTCTGGAGGAGGCGGCGCAGCCCCGGGCCTGGCTCGATGCCGAGCTCGTCGGCCAGGGTGCGGCGGGTCTCGCGGTAGACCTCGATCGCCTCCGAGGGCCGCGAGGCCCGGTACAGCGCGAGCATGAGCTGGGCGCGCGGGCGTTCGCGCAGCGGGTGGGCCTCGATGTGGGCCATCAGCGCGGGCACGACCTCGTGGTGCTCGCCCGCCGCCAGCCGTACGTCGACGTGCTTCTCCAGGACGGTCAGGCGTTCGGCCTCAAGGCGGGCGGACTCGGCCTGCGCCCAGGGATCGGTCATGCCGGACAGCGCGTCACCTCGCCATAAGGCGAGCGCCTCGCGGTACAGCCGGTCGGCGGCGGCGAGGTCACCGTCGCGGTGGGCGGAGCGGGCCTCGGCGGTCAGGAATGTGAAGCGGTGGGCGTCGACGGACTCGGGCGGCAGGTCGAGCCGGTAACCGCCGGGCACGGTCACGATGACCTGCGGGGGCAGCGCGTCGCGCAGTTTGGACACGACGATGTGAAGCTGCTTGCCCGCGGTCGCCGCGGCGCCGTCCGCCCAGACCTGTCCCCGCAGCCGCTCGGCCGGGACGGCCTGTCCCGCGTTCAGCGCCAGCTTCGTCAGGACGGCGACCCGTCGCTTGCCGATCAGCGTGGCGGGTTCGCCGTCGGCCGTGACCTCGCACGGCCCCAGAATGTTGATCTCCAGCCCCATAGAGTCCCCCTGTGGATGTCGGGGATACCCGCTCCCCCTTGCAGCGGGTATCCACACGATCACCACCATAGGGACGTACCGGGCGGAGTACTGTCCGGCGAACGCCCTACACCTGGTCGTTCAGCTCGGCGAGCGTGATGAGCCCGTCGTCGAGCGCCCGGCTCACCAGGTCGCTCTTCGTACGGGCGGCGCGCCCCACGTTCGCGTACTTGACGCGGACCCGCGTGATGTAGGTGTCGACGGTCTTGACGCCGATGTTGAGCTTGGCCGCGACCAGTTCCTTCGAGGACGAGACGAACCACGCCCGCAGCACCTCCGCCTCCCGCTGCGACAGCCGCGGCCGCTCGGCGGAGGTGTCGGCGATGAACGCCCCGGACAGCGACGGCGTCGTGTACGCCTCGCCGCGCGCGGCCGCCTGGATGGCCGGCACCAGGTGCTCGGGCCCCTCCCGCTTGGTCAGGTACGCCAGCGCGCCCAGATCGACGCACTTGATGGCGATGCTGTCCTCGATGTGCTGGGAGTACACGATCACCCGCCGGCCGCTGTCCACCAGCCGGCGCAGCTCCCCGAAGTCGGGCAGGCCGGGCACCAGCTCGAGATCGAAGATCACGACGTCGGCGTCGGCGCCCGGCCCCGTCCAGACCTCGGCGAGCCGGTCGCCCGCGTCGATGAGCCGGATCGGCGGTACGGCGGCGGCGCACCAGACGCCGACCCCCACGGCGATGGCCGCGTGGTCGTCCACGATGACGGCGGTGATCACGCGGTCGCCGGCTGCCATGTGGCCTCCATCCAGATCAGGTCACCGTGCTGCAGGGCTTCGACGAGGACGCCGTCCGGCGCGGGCCGCCTCGCTCCCGCCGATCCGGTACGCACGAAAGCCTAACCACCGCAGGCACGAAGCGGCGATCTTGAAGGAGATCAGCCGGCCGCGCGGTCCCCGGCCGGGCGGCGGCGCAGGGCGGGGTCGGTCAGCGGGGCGGGGCTCCAGAGGCCGACCGGGTGGTAGACGTTCGTGCCGGGCGGCACCAGCTCGTCGATCCGGTCGAGCACGGCGTCGTCGAGCACCAGCGAGGCGCCCTTCAGCAGGCCCTCTAGCTGCTCCATCGTGCGCGGCCCGAGGATGACCGAGGTGACCGCCGGGTGCGCGGCGGCGAAGGCGATCGCCAGCTCGGGCAGCGTGCGGCCGAGCTCGTCCGCCAGCTTCACCAGCTCTTCGACGACCTCCAGCTTGGCCGCGTTGACCGGGATGGACGGGTCGAACCGCTGCGGCGCCTGCGCGGCGCGGCCCCGCGACAGGTCGATCTCCTGCCCCTTGCGGTAGCGGCCGGTCAGGAAACCCCAGCCCAGCGGGCTGTAGGTGAGCACGCCCATGCCGAGCCGCTGCGCCGTCGGCAGCACGTCCCCCTCGATGCCGCGGGCCAGGATGTTGTACGGCGGCTGCTCGGTGCGGAACCGGTACAGCCCGCGCTGCCTGGCCACGTGGTACGCCTCGACCGTCTCGTGCGCGGGGAAGGCCGAGCTGCCGAAGGCGCGGATCTTGCCCTGGCGTACGAGGTCGGTCAGCGAGGCCAGGGTCTCCTCGATGTCCGTCCTGTGGTCGGGACGGTGGATCTGGTACAGGTCGATCCAGTCCGTGCCGAGCCGCCGCAGGCTCGCCTCCACCTCGCGGACGATCCACCGCCGCGAGTTGCCGCCCCTGTTGGGCCCCTCCCCCATCGGGAAGTGCACCTTCGTCGCCAGCACCACGTCGTCCCGCCGGCCGCGCAGCGCCTTGCCCACGATCTCCTCGGACTCGCCCGCCGAGTACATGTCGGCGGTGTCGACGAAGTTGATGCCGTGGTCGAGCGCTTTGTGGATGATGCGGATGCTGTCGTCGTGGTCGGGGTTGCCGGCCGCGCCGAACATCATCGTGCCGAGGCAGTAGGCACTGACCTCCATGCCGGTGCCGCCGAGAATGCGATATCTCATACTTCGCGACCGTAGATCTTAGAGCCGACTCTAAGTCAAACTGACGGGATGTCAGGTCTGAGCATCGGCCAGGTCGCCGAGCGCACCGGTCTCAGCACCCACACGTTGCGCTTCTACGAGCGCGAGGGACTGCTGGCCCAGCCGGTACGGCGGGGCAGCGCCGGGCACCGCGTCTACAGCGAGGACGACGTCGACTGGCTGGGCGTCTGCATCAGGCTGCGGGCCTCCGGCATGCCCCTGACCGACATCCGGCGCTACACCGACCTGGTCAGGGCGGGCCAGGGGAACGAGGCGGAACGGCTGGAGGTGCTCCGCCGGCATCGGGAACGGGTGCTCGCGCAGATGCACGAGCTGGACGAGTGCCTCAAGCTGATCACTCACAAGGTCGGCGTGTACGAGAGCCGCCTCGGGTTGCGGGACGACGTCGTGGAGTGCGTTCAGTAGCCGCGGTACTTCTTGCCGCGGTCGTCGGACTTCCCGGCCCAGCAGGTGAACGTGTAGACCTTCTCGATCGAACGTGATCGGCGCCACCTCCCGCCGGGCGATGAGCCGGCGGGAGGTGAGCAGGGGCCGAGATGACGGTCAGTCCAGCCAGCGGCCGGTGCCGTGGACCGTGACTTCCAAGAGTTCTGCTGGGTTGTCCGGGTCCGGGTAGTAGATGACCATGGTGGTGCCCGCCGGGAGCAGCAGTTTGACGGCCTGGATGCAGCCGGCCACCTCCTGCCGCCGCGCGTCCGGTCCCGTGCCCTCGATCGGGACCGCGTCGCACACCCCGCCGGGGTTGTTCATCACCAGCCGCAGCGTGTTGTCCCGCAGCGCCACCTCCTTGGTGGCGACCCGGTACGCGAGCTGCGTCTCCAGATGCAGGGCGGGCGGCGGGACGGGGACGCCGAACTCCCGCCGGTACAGCAGGTCGAGCCGCTGTTCCAGGGCTCGCAGGTCGTCGTGGAGCCCGCTCTCGACGGTGTAGTCCGCCCACGCGCCGAGGTCGTCGGCCGGGGGCAGGGTCGCGATCGGCAGGCCGTCGGCGTCGAGCACGCGTCCCGACGAGTCGACGATGTAACCCTGGTTGTTGAGCTGCTTGATCGTCCGGCTCACGTCCTTGAGCTGCTCGGCGGTCTCCGCGTACGGGCAGTCACCGCCGTCCCTGACGCACCCGACGGGCAGGATGCGCAGCAGCGACATCGCGAGGTCGGTCTCGTAGATCGCCGAGATGACCGCGCGGTCGAGGATGTTCTCCTGCAGGTACATGGTGCCCAGGATCGAGTTGTACTCGGCGAAGCGCAGGTCCGGGTCGACCATCGACTCGACGAACGTCCCCTTCCACTGGCTCGAGTACTCGTTCCAGTTGGGGTCCTCGGTCAGGTCCATGACTCCGGCGATGCAGTCCCTGAACTTCTTCGTCGCGCCGCCGAGGCTGCTCGCGGGCGCCTTCTTGCACTTGCCCACGATGCTCCACTGGGACATGGCGTTGAGCAGGTCCAGCGCGGTCAGGCCCATGTACTCCTCGGCGAGCCGATGGGTCTCGCTCTCCCGGTCGGAGATCCCGCGCTTCGCCCACCAGAACAGCGGGCTCATGACGACCGACAGGCACGCGTCGAGCGCCTTGCCGACGAACTGCTTCCTGCAGGCGTCGGCGCGCTCACCGGCGTAGCCGGCCGGGTCGTTGAGCGGCCCCTTGGGGTCGTCGAGCAGGTCCTCCACGTACTGGTTGCAGTCGTTGTACGTGGGCAGGCCGTTCTCGGGCCCCCACTTGCAGTGCCCGTACCACTCGGCCTTGATCGTGTCGAGCTTGTCCTTGGCCTCGTTCCTGTAGTGCTCGAACACCTCGGCGGCGATGCGGGCCGCCTCCGACGCGCTGTTGCCCGCCCGGATCTGCGCGTCGTACGCGGTGTCGTACGCGGCGAACGCCCTGGCCGCGTCCTGCGCCGCCGAGACGGCCGAGGCGCGCGCCCAGCGGGCGGAGAGCGAGGCCCGCCCGGCCGACTCCTGCGCCTGCTTGGTCGCGGCGGCGGCGGTGCGGACGGCCTGCGCGGCGCGTTCCGCCGACTGGGCGGCGTCCTGCGCGGCGGCCACGGCGTCGGTCGCGTGTTCGCGTGCCCGGCCGGCCGCCTGGGTCGCGGCGGTCGAGTAGCCGATGGCCTCTTCCGCCGCCCCGCGCGCCTGCGCGGCGGCGGCCTGCGCGGTGCGCGCGAAGTCGACGGCCTGCTCCGCGATCTTCGAGGTCTCGATCATCAGGGAGGTGGCGACGAAGTTGTGGGTCGCGGTCGCGTGGTCGCGCTGCGCCGCGCGGTGCCGCTCCACCTCCAGGAACTCGACCTGCATCGCGGTCGTGCCGGCCAGCGCCACCCTGGCGCCGTTGCGGACCTCGGTGCCGTTGGCGTCATCGCCCGCGATGGCGGCGACCTTGGCGCGGACGTCGATCGCGTGCGCGGTGTTGTACGTCACGTCAAGGAACGTGCGCAGCGCATCCGGGTCCTCGGAGCGCAGGGCGGTGTTGGCCGCCTCCGCGGTCTCCGTGTCGCCGGCCTCGACGGCTTCCCCGCGGATCCGGCCGACCCGCACCCGGTCCTCGGCGGCGCGCTCGGGATAGTCCGGGTTCTCCAGGAACGCGACGACGTCACGCCACCCGCCGTCGAGTGCCCGCTCGGCGGCCGCCCTCATGGCGGGGCTGCGCGTGACCGAGAGCCCGGTCAGCGTCGCACGGTCGTCCTGCTCCTCGGCGGCGGCGAGCCCGCTCTTGACGAACTCGACGACGCGGGCGTCGTCGTCCTCACCGAGCGCGGCCATGGCGGCGGAGCTGGTCCACGACCCCGGCACCGTCGCGAAATAGCGGGCCACCTGCCGCGCCTTGCCGGCCGCCACCGCGAGGTCGGCCCCCTCCGAGGCGCCCTCCGAGGCGCCCTCCGAGGCGCCCTCCGCCGTGGTTTCCGCCGTGACTTCCGCGATCAGCGCGTCGATCTCCGGCGTGTGATAACGCTTCATCGGTACGTCGAAGCCGCGGGCGTCCTGCAGCCTGGCCTTGGCCGCCTGCTCGGTGACGTGCCGGGCGAAGGACAGCTCCAGCTCGTACTCGCTCCTGATGCGTTCCTCGTCCGCCTCGCGCGCCGCCTTGTAGACGTCCTGGGCCGTCTCGGCGGCGTCCAGCGCGTCCTCGGCCGCCTTGAAGGCGTTGTTCGCGTGCTCGGTCGCCAGCTCGGCGGCGTTGACGGCGGAGCCCGCGTGGCCGGCCGCGCTCGCGGCGGCGCGCGCCGACTGCTCCGCGTACGACACCGCGCGGGTCGCCGCGTCCCTCGCCTTGCCGGCCGCGTCCTGGGCGACGTTCGCGTGGCGTACGGTCTCGGCGGTGGCGGCCTTCGCCCGTTCCGCGTCGGCCCTGGCCCGGGACGCCGCCGCGAGCGCGGCCTTAGCCTCGGCGCTGGACACCCCCGCGTACTGGGCGGCGGCC
>NZ_JBEXLH010000083.1:0-32757 GCF_040609855.1 Nonomuraea sp. NPDC004580 | reverse complement strand
TGAAGGGTCACCCCGGCGTCGGCGAGCAGCCCGCGCATGGCACTCTCGACCGACTGGGCGCGGCGCAGCGACAGCGTACGGTTGTAGGGGTCGGCCGTGGCGGCGCGGTGCGGGGTCCCCGGCGCCGAGGACGTGGTCCGGCTGGCCGCCCAGGGCGACGCGCGGGCCACGGCGGTGTGGGCGGAGGCGGTGGAGGCGCTCGCGCTGGCGCTGGCGACGTACACGCTGGTGCTCGATCCCGCGGCCGTCGTCATCGGGGGCGGCGTGTCGCAGGCGGGGGACGCGCTCGTGGTGCCCCTGCGCGAGCGGCTGGCCGCCCGGCTCGCCTTCCGCCCCGCTCCCGACGTACGGGCCTCGCGTCTCGGCCCGCTGGCCGGCCTGCTCGGCGCGGCCCTGCTGGGCTGGACCGCTCAGGGGTGAAGGCCGGCCGGGACCTCCACCGGGCGGGCTCGTAGCTCCTCGCCCAGCGCCTTGGCCTGCGGGTCCAGGCGGGTGCTCGCCGCCACGCCCCGGCCGAGGAGGCCGTGGATCACGAAGTTGACGGCCTTGAGGTTGGGCAGGTCGTGCCGGTCCACGCGGTACGGCCGCAGGGCCGGGAGAAGGTCCTTCAGGGTCTCCACGGTGAGGTACGCGGCCAGCCAGTCGTAGCGGGGCTGGGTGTCGGTCCAGACGCCCAGGTTCGCGTTCCCGCCCTTGTCGCCCGATCGGGCCCCGGCGATCCGGCCCAGCGGGATCCGCACGCCCTTCCCTCCGGGAGCCGCCCGGGTCGTGGGGGCTTCCGGGATGATCGGCACCTCGGGGGGCGGCGGTGGCTGCTCGAAGGGCAGCTCGGTGCCGTCCACGAAGACGCGGGGGCGGACCTGGGCGGCCGGGACGAGCACCGGCCAGTGCACGCCGTACGGGGAGGCGTCCCCCGGCGGCGTGAGGGCGTAGAAGCCGGGGTAGCTGGCGAGACCGGTCTCCACGACGGCCGACGAGAAGGCGCGGCCCGCCGTGCGGCGGTCGTCGGACATGACGGTGATCCGCAGAAGTGCCGTCCCGGCCTCCGATCGCGGGCCCAGGCCGGTGAGGGTGACGGAGACCTCGTCGAAGCGGTCGCGGGGGATGCGGGCCCACAGGGCCTCCTCGGCCAGCCTGGCCTTGGCCGGCAGGTCGAGGCCGGTCAGGACGAGCGTCATCGTGTTGCGGTAGCCGCCCAGGTGGTTGACCGACGCCTTGAGCGTGTCAGGCGGCGGCTCCCCGCGGACACCGGAGACGCGGACCCGGTCGGGGCCGTCGTCGGTGAGCGTGACGGTGTCGAAGCGGGCGACCACGTCGGGCCCGAGGTAGCGGGGGCCGCCGAGCTCGTAGACGAGCTGCGCGGTGACGGTGCCGACGGAGACCAGGCCGCCGGTGCCGGGATGCTTGGTGATGACGGAGGAGCCGTCGGCGTGCAGCTCGGCGAGCGGGAAGCCGCAGTGGCCGAGCTCGGGAACGTCCTGGAAGAACGCGTAGTTGCCGCCGGTCGCCTGGCAGCCGCACTCGATGACGTGCCCGGCCACCACCGACCCGGCCAGCGCGTCGAGGTCGCCCGGCTCCCAGCTGTACCGCCAGATGCCGGGCCCGGTCACGAGCGCCGCGTCGGTCACCCGCCCGGTCACCACGACGTCGGCGCCGGCCGCGAGGGCGGCGGCGATGGGCCGGCCGCCGAGGTAGGCGTTGGCGGTGAGCGGGGTGGCGTCGAGGCGCTCGCCCGTGTCGGCGTTGACGAGGTCGAGGGGCAGGCCGGTGAGGTCGTCGCCGGTGACGTACGCGATGGAGGGGCTGAGCCCGAGCCGGTCGGCCAGCTCGTGGACGGCCTCGGCGCACCCGGCGGGGTCGAGGCCGCCCGCGTTCGTCACGATCTTGATGCCGCGGTCGAGGCAGGGGCCCAGGACGTCTTCGAGCTGGCGCAGGAACGTCGGCGCGTACCCTGGACGGCCCTTGAGCCGGTTGCCGGCCAGGATGAACATGGTCAGCTCGGCCAGCCAGTCGCCGGTCAGCACGTCGATCGGCCCGCCCGTCACCATCTCGCGGGCGGCGGAGAGCCGGTCGCCGTAGAAGCCGCTGCAGTTGGCGACGCGCAGCACCACGGGGCTCACACCGTCCACGCGGGCGGGCGCTTGGCCTTGAACGCGGCGATGCCCTCCTGGCCCTCCTCGGAGGCGAAGCGCTCGGCCGACAGCTCGGCCATGGCCCGCAGCCCGTCGTGGAACGACATCGCGGGCACCTCCCTGACCAGCCGTTTCGTGATGGCGAGCGCCTCGGGGCCGCCCTTGACCAGCATCTCGGTGTAGCGGGCGACGGTGGCGTCCAGCTCGTCCTCGGGGACGGCCCGCGACAGCAGCCCGATCTCCACGGCCCGCGCCGCGCCGAACACCTCGCCGGTCAGGAAGTATTCGGCCGCCGCCCTGGCCGACAGCCTCCTGAGGACCGGCACGGCGATCATGGCGGGCGCGACCCCGAGACGTACCTCGGTGAACGCGAACGAGGCCGTCAGCGGCGCGACCGCGAAGTCGCACGCGGCGACCAGGCCGAGCCCGCCCGCCCTCGCGGTGCCGTTGAGGCGGCAGACCACCGGCTTGGGGCTCTCCCAGATCAGCTCCATGATGTCCGGGAACGACGCCGTCACCGGCGCCCCCGGCCTGCCCTGTTCCTTCAGGTCGGCGCCGGAGCAGAACACCGTCCCCGTGGCGGTCAGCACGATCACCCGGGCGGCGGGCTCGTCCAGGGCCTGCTTCAGGCGCTCGGACAGCTCGCCGAGCAGCGCCACGGACAGCGCGTTGCGGTTGTGCGGCGAGTCGAGCGTGATCGTCGCGACGCCCGCGGTGAGCTCCTTGTGCACCAGGCCCGTCATGAGTCCCCCTCCTGGATGATCGCCAGCACCTCGCCCGCGTCGACCTGCCGGCCCTTCTCCACGTGTACGCCGGACACCACCCCGTCGGCCGGCGCGGTGATCCGGTGCTCCATCTTCATCGCTTCGAGGACGAGGACCGTCCGCCCCTTGGTCACCCGGTCGCCGGGCGCCACCTCGACCCGCAGCACGCTACCCGGCATGGGGGCGAGCAGTGAGCCAGGGGCGGTGTGCTCGGCGGGTTCCGGCAGGCGGGGGAGCGGGGTCAGCCGCGCGGCGCCCTCGGCGTGGTCCACGTAGAGCGGGCCTTGCGGCTCGTACCCGGCCACCTCGTACGTACGACGCACGCCGTCGCGTTCCAGCACCACCTCATCGGGCCCGGCCGTGACCACGCGGACGTCAGGGGGCAGCGGGTCGTAGGTGACGGGGCCGGTCTCCTCGAAGGTGACGCTGCGGGGCTGGGAGCGGACGTTGCGCCAGCCGCCCGGCAGCCCGCCGAGTACGCGTGCCCGGCGCCGGTTCCCGGCGGCCATCGCGAGCGCGGCGGCCAGCGGAGCGAGGTCGTCGACGGCCTTCGCGGTGGCCGGGGGGTGGTCGAGCAGCCCGGTGTGCGTGTCACCAGCCACAAAGTCCCGATTTTTCAGGACGTCCAGTAATAAATCGCGGTTAGTCGGTACGCCGTGCAGCTTCGCCCGCCGCAACGCCCCCGCCAGCCGCCGCACCGCCTCCGCCCGCGTCGCCCCGTACGCGACCACCTTGGCCAGCATCGCGTCATAGTGCGGCGGCACCACGGACCCCGACTCCACCCCGGCGTCCACCCGCACCTCACCGGGTACCTCATGGGGCACCTCGAACCGCCACAACGTGCCGCTCTGCGGCACGAAGGAGGCGTCCTCGGCGTACAGGCGGGCCTCCACCGCCCACCCGGACGGCTCGGGCGGCGACGGCGGCAGCGCCGCGCCCTCGGCCACCTCCAGCTGCAGCCGGACCAGATCGACGCCGTAGACCAGCTCGGTCACCGGATGCTCGACCTGGAGCCGGGTGTTCATCTCCAGGAACGCCACCCGGTCGCCCTTGACCAGGAACTCCACCGTCCCGGCCCCGACGTAGCCGATCTTGCGGACGGCCCTGGCGGCGGCGTCGTACAGCAGCTTCCGCGTCGCCTCCGTGACGCCGGGCGACGGGCACTCCTCGATCACCTTCTGGTGCCGCCGCTGCACGCTGCACTCGCGCTCGCCCAGCGTCCACACACCGCCGTACCGGTCGGCCAGCACCTGCACCTCGACGTGGCGGGCCCGCTCCAGCAGCGGCTCGGCGAAGACCGTGCCGTCGCCGAACGCCGCGGCCGACTCGCGCCGCGCCGACTCCACCGCCTCGGCCAGCTCGTCAGGCCCGCGCACGATCCGCATCCCGCGCCCGCCGCCGCCCGCCGACGCCTTGACCAGCAGCGGGTACTCCTCGGGCGCGGTCAGGTCGAGCGAGGGCAGCACCGGTACGCCGGCCTCCGCCATCAGCCGCTTCGCCCCGATCTTGACCCCCATGGCGGCGATCGTCTCGGGCGGCGGCCCCACCCACACCAGACCGGCGTCCAGCACCGCCCGCGCGAAGGCGGCGTTCTCCGACAGGAACCCGTAACCGGGATGCACCGCGTCCGCCCCGCTCGCCCGGCAGGCCGCGAGGACGCGTTCGATGTCCAGGTACGTCTCGGCCGCCGACACGCCCGGCAGGCGTACCGCCAGGTCGGCCTCGGCCACGTGCGGCGCGTCCGCGTCGGCGTCGGAGAAGACGGCGACCGTGGAGACGCCGAGCGAGCGGCAGGTACGGAACACGCGCCGGGCGATCTCACCCCGGTTCGCGACCAGCAGGCGGGTGATCACGGCCGGAACACTCCATATCCCGCCGGCTCAGGCACCGGCGCGCTGTTGATCGCCGACAGGCACAGGCCCAGCACCGTCCGCGTGTCACGCGGGTCGATCACGCCGTCGTCGTACAGGCGGCCCGACAAGAAGAACGCCGCCGACTCGGCCTCGATCTGCTGCTCCACCATGGCACGCATGGCCGCGTCCGCCTCCTCGTCGTACGGCTGCCCCTTCGCCAGCGCCGACGCCCGGCCCACGATCGACAGCACCCCGGCGAGCTGCGCCGGGCCCATCACCGCCGACCTGGCGCTCGGCCAGCTGAACAGGAAGCGAGGCTCGTACGCGCGCCCGCACATTCCGTAGTTGCCCGCCCCGTACGAGGCGCCCATGACCACGGTCAGGTGCGGCACGGTCGAGTTGGACACCGCGTTGATCATCATGGCGCCGTGCTTGATGATGCCGCCCTGCTCGTAGTCCTTGCCGACCATGTAGCCGGTCGTGTTCTGCAGGAACAGCAGCGGGGTGCGGGTCTGGTTCGCGAGCTGGATGAACTGGGTCGCCTTCTGCGACTCCTCGCTGAACAGCACCCCGCGCGCGTTCGCCAGCACGCCCACGCGGTGGCCGTGCACGCTCGCCCACCCCGTCACCAGCGAGGCGCCGTAGAGCGGCTTGAACTCCTCGAACACGCTGCCGTCCACCACCCGGGCGATCACCTCGCGCGGGTCGAACGGCACCTTCAGGTCCTCCGGCACGATGCCGAGCAGCTCGTCCGCCGGGTACGCCGGCTCGCGCACCTCCCCATCCGGCTCGCGGCCCAGCTTGCGCCAGCCGAGCGAGGCGACGATGCGGCGGCCGATGCGTAAGGCGTCGTACTCGTCCTGCGCCAGATGGTCGGCCAGACCGCTCACCCTGGCGTGCATCTCCGCGCCGCCCAGCGACTCGTCGTCGGACTCCTCGCCGGTCGCCATCTTCACCAGCGGCGGGCCGCCCAGGAACACCTTCGCGCGCTCCCTGACCATCACCACGTGGTCGCTCATGCCCGGCACGTACGCGCCGCCCGCCGTCGAGTTGCCGAACACCAGCGCCACCGTCGGCACCCCCGCCGCCGACAACCGCGTCAGGTCGCGGAAGACCTGCCCGCCGGGGATGAAGATGTCCTTCTGCGTCGGCAGGTCCGCGCCGCCGCTCTCGACCAGGTTCACGTACGGCAGGCGGTTGCGCAGGGCGATGTCGGCGGCGCGCAGGGTCTTGCGCAGCGTCCACGGGTTCGACGCCCCGCCACGCACGGTCGGGTCGTTCGCCGTGATCATGCACTCGACGCCCTCGATCACGCCGATGCCCGCGACCAGGCTCGCGCCCACGGGGAACTCGGTGCCCCATCCCGCGAGCGGCGACAGCTCAAGGAACGGCGAGTCGGGGTCGACCAGCAGCTCGACGCGCTCCCTGGCGGTCAGCTTGCCGCGGTCGCGGTGCCTGGTGACGTACCGCTCGCCGCCGCCCGCCACCGCCTTCGCCTGCTCGGCGTCCAGCTCGGCCAGCTTGGCGAGCATCGCCTCCCTGCGGGCACGGTAGCCGGCCGAGCCGGTGTCGAGCCTGCTGATGATCACGGGCGTCCTCCTCGTACGGAGCCGACGATCATGCCCACGCTAACGCAGGCCCGCCTCCCGTCACAGCCCGCCCGCTCAGCTGCAGTGGCTCCACTCCGACTTCCAGACGTACGAGTTCCACGCGCCGCCCCAGATCACGCACTTCTTCTTGGCGGGCAGCCGCACCGGGCCCGCGTAGGCGGTGAACGTGCCTGGGTCGTTCGCGCTGGCGCCGCCCTTGACCTGGAGCATGGCGCTCATGTTCACCTTCTTCGGGTGGACGTAGCGGGAGATCGTGACCACGCAGTTCATCCCGGCGCCGGAGTTGTAGAGCAGGTAGACCGTGGCGTGGCCGGCCAGCGCGTGTGAGTTGATGATCGCGTACCCGGCGCCGCACAGCGACGTGGCGCTGGCCGTGTTCGCCTTCAGCGACGTGCTCGGCTTGACCTCTTTCTTGCGGGTCGTGGTCGGCTTCGGAGTCTTGCTCGGCCCGGTGTCCGGGTCCACGGCCGTCGGCTTGCGCGTCGGCCTGGGCGTCGGGCGGATCGACGGCGCCGTCGTCGTCACCGTCGGCCTCTGCGCGATCGGCTCCTTCGTCGGCTTCGGCTTCTTCGTCTTCTCCGGCTCGATGTCCAGCGTCGGGACAGGCGCGGGGGAGCCCGTCGGGGCCGGCGTGGGCGAGTCGGACGTCGTGGGCGCCTCGCCCTGGCCGGAGCCGCCGCCGTCGCCGTCGGAGTCGCTGGAGGACTTGCCCACGGCGACCACCGGGACCTCCTTGCCCGCGTTCGCCTGCACGACCACCGCCCCGGCCACCACCAGCAGCGCCGCGGCGGCCGCACCGGACAACGCGAGAGTCAGAGTCCGCCGCTGCTTCGCCCGCGCCCCATCACCGTCCTGCCCGGGCCCGCCAGGCCCGCTGCGCCCAGCGGCACCAGCACCATGCGCACCAGCACCATGCCCACCGGCCCCGGACCCGCCAGCACCGGGCCCGCCAGCTCCGGGCCCACCGGGCCCAGCTGGACCGTGCCCGCCGGGTCCGTTAGGGCCGGCCGGGCCGCCCTGGTACGGGCCGCCGGGAGCGCCGTGCTGCTGAGGCATCCCGAGCCCGCCCTGCGCAGGCCCGTGCGGGCCCTGAGCGCCGGCGTGCGGGCCCATCTGACCGGGAACGCCCTGCCGCCCTGGGACGCCCTGCCCTGGGACGCCCTGCCCTGGGATGCCCTGACTGGGGACGCCCTGACCGGGTGCACCGGCCTGACCGGGCATTCCGCCGTGCGCCGGGCCTCCGGGCACGTTGCCGGAGCCGCCGAGCGGCAGGGGGCCGGTGGTCTGCGGCATGCCGGGGTGCGGAGCGCCGTGCGGGGGGTTGCCGGGAACCCCGCCCTGTCCGGGCCCACCCTGTCCGGGCCCACCCTGTCCGGGCCCACCCTGTCCGGGCCCACCCTGTCCGGGACCGCCCGCCACGCCGCCCTGACCCGCCACGCCGCCCTGACCGGGAACGCCGGGCTGGGCCTGAGGGCCGGTCTGGCCGGGGAGGCCCGAGCCGAGGTGAGCGGTGGCGGCCAGGTGGCCGTAGTCGCCGGTCTGGGGAGGGGCCGTGCCCTGGGGGCCGCCCGCGAGGTACGGGCCGGTGGGCTGCGTCCAGGGGCCGGGATAGTGGTCCTGCCCGGAGCCGTCTGCGCCGGCCCCGAAAGCCCCGGCGGCCCCTTGTGCCGCGGCGGCGGCCTGGGCTCCGGCCGCGGCCTGGTCGGCGGCGGTCTGCGGGATGCCGGTCTGCGTGGCGCCGGTCTGAGGGCCGGACTGGGAACCGAACTGGGCGCCGGTCGCGGTGGAGCCGGTGACCGGCTCGATGGCGGCCTTCGGGGCGGGCTGGCCGGTGAGGTGGACGATCAGCTCGTCGGCGGTGGGCCGCAGCGACGGGTCCTTGGACAGGCAGGCGGCGACCAGCTCGCCCAGCATGCCGTCCATCGTCCCGAGCTCGGGCTCCTCGTTGAGGATCCGGTTCATCACGACGGGGATGGAGTCGGCGCCGAAGGCGGGCTTGCCGGTGGCGGCGAACACCATGGTGACGCCCCACGCGAACACGTCCGCCGCCTCGGACACGGCCGCCCCGCTGAGCTGCTCGGGCGCGAGGTACGAGGGGGTCCCCATGGCCATGCCGGTCGCGGTGGCGCCGGGCGAGTCGAGGGCGCGGGCGATGCCGAAGTCGATCACGACGGGACCCTCGGGCCCCATCAGCACGTTGGCGGGCTTGAAGTCCCGGTGCAGGATCCCGGCCCGGTGGATGGCCGCCAGCGCGGTGGCGGTGCTGATGGCCAGCCGTTCGAGCGCCGCGCCCCGTCGCGGCCCCTCGTTGATGACCAGCTCGCGCAGTGACGGCCCCGGCACGTACTCGCTGACGATGTACGGCCGGCTCCCGTCGAGGTCGGCGTGCAGCACGGGCGCGGTGCAGAACCGCGCCACCCGCTGCGCGACGGCGACCTCGCGCAGGAAGCGGGTCCTGGCGTCGGCGTCGGCCACGAGGGCGTTGTGCAGCAGCTTGACCGCGACCTGTTCCCCGGAGTCGCTCTTGCCGAGATAGACAACGCCCTGGCCGCCCTCGCCGAGCCGGGCGACGATGTCAAACGCCCCCAGCCGCCGCGGATCGTCCGCCGCCAACGGCTGGAACTGATTCACGTCGGACCCCCATAACAACCCAATAGATGAGGCAAAACGCTACCAGCGCGACGCTTGAGGCGTCTGCCGGACGTGTCAGAAGTTTCAGGTTTTGACGAGCAAAGTCAGCGTTCCTGTGCAGGTCGTGTACGCCGCGAACCCCAAGGTCACGGCTTGGTCAACCGAAGATCAGATCGCCTTGCCCGGGTTCAGGATGCCGAGCGGGTCGAAGACGGCCTTGATCCCCCGCTGGAGCTCGGCCGCCACCGGCCCCGACTCCAGCTCGAGCCAGCGCCGTTTGAGCAACCCCACGCCGTGCTCGCCGGTGAGCGTGCCGCCGAACTCCAGCGCGCGCCTGAACACCTCGTCCGCCGCCGCCCACACCTCGGCGGGCGGTTCGAGCGTCCCGTGCTCGAAGATGAAGACCGGGTGCAGGTTGCCGTCGCCGGCGTGCGCGACGGTCGCGATGCGCACGCCGTGCCGCTCGCCCGCCTCCTCGATCGCGGTGATCATGTCGGGCAGGACGGACCTGGGCACGCACACGTCCTCGACCAGGCACGCGCCCAGCCGCTCCTTGGCCCCGTACGCCAGCCGCCGCAGCCCCACCAGCTCCTCGGCCTCGGCCGGGCTGGAGGAGACGGCCACGAACGAGGCGCCGTTCTCGGCGCAGATCCGCTCCATGCGCTCGACCACCGCCTGCCCGTCGGGCACGTCGGACTGCCCGATGAGCATGGCCTGCGTGCTCGCCTCGAGGCCGATGTTGCGCCAGTCGTCGATGGCCTGCAGCGTGGCCCGGTCGAGCAGCTCCATCAGGGACGGCTGGCAGCCCGCCGCCATGATCGCCGAGACGGCCGCGCCCGCGTCGCGCAGCGAGCCGAACTCCGCGGCGAACGTCGCGGGCGGCGCGGCGGGCGCGCGGCGCAGCCGTACGGTGGCGGCGGTGATCACGCCGAGCGTGCCTTCCGAGCCGACGAACAGGCCGGTCAGGTCGTAGCCGGTGACGCCCTTCATCGTGCGCCGGCCGGTGTTCAGCACCCGGCCGTCGGCCAGCACCACTTCTAGGCCGAGCGCGGAGTCCCTGGTCACGCCGTACTTCACGCAGCGCAGCCCGCCGGCGTTGGTGGCCAGGTTCCCGCCGATCGTGGAGATCTCGTACGACGAGGGGTCAGGCGCGTACATGAGCCCGTGCTCCCTCGCGGCCCTGTCGAGGTCGGCGGTGATGACGCCGGGCTCGACGACCGCGATCTCGTCGGCGGGCGACAGCTCCCTGATCGCGGTCATCCTGGCCAGCGACAGGATGACCGTGCCGTCACCGGCGACGGACGCGCCCGCGAGGCCGGTGCCCCCGCCGCGCGGCACCACCGGCACCCGGTGCTCGCTCGCCCACTTCAGGGTCGTCACCACGTCGTCGCGCGTGGCGGCCAGCACGACGCCGAGCGGCTTGCCCGGCGCCAGAAACGTACGATCCCGGGCATAGGAGTCGATCACATCGGGGTCGGTCACGACACGCGCATCGGGCAGGGCGTTCACCAAGGCATCAATCGGTCTCACATCTCGAAGCCTATGGTTTGCGCAGCGCGTTCCTTAAGGCCAGACTGCCCGGATGAACGTCGAGTGCCCGGTGTGCTCCAAGGATGACCAGGTCGTCGCGGTCCCCGGAGCGGTCGCGGCCGGGACCACGTACAAGATCGGCCGGGTGCGGTTACCGGGGGCGCGCGAGGTCGCCGATCTGCCCACGGCAGCGGCGCTCGGCGCGTCCAAACACGTGATGAGCCGGACGCAGCTCGCGGTCTGGCTGTCGTTCCCCAGCCGCCACTACACCGCGTGGACCAGGAACCAGGGCTACGTGCTGCTGCTCGTCGCGGCCCTGATGCACCTGGTCATGTCGCTGATCATCGCCATGGGACAGGACCCGGCGTGGGGCGAGGTGCTGCTCGCCCCGTTCTGCCTGACGGGCCTGTTCTGGGGGTTCGGGCTGCTGAACGTGCTCGGCTCGTACGGCGCGCGCAAGCGCGACCGCGTCGAGGCCCCGGCCAGGGAGAAGGCCCTGGCCGTGTGGGAGGGCCTCTCTTACTGCGCCCGCGACAACGTCGCCTTCGAGCCGGGGGTCGGCGTCCCGTTCCATCCGAGCGAGACGCGCGAGTACATCTTCGGCTTCAGGAACGGCCAGCGCTAGCCGCGCTCCTCCGCCACCAGGCGGACGCACACGGCAAGGCCCTCGATCGCCTGCTCCAGCTCGTCGAGCTCGGGGAAGGTGGGCGCGATCCTGATCGTGCGGTCGTCGGGGTCCTTGCCGTAGGGGTGCGTCGCGCCCGCCGGGGTGAGCGCGATGCCGGCCGCCTTGGCCTTGGCCACGACCTCGGCCGCGTGGGGCACCTCAAGGCTGATGAAGTAGCCGCCCTTGGGGCTGGTCCAGGTGGCCAGGCCGCTCAGCCGCTCGCTCAGCACCTTGTCGACCAGCTCGAACTTGGGCCCGATCAGCTCCGCGTGGCGGCGCATGTGGGCCTCGACGCCGGCCGGGTCGCGCAGGAACTCGACGTGGCGCAACTGGTTGATCTTGTCGGGGCCGATCGACTGCTTCGAGGTGTTGCCGAGGAACCACTGCACGTTGGCCGGCGAGGAGCCGAAGAACGACACGCCTGAGCCGGCGAGCGTCACCTTCGAGGTGGAGGCGTAGACGAACACGCGGTCGGCGTTGCCGTGCTCGGCGGCCAGCGTGAGGATGTCGGCCAGCTCGTCGGGCGTGTCGGTGAGGTGGTGGACGGCGTAGGCGTTGTCCCAGAAGATCCGGAAGTCGGGCGCGGCCGTCGGCATGGCGGCCAGCCTGCGCACGGTCTCGTCGCTGTAGGAGACGCCGGACGGGTTGCTGTACTTCGGCACGCACCACATGCCCTTGACGCTCGCGTCGGAGGAGACCAGCTCCTCCACGACGTCCATGTCGGGGCCCTCGGCGGTCATCGGCACCGCGACCATCTCGATGCCGAGCCGCTCGCAGATCGTGAAGTGCCGGTCGTAGCCGGGCACCGGGCACAGGAACGTGACCTTCGGCTCCTCGACCCACCGGCGGGCGGCGCCGGGGACCTTGCTGAGCAGCGCGTGCACGACCGTGTCGTGCATCAGCGCGAGGCTCGCGTTGCCGCCGACCACCAGCTGCCCGGCCGGGACCTGCAGCAGCGGCGCGAACAGCTCGCGCAGCTCGGCCAGGCCCTGGAGGTTGCCGTAGTTGCGGCCGTCGCTGCCGTCGGCCGCACGGTAGGACGTGGGCAGTTTCAGCAGGTCGTTGGAGAGGTCGAGCTGGCGCGGCGACGGCTTGCCCCTGGTCAGGTCGAGCGAGAGCCCTCGCTGGACGAGGTCGGCGTAGTCACGCTGGGCGGTCACGAGCATCTCCTCCGATTCGGTTCGCCTACGCAGGATAGAAGATGCCGCCCGCAGCACCGGCCCGCTTTCCGCCATCTGGACACCTCCGGCGGCCGTTTCCGTAAAGCTTTCTGCGGCGAATCCCAAACAACGACTTCACGAGCGGCGGTCGTTGGCGTGCAATGGGTAGATCGGGGCAGGCACAACTCCGCGTCGGAGGGAGCAGCCGTGACGACCGTGCGGGAGACCTCGATCGAGCAGGTCCGGCGCCGTCGCACCGGGACGGTGATCGTCTCGTGGATGTCCACGACCGACCACAAGGTCATCGGATACCTGTACCTGATCACCTCCTTCGGCTTCTTCCTGGTCGCCGGCGTGATGGCGATGATCATCCGGGCGGAGCTGGTCGCGCCCGGCATGCAGCTCGTCAACCAGCAGCAGTACAACCAGCTGTTCACCATCCACGGCACGATCATGCTGCTGCTGTTCGCCACCCCGCTGTTCGCGGGCTTCGCGAACGTGGTCATGCCGCTGCAGATCGGCGCCCCGGACGTGGCCTTCCCCCGGCTGAACGCGGTGGCGTACTGGCTGTTCCTGTTCGGCGGGCTGATGGTGGTGGCCGGGTTCTTCACGCCGGGGGGCGCGGCCGACTTCGGGTGGTTCGCGTACACGCCGCTGGCGTCCTCGACGTTCTCGCCGCAGATCGGCGGCGACCTGTGGATCATGGGGCTGGCGCTGTCCGGCCTCGGGACGATCCTCGGCGCGGTCAACTTCATCACCACGATCATCGGCATGCGCGCGCCCGGCATGACCATGTTCCGCATGCCGCTGTTCACCTGGAACGTGCTGCTGACCAGCATGCTCGTGCTGATGGCGTTCCCGGTGCTGGCCGCCGCGCTGCTGGTGCTGGAGTCGGACCGCAAGCTCGGCACGCAGGTGTTCGTCGCCGACAACGGCGGGCCGCTGCTGTGGCAGCACCTGTTCTGGTTCTTCGGCCATCCCGAGGTCTACATCATCGCGCTGCCGTTCTTCGGCATCATCACCGAGGTCATCCCGGTCTTCAGCCGCAAGCCGATCTTCGGCTACATGGGGCTGGTCGGCGCCACCATCGCGATCGCCGGGCTGTCGATGACCGTGTGGGCGCACCACATGTTCCCCACGGGGCAGGTGCTGCTGCCCTTCTTCTCGTTCATGACGTTCCTCATCGCCGTGCCGACCGGCGTGAAGTTCTTCAACTGGATCGGCACGATGTGGCGGGGTCACCTGACGTTCGAGTCGCCGATGCTGTTCGCCGTGGGCTTCCTCGTGACGTTCCTGCTCGGCGGGCTGACCGGCGTCATCCTGGCCTCGCCGCCGCTCGACTTCCACATCAGCGACACCTACTTCGTCGTCGCCCACTTCCACTACGTCGTCTTCGGCACCGTCGTGTTCGCCATGTTCTCCGGCTTCTACTTCTGGTGGCCCAAGATGACCGGCAGGATGCTGGACGACCGGCTCGGGAAGGTGCACTTCTGGACGCTGTTCGTCGGCTTCCACACCACCTTCCTCATCCAGCACGTGATCGGGCAGCTCGGCATGCCGAGGCGCTACGCCGACTACGGCGTGGGTGACGGCTTCACCACGCTCAACCAGATCTCCTCCGTCGGGGCGTTCCTGCTCGGCGCCTCGACGCTGCCGTTCCTCTACAACGTCTGGAAGACCGCCAGGCGCGCGCCCAAGGTCACCCTCGACGACCCGTGGGGCTACGGCAACTCCCTGGAGTGGGCGACGAGCTGCCCGCCGCCGCGGCACAACTTCACGTTCATGCCGCCCATCCGCTCCGAGCGGCCCGCCTTCGACCTGCACTACCCGCGTGAGGAGACGGCCGAGAGCTCCGCGCCGGACGAGATCTCCGGCGGGGACGACGCCCCCGAGGTGCCGCCGCGCGCCGACGCACCTGGCTGACCATGACATCTCGCCCATCTAAGGAGATCGGCGATGAACGGCAGCAAGATCCCGTTCGACCCCGAGACGGCCCCCTGCGGGAAGAAGTCGGGCGGTGAACGTCTCGTCGACGACGACGGTTACGGCCTCGTCATCAGGGACCAGTTCTTCGACTGCGGCTGCCGCAGGATCCGCCACGAGTACCACGACGGCAGCATCCACCTGTCGGCCGTCCGCCACGACGGCAAGCGCGTCAAGGACCCCGTCGAACCCGACCGGGGGAAGTGAGCGCCATGATCGACGTGCTCATCGTGGGGGGCGGCGGCGCGGGGTTGCGCGCGGCCGTGGCGGTCGCCGAGACGGACCCGGCGCTGAAGGTGGCGGTCGTGTCGAAGGTCTACCCGATGCGCAGCCACACCGTCTCCGCCGAGGGCGGGGCCGCCGCCGTGATCGGCGCGGACGACACGTTCGACGAGCACTGCTACGACACGATCTCCGGCGGCGACTGGCTGTGCGACCAGGACGCGGTGGAGGCGTTCGTGGCCGAGGCGCCGGCTGAGCTGATCGGGCTGGAGCACTGGGGCTGCCCGTGGAGCAGGGAGCGCGACGGGCGGGTGGCGGTGCGGCCGTTCGGCGGCATGAAGAAGATGCGCACCTGGTACGCCGCCGACAAGACCGGCTTCCACCTGCTGCACACGCTCTTCCAAACCACCCTGAAATATCAGGACATATTGCGGTACGACGAGTGGTTCGTCACCAAGCTCCTCGTGGACGACGGCCGCGTCCACGGCGTGGTGGCCGTCGAGCTGCGCACCGGCCGCATCGAGACCGTCCACGCCAGAACGGTGATCCTCGCCACCGGCGGCTGCGGCCGGATCTTCCCCTTCACCACGAACGCCGCCATCAAGACCGGCGACGGCATGGCGCTGGCCTACCGGGAGGGCGCGCCGCTCAAGGACATGGAGTTCGTCCAGTACCACCCCACCGGCCTGCCGTTCACCGGCATCCTCATCACCGAGGCGGCCAGGGCGGAGGGCGGCCGGCTGCTCAACAAGGACGGCTACCGCTACCTCCAGGACTACGACCTCGGCAGGCCGACGCCCACGCCCACGCTGCGCAGCATGGAACTGGGCCCGCGCGACCGGCTCTCGCAGGCGTTCGTGCACGAGCAGCGCAAGGGCCGCACCGTGGACACCCCGCACGGTCCCGTCGTCCACCTCGACCTGCGCCACCTCGGGGAGGGCAGGATCGAGGCCCGCATCCCGTTCGTCCGCGAGCTGTGCCGCAGCTACCAGAACCTCGACCCGGCCACCGACCTCATCCCGGTCCGCCCGGTCGTGCACTACATGATGGGCGGCGTCCACACCGACTTGAACGGCGCCACCCCGATCGCCGGGCTGTTCGCGGCGGGGGAGACGGCGTGCGTGAGCATCAACGGCGCCAACCGGCTGGGCTCGAACTCGCTGCCCGAGATCCTGGTGTTCGGCCGCCGGGCGGGCGTCGCGGCGGCGGAGTTCGCCAGGGAGCACCGTAAGCCGCAGCCGGCCGTCGCAGGCGCCCAGGGGGAGGACGAGCGGCGGCGGCTGCTCCGCGCGCGCGAGCGGCACGAGGGCGGCGAGCGGATCGCCGACCTGCGCGAGCGCATGCAGCACACGCTGGAGGAGGCGGCCGGCATCTACCGGACCGGCGACGTCCTGGCCAGGGCCGCCGACACGCTCGCCGACCTGCGCGAACGCGCCGAGTACGCGCGGGTCGAGGACGACAGCGGCCCGTTCAACACCGAGCTGATCAGCCTTCAGGAGCTGCGCGGCATGCTGGAGATCGCCCAGACGATCGTGGCCTGCGCGCTCAACCGGCAGGAGTCGCGCGGCGCGCACCAGCGTACGGACCACCCGGCCAGGGACGACGCGACCTACCTGGCGCACTCGCTGGTGCACCGCGCGCCCGACGGCACGCCGTCCGTCGGCCTGCTGCCCGTGACGATCACCCGCTGGCCTCCGGGAGAAAGGGTGTACGGCCGTGACTGAGACGAGGCGGGAGAGACGGCAGGCGGCCCAGCAGACGGCCCAGCAGACGGCCCAGCAGACGGCCCAGCAGACGGCCCAGCAGACGGCACGGCAGGCGGCACGGCAGGCGGGCACCCGCACGATCAGGATGGAGGTCGCCAGGTTCCGGCCCGGCGAGGACGACGCGCCCGTCATGCAGGGCTACGACGTGCCGGTACTGCCCGGCTGGGCGGTGCTCGACGGGCTCAACCACATCAAGGACCGGCTCGACGGCAGCCTGTCCTACCGGTGGTCGTGCCGCATGGGGGTGTGCGGCTCGTGCGGCATGACGGTGAACGGCGAGCCGCGGCTGACCTGCGGCACGTTCCTCACCGAGTACGGCGACGGCCCGGTCAGGATCGAGCCGCTGAAGGGCTTCCCGGTGATCAGGGACCTGGTGGTGGACATCGACGGCTTCCTGGCCAAGCTGTCGTCGGTGCGGCCGTGGCTGATCAGGGAGGGCGAGGAGCCGCCGCTGACCGCCGAGTACGCCCAGACGCCGGAGCAGCTGGAGGCGTACAAGCAGTACAGCATGTGCATCAACTGCCTGCTGTGCTACTCGGCCTGCCCGGTCTACGTGCTCGACCCCGACTTCCTCGGCCCGGCCGCGATCGCGCTGGCGCAGCGCTACAACCTCGACTCGCGCGACATGGGCGACCGGTTCGACGTGCTCAGCCAGGATGACGCGGTGTGGGGGTGCACGTTCGTCGGCGAGTGCACGAAGGTCTGCCCGAAGCACGTGGACCCGGCGGAGGCGATCCAGCGTTACAAGCTGACGGCGGCGCTGCGCTCGGTGCTGCCCTGGAGCAGGAGATGAAGGCCGGCGAGGAGGTCACCCCGGCCGTCTACCGGCCCGGGCGCGACCGGCTGTGGTTCACCCGCAGCCGCGGCTACGCGGTGTTCGTGCTGCGCGAGCTGACCAGCGTCTTCGTGGCGTGGGCCGTGGTGTTCCTGCTCATGCTGGCCGCCGCGGTGCTCGGCGGGCGCCTCGCGGAGTTCGCGGCGCTGGCGGCCCGCCCGTGGATGGTCGCGATCAACGTGGTGGCCCTGGTGGCGACCGCCTTCCACGCGGTCACGTTCCTCAACCTCGCGCCCAAGGCGACCGTCGTCCGGCTGGACGGCTACCGGCTGCCGGCCTGGCTGATCCAGGGCGGCAACCACTCGCTCTGGCTGGTCGTCTCGGCGGTCGTCGCGTTCTTCGTGCTGAGGGGGTTCGGGTGAGGCGCAGGCTGGAGCCGTACCTGTGGCTGCTGTTCAGCGGCGGAGGAGTGGTGGCGGCGCTGCTGCTGCCGGTGCTCGTGCTGCTGTTCGGGGTGCTCATGCCGCTCGGCGTGCTGGAGTGGCCGGCCCCGGAGCACCTGAGCGGCCTGCTCGGCCACGTGCTGGTACGCGCGGGGTTCGTGGTGGTCGTCGTGCTCTGCCTCTTCCACGCCGCCCACCGTCTCCGCTTCACCAGCGAGGAGCTGCTCGGCATCGGGCGCTTCGACGTGCTCATCGCGATCCTGTGTTACGGGGCGGCGGTCGCGGGCGGTGTGGTGGCTGTGACCTTGATGGTGTGAATGTCGTATTTTGATCACGTTTCAACAACGCACTTTACGATCGGTTGACGCAGGCTCTAGCGTCCGGCATTGCACACCCCATGGCCATGCGCCCGGCGACCCCGGGCAGAGAGGGTTCCTGGTGCCCAGCACAAAGCGCCTGTTAGCTACAGTCCCGGCGGTCGCGCTCCTGAGCGCCGCCCTGTTCGTGCCCCCGGCGGCTCAGGCGACCTCCGTCGCCACCTATGAGCCCACGGCCGCGGACTTCTACATCAACTACGCCCCGCCGCAGGTCCAGAAGGACGTCAAGGAGCCGTCCCTCACCGGCGGGCAGGCCCGCTCGCTCACCCCCGCGCAGAAGTACGACCGCAAGTTCAGCAGCGGCAACCCGGCGGCGGGCCGCGTGCTCGCCGCCCGTGAGAACGAGGCCATCAGGACCGGGCGCAACCCGGCTGAATGGATCTTCAAGAAGTCGAAGCAGGCCCGCACGGCCAAGCTCCTGACCGTCCTCGTCGAGTTCGACGACCAGGCCAACGACGACTTCTCCGGCTTCAACCGCCTGCGCACGGTGAACAGCGCCCCCGACGACTGCGTGGTCGAGCCGGCCGGCACCCTGCTCAACGGCCCGCTGCACAACAACATCCCGGACCCGGCGACGCTGCCGTACAAGGACAACAACTCCTTCTGGGTCAAGGACTTCAGCACCGACCACTTCAACAAGATGCTCTACACCGACAAGGGCATCACGCAGCGCGTGCGCACGGACCTGAAGGACCCCCGCGACGGCAAGCGCGGCATCGACATCTCCGGCTTCACGATGAAGAAGATGTACGAGGAGATGTCGAAGGGCGCCTACTCCGTCACCGGCTCCGCGGTCGGCTGGATCAAGGTGCCGCACTCCGAGGCCTGGTACGGCGCCGCGGCCTGCGGCGGCGCGCCCCAGGACATGTCCGGCCACCCCGACAACGTGCGCGGCGCCCAGCAGCTGCCCATCGACACCATCGAGGCCCTGGCCAAGGCGCAGCCCGACTTCCCGTGGGCCGACTACGACGTCGAGGACGTCTCCGACGCCGACGGCGACGGCGACTTCGCCGAGCCCGACGGCGTCATCGACCACCTGGTGCTCGTGCACGCCGGCAAGGACAAGTCCTCCGACGGCGGCGCCGAGGGCACGTACGCGATCTGGGCCCACTCCAGCGCGGTCGCCGGCGGCTACAAGATCCCGGGCAGCGACAAGAAGATCTCCAACTACATCGTGCAGCCCGAGGACTCCGGAGTCGGCGTCTTCGCCCACGAGTACGGCCACGACCTCGGCCTGCCCGACCTGTACGACACCTCGGGTCAGGCCAGCTCCGCCGTGGACTTCTGGGACCTGATGTCCAGCGGCTCCCACTCCGGCCCCATCTTCCAGTCGATGCCCAGCCACATGGGCCTGTGGGACAAGTGGGTGCTCGGCTGGGCCGATCCGAAGGTGTTCGACCCGGGCGACAGGGCCGGGCTCGTCACCGTCGGGCAGTCCTCGCGGACGCCCAAGCTCACCCAGGACGGCGTCCGGGTCAACCTGAAGTCCACGCCGCTGAAGATGATCGACCCGCACAGCGGCTCGAACGCCTGGTGGAGCGGCCTCGACCAGGACTGGGCCAACCTCACGCTGACCCGCGACCTGCCCGTTCCCGCCGGCGGCGACCTCAAGATGTGGATGTGGAACAACTACGAGATCGAGTCCGACTGGGACTTCGGCTTCGTGGAGGTCTCGACCGACGGCGGTGAGACGTGGACCCAGCAGAAGATGTTCGACGAGGCGGGCAACGAGGTCACCACGCCTGACGACTACCCCGACCCGAACAAGAACCTCGTCACCTTCGGCAACAAGAAGTACGGCATCACCGGCAGCACGGGCGGCGCCTGGCGGCACGACTACGTGGACCTGACGCCGTACGCCGGCCAGACGATCAAGTTCCGGCTGACGTTCAACTCCGACGCCGCCTACCAGGAGCGCGGCTGGCACGTCGACGACTTCGAGCTCACCAACGGCGGCACCGCCGTCTGGAGCGACGACGTCGAGAGCGACACCGGCTGGATCGCCGTCGGCGGCACCTTCACCAACACCAGCGGCCAGGGCTGGACCCGCAACAACGGCGAGCGCGAGATCTCCCGCTTCTACCTCGCCGAGTGGCGTAACTTCGACGGCTTCGACAAGGGCCTGGCCTACGCCTACGACACCGACTACCTCCGCGACGGGGCGTGGAAGGTGCAGAAGGTGAAGTACAACGCGCCCGGCCTGCTGGTCTGGTACCGCGACTCGACGTACGTCAACAACAACATCGGCAGCACCCTGCAGCAGACGCCGAGCGTCGGGCCCAAGGGCAGCCTGCTCGTCGTGGACTCCCACTACGAGCCGCTGCGCCGCACCGGCCGCGCCGCCGAGCTGGACCCGACCCTGAACAAGAACCTCCAGGGCCGCGTCCAGACCTCCAACGCCGCGTTCGGGTTCGTCAAGACCTACCCGTTCAAGGAGTGCGTGGAGGCGCCGGACGAGCCGGCCAGCTCCTACTGCACGGACTTCCCCGCGCAGAAGCCGGTCAAGTCCTTCACCGACGCCAAGACCTGGTACCCGGGCATCGAAGTGATCGACGGCGGCCTGTACTACCGCGACTTCGACGCCTCGGTGGTCGTGCCGTCGAAGGGCGACCAGGCCTACACCACGCGCGTCGTCCACCAGGACGGCACCCCGGCCACGGAGCTGTACGGCCAGGTGGTCGCCGGCTCGGTGCTCGGCACCGGCGACCCGGGTGACGAGGGCAAGGCCCTCGGCGTGCAGTTCAAGCTGGTCAGCCCGCTGCCCGGCAACCTCGGCGCGATCGTCCACGTGGTCCCGCCGAAGAAGTGATCCACAGGGGGCCGCCGGGCGTCCGGCGGCCCCCTACCATTGATGACCATGGCCGAACTGCGCACCAAAGATGAGCACACCGCGGCGATCCGCAGAGATCGCCGGGTGGCGGTGGTGGTCAACACTCGCTCGCGCCGTGGCCGACGCCACTACTTCGAGGTGATCGAGCAGATCCACAACCTCGGGTTCGAGCCGCTGGCGGAGCTGTCGGTCTACAACCCCAAGCGGCTGCGCGATCTGCTCGACACCGCCCTCGCCACCGACCCCGACCTGCTCATCGTCGGCGGCGGCGACGGCACTCTCTCCTCCGCCGTCCGCCACGTCGCCCACCGCGACGTCGCGCTCGGCGTGCTGCCGCTCGGCACCACCAACAACTTCGCGCGCAGCCTCGGCCTGCCGCTCGACCTCGTCGGCGCGATCAGGGTGTTCGACACCGGCAAGGTGGCCGACATCGACCTCGGCCTGGCCGACGACCGGCCGTTCGCCAACCTGGCCAGCTTCGGGGTGTCGGTCGAGGTGGCCGGCAAGGTCAAGCCGTGGCTCAAGCGCATCGTTGGCCGGCCCGCCTACCCCCTCACCGCGCTGACGATCCTGCCGGGGCACCGGCCGTTCCGCGCGTACATCACGGTCGAGGGCGAGCGCCACGAGCTGCTCACCCACCAGCTCAACATCGCCAACGGCCGCTTCCACGGCGGCTGGCAGGTGGCCAAGGACATCAGCATCGACAACGGCATGCTGGTGGCCTACCAGCTCGGCTCGGGCAAGAAGCTGCGGCTGCTCGGCGAGACGCTCATCAGGGCGACCACCGGGCGGTGGCGCAGCCTCGCCGGCGGGCCGTTCGTGGTGGGCAGGGAGATGCTGCTGGA
Organism: Nonomuraea sp. NPDC004580; assembly: GCF_040609855.1. Classification (NCBI taxonomy): domain Bacteria; kingdom Bacillati; phylum Actinomycetota; class Actinomycetes; order Streptosporangiales; family Streptosporangiaceae; genus Nonomuraea; species Nonomuraea sp. NPDC004580. Next base: position 11,169 of record NZ_JBEXLH010000083.1, on the reverse strand, counting down.
GACCGACCCGCCGATGGCCGCCGACGTCGACGGAGAGGTGCGGCTGCGCACCCCGATCAGGCTCCGCGTGGTCCCTAACGGGGTGCGCGTGATGGTGCCCGCCGACTTCGAGGACCGCTGAGTCAGCGGCTCACGCCCAGGAGAATCCCATGTCTCCGCCCTTTCGTCGCGACTGCCGTACACCTACGGTAAACGAGAGATCGCGCTACGTCACGACGTCTCCAGCCGCCGGTACGCCTCGATGAGCGGGGCCGCCACCTCGCCGGGCGGTGGGAAGACGCGGGGCAGCAGGCCGGGCGCGACGGTCACCGGGCGGTGCTCCGGGCGGTGCGCCGAGGCGCCGGGGGCGTAGAAGTCGGCCAGCCGGTCGGCGAACGGCACGTCCTCCACGGCCGGTGGGCCCGCCGCCGGCTCCTCCGCCAGCGAGCCGAGCAGCTGCTCGCGCGTCCGCCCCCGCCAGGCCAGCACCAGGAACGGGTCGTCGTCGAACGACTCGGCCAGCAGATAGAGCACCGCCGACAGGTGCTTGCACGGGAAACCCCAGTCGGGGCACGAGCAGTCCATGTCGAGGTCGCGCGGGAACAGGTCGATGCCCATCGCGGCGAACAGCTCCTCGATCTCCGGCGGCATCTCGCCGGCCAGCAGCCGCGCCCGGTGCACGGCCTGCGCGGCGATGCCCTCCTCGATGGCGCTCCAGCGCGCCTCGTCGTACGCCTCGATCCTGATCGTCACCCGGTACGGCTTCGGCCGCGAGCCCTGCACCGACGCCCGTACCTCGCCCGCTTCGAGGTCGATCGAGACCACCTGGCCCTTGCGGGCGTAGGCCCGGCCACGCGAGAGGCGGCCCTTGTCGCAGACGCGCTCCAGGATGTCGATGAAGCGCCGCGACCACCACGTGGAGCCGATGCTGCCGCGCTTCGAGCGCGCCCTGATGCCGCCCTCGACCTCGATCGGGCCGGCGCCGTCGGACCAGCCGGGGCGTTGCGCCACGATCAGTCCACCCCCTCGGCGCTCAGCCCGAACACCTCGCGTAGCTCCTGCGTGGACAGGTCGGTCAGCCAGTCCTCGCCGGTGCCGACCACCCGCTCCGCCAGCGCCTTCTTGCGCTCGATCATCTCGTCCACCCGCTCCTCCAGGGTGCCCGCGCAGATGAGCTTGCGGACCTGCACGTTCTTGCGCTGGCCGATGCGGAAGGCGCGGTCGGTGGCCTGGTTCTCGACGGCCGGGTTCCACCAGCGGTCCACGTGGACGACGTGGTTGGCGGCCGTCAGGTTGAGCCCGACGCCGGCGGCCTTGAGCGACAGCACGAACAGCGCGGGCTCAGGGTCGTTCTGGAACCGGTCGACCAGGCGGTCGCGCGTCTTCTTCGGCAGGCCGCCGTGCAGGAACAGCACCGGGTGGTCGAGGCGCTGGGCGAGGTACGGCTGGAGCATGGTGCCGAACTCCGCGTATTGAGTGAAGAGCAGCGCTTTTTCGCCCTCCGCCAGGATTTCTTCGGACAACTGCTCCAATCGGGTGAGTTTTCCTGATCGGCCGGCGAGGCGGGAGCCGTCCTTGAGCAGGTGCGCCGGATGGTTGCAGACCTGCTTCAGCTTCGCCATCGCCGACAGCACCAGGCCGCGCCGCTCGATGCCCTCGCTGTCGTCGATCCTGCCCAGCATGTCGTCCACCACCGCCCGGTAGAGCGTGGCCTGCTCGGTGGTGAGCGAGCACCACTCCTTGACCTCCAGCTTCTCCGGCAGGTCCGAGATGATCGAGGTGTCGGTCTTGAGGCGGCGCAGGATGAACGGGCCGGTCGCCCTCCTGAGCGCCCGCGTCGCCTGCTCGTCCTGGCGGGCCTCGATCGGCTCCTGGAAGCGCGTCCTGAACCTGGCCCGCGGCCCCAGCAGGCCCGGGTTCGCGAACTCCATGATCGACCAGAGCTCGGCCAGGTGGTTCTCCACCGGCGTGCCGGTCAGCGCCAGCCTCGTGCCGGTCGGGATCGAGCGGACGGCCCTGGCCTGAAGGGTGCCGCTGTTCTTGATCGCCTGCGCCTCGTCGCACACCACCCGCCGCCAGGCGTGCGCCCTGAGCGTCTCCAGGTCGCGGTAGGCGGTGCCGTACGTGGTGATCACCAGGTCCGCGTCCGCGATCCCGGCGGCGTCGCGGCCGCTGCCGTGGTGCACGTACACGCGCAGGGCGGGCGCGAACCTGGCCGCCTCCCGCTGCCAGTTCCCGATCAGCGACATCGGGCAGACCAGCAAGGTGGGCTCCACGTCCTGCGCACCGGCGCGCTCGTGGACGAGCAGGGCGAGCGTGGTGATCGTCTTGCCCAGGCCCATGTCGTCGGCCAGCACTCCGCCGAGGCCAAGCTCCGACAGGAAGCTCAGCCAGGCGAGACCCCGCTCCTGGTACGGCCGCAGCGTCGCGTCCAGGCCGGCCGGCGTGGCCAGCGGGGCCAGCCGCCGCTCCGCCTGCCCCGACAGCAGGTCGCCGAGCACCCCGTCGGCGTCCACCTCCAGCAGCGGCAGCTCCTCGTCGTCCCCCTGCACGACGTGCCGCAGGAGGTCGGCGGCGCTCGCCTCTCCCGTACGGCGGCCCTCCACCGCCCGCAACGCCGCCCTGAGCTGCCGGTCGTCCAGCTCCACCCACTGGCCGCGCACCCGGACCAGCGGCACCTTGAGCCTGGCCAGCTCGGCCAGCTCCGCCTCGCTGATCGTCTCGCCGCCGATCGCCAGGTCCACCCGGAAGTTCACCAGGTCGGCCATCCCGAACCCCTGGCCCGCCGCCGCCGACTGCTTCTTCGCCCGCGTCGTCAGCTTCAGCCCCAGCCGGGTGCGGCCCGCCCAGCGCGGCAGCTGCACCCCGAACCCGGCCGCCTGCAGCAGCGGCGCCGCCTGCCGCAGGAACCCGAACGCCCCCGCCGTGTCCAGCGCCAGCTCGTCCGGTTCCGGCACCCGCAGCGCCCGCTCCAGCTCCGGATAGAGCCGCACCGCCCGCCCCAGCCCCGCCAGCAGGTCCCGCTCCGGCCTTCCGGGCAGCCCCGTCACCCCGCTCCACACGGTGGCGGCGGGCACGTAGAGACTCGGATCGTCCACCGCCTGCAACGCCAGCTCGACCCGCCACCCGGCGTCAGCGGTCTCGACGGCCTCGACGGCCTCGACGGCCTCGACGGGCTGGGCGGGCTCGACGGGCTGGGCGGGCTCGATGAGCCGGAAGCACACGCGGGTGGCGCCCTCGGCCGCCGTCACCGCCGCGTGCCACCGCTCCAGCTCGGCCCGCAGCTCGGGCACGTCGGGACAGGCCGGGTCGGGCCCGGTCAGCGCGGACAGCCACCTCTCCGCGGGGCTCGCGGCCTCCTTGGTGAGCAGGGGAGCGGTGAGCGTCTCGCGGACGATCGCGTCCGTGACCGCCGCCAGCGCCTCGGCCTGCACCTCCGCCGACGCCCGCTCGACCTCGCCGGTACGGCAGGCAGGCGGCATGGCCAGCGCCAGCTCACGGAAGTACGCGGCGTCGGCCCCGGTCACCACAGGCCGCCACACGGCCCGCGACATGACCAGTCGCGGGATGACGCGGCCCCGGCGTACGAGGTCGCGGGCGAAGGCGGCGACGGCGGCCCAGTGGCGCAGGGTCGCCGTCTCCGCGTGCTCCTCCAGCACCCGCAGCGCGTCGCCGGCCGAGGGGACGACGGCGGGCACCCGCCACGGACGCAGCTTGGGCCGCGCCACCTCCGCCAGCCGCCCGGTCTCCGGCGACGGCAGCGGCTCCGTGGCCGACCCCGGCAGCAACAACGTCAGCACCCGCGGCTCCGTCTCAGGGGAGGAGTCCGCTGCTCGGAGGAAGGCGGTGAGGGCGGAGGCCGGGGCGGCACGGGGGTGGGCACGGGGGTGGGCACGGGAGTGGGCACGGGGGTGGGCACGGGGGGTCGTGCGGGACGGCGGGGTGGCGGGTGGGCCGGTGGTCTCCGCCCAGAACGCGAGACCGTCGTCCGCCCAGATCCCGTGTACCAGCACGTCGGCAGGTTACCGCCACTCCGGCGTGCATCGGGCCAGGCCGCGGTGTGCTGGTGGCGTGCAGGCGCTCAGGCCGGCGGCGCGGGGGCACCTCGTCACGGCGCTGGACGCGTCATTTGCGGACGTTTTCCTCCGAACACGGCCTGTCTTGAAGAGTAGGCTGAAGGTATGAACACTCCCGGATCGTGGTGTGAGCGGCCCAAGCCGCAGGCTCCCTCGTGCGAGCTGCCCTCCCCGTGGAGCAAGCCGCAGCAGCCCGACAACTGGTGCAAGAGCGACAAGCCGGGCAAGGACCCGGTGGTGTCCGTGCTGGGCTTCCTGCTCAAGGCCGCGACCAGGCGGTAGCGCGGCGGCCCCGCCCATGGATGCGATAGAAGGCCATATGTGTGGGTAGTCGCCTTCCTCAGCGGAGGAGGTGAACGTCGTGAACGACACCCACAAGCTGGTCACCGACCTCTCCGAGCAGGTCTCCAGGCTCGTGAGGGATGAGCTTCGCCTGGCCAGGATGGAGCTGACCGCCAAGGGCAAGCGCGCGGGTCTCGGCGCCGGCATGTTCGGCGCGGCGGGTCTCGTCGCGTTCTTCGGCGCTGCCGCCCTTGTGGCCGCCGTCATCATGCTGCTCGCCCTGGTGCTGCCGGGCTGGGCGGCCGCCGCGATCGTGGCGGTGGTGCTGTTCCTCGTGGCGGCGGTGCTCGCCTACGCGGGCAGGACCGAGGTCAAGCGGGCCAAGCCGCCCGTCCCCGAGGAGACCATCGCGAGCGTCAGGGCCGACATCGACATGGTCAAGGAGAGTGCACGGCGATGAGCGAGACCGACCCCGGATACAGCGGACAGCACGCCGGCGAAGTCGGCGCCCGCAGAGCGACCGTGGGCACGCCGACGGACCGCGAGTCCATCAACGTCCCCCAGACGCGTCCTGGCGCGGCGGAGAACGCGCACGAGGCCGAGCTGAAGCGCGAGGCGCACGAGACGTTCATCCCCGAGACCCCCATACGTGACGAACGCGCCGAGGCCGATATGAGCCACGGCACCGAGGAGGCGTCGCTGCGCGGCTCACGCGGCGACCGGGAACGGCGTACGTCCTCCCGCATGAGCACCCAGGGCGCGGCGCGCGGGGACGGCACGCGCGAGCGGCGCTCCGGTGATGCGACCACGGAGGACGAGCTGCGCCGCGAGATCGAGGAGACCCGGCGCGAGCTGGGCGCGACCGTCGGGGCGCTGGCGGCCAAGGTCGACATGAGGAGCCGGGCCGGCCGCGCCAAGGCCCGTGCCAAGGCCCGCGCCAAGGACCGCGCGGGGCACGCCGCCGAGGTGGCGAAAGTACGCGCGGGACACGCGGCCGAGGTGGCCAAGGAGCGTGCGGGACACGCCGCCGAGGTCACCAAGGAGCGCGCGGGACACGCGGCCGAGCTGGCCAGGGAGCGTGCGGGGCACGCCGCCGAGGTCGCCAGGGAGCGCGCCGATGTCGTCAAGGGCCGGGCGTCGCACCTGGCGGACCGAGCCAGGGACAGCGTGCCCGAGCCCGTCATGGACGTGGCGAAGGGACGGCGTCCCATGGTGCTGATGCTGGTGGCGGGCGCGATGACCGCGTTCGCGCTGCGCCGGATGATGGCCGGCAGGGCGGCCTACCGCCGCCGCGTGATCGAGGTCGGGCGGCGCGGCGACCGCATCAGGATCGTCCTGCGACTCCCCTGACGCCCCCTTCCAGGGGACGGAGGAGCAGGGCCGATAACCTGCCAGGGTGATGCGTGGAACGGTGGCCGCCGCCCTGCTCGTCCCGCTGCTGGCGGCCGGGTGCGGCGCCGGGTCGTGGGTGAGCGACTACGGGAAGGTGACCAAGGGGGCCAAGGGCGCTACCGTCCAGGTCGAGGTGACGCCGGGGCAGCGGTTCTCGCTGGCCGTGCCGGAGAACCCGTCCGTGGGCGACAGCTGGGACCTGGTGGCGGTGCCCGACACGAAGGTGGCCTCGTTCATCAGCGAGGAGCGCGAGAGCCAGGGCGACGAGCCCGGCTCGGGCGGCACGGCGTACTTCGTCTTCAACGGCAAGCACCCGGGCACGACCGAGATCAGGCTGTACGACTGCTGGCGCTGCGGCCAGGACAGGACGCCCGCCACCGAGGAGAGCAGGCGGCAGTCGGGCGAGGCGGTCTTCCAGGTGACCGTACGCGAGCGGCCGTCCTCCGGCATACCCGGTGGCTAGGCTCCCCGGCATGGACTTCATCCGGGTACGCGCGTCCGCCGACGGTGCCGTGCGCTGCGCGAACGGGTCGGCGAGCACTTCCTGCACGCCCCCGAGCAGTGGTCGGAGCCCAACATGACGAGCTGGACGGCCTTCGCGGCCAAGGCCGGTAGGGTCGGCCCGTGAGCACCGACCTGTTCTGCGAGATCATCGCGGGTGAGCGGAGCGCCCACCTGGTGAGCTCCGACGACGTGGCGCTCGCCTTCCTCGACGTCCGCCCGGTCTTCAAGGGACACGTGCTGGTCGTCCCGCGCGTCCACGTCGAGACGCTCACCGGCCTCGCCGACGTCGGGCCGTTCTTCGAGCGGGTGCAGGCCGTGACGCGGGCCGTGGAGGAGGGGCTGCAGGCCGGCGGCACGTTCGTGGCGATGAACAACCGCGTCAGCCAGAGCGTCGCCCACCTGCACGTGCACGTCGTGCCGCGCAACAAGAAGGACGGCCTGCGCGGCTTCTTCTGGCCCCGCACCACCTACGACTCCGCCGACGAGGCCGCCTCCTACGCCGCCCGCATCGCCAAGGCCCTGTGAGCCCCCTATGAGCTAGGCTCTGGCCGCGTGGAGTACCTCGTCGGCTCGGCCGTCGTCGCGGTGCTCGTCGGCGTGCCCGGCGTCGTGCTGTGGCGGCTCATGCGCGGTCGCAGAGAGCTGGGCACCAGCCCGGCCGAGCGGGCCACGTTCGAGACCCTGCACACCGCCTCCCTGGCCGGGCCGCCGCTGCGGGCCGGGCTGACCGCCGACGGCGCCGAGCGCGCCTCCCGCCACCTGCGCACCCTGCTCGGCTCCGCCGCCCTGGCCATCACCGACGGCGAACGCCTGCTCGTCTACGACGGCGAGGGCGACGACCATCACGCCGACCAGGCGTTCGAGCACGCCGCCGCCACGTTGCAGGACGGCCGCACCCAGGTGCTCACCATCGACTGCGACCTGCTCGAATGCCCCATCAGGCACGCCGTGGTGGTGCCGCTGACCACCGACGACCGGGTGGTGGGCACGCTCGCCGCGTACGGGCAGACCGCCTCGGCCGGGCTCGTCAGGGCCGCCCAGGAGGTGGCCGGCTGGGTGGACTCGCAGCTGGAGCTGGCCGAGCTGGACCGCTCGCGCACACTGCTCATGGAGGCCGAGGTGCGGGCGCTGCGCGCGCAGATCTCGCCGCACTTCATCTACAACTCGCTCACCACGATCGCCTCGTTCGTGCGCACCGACCCCGAGCGGGCCAGGGAGCTGCTGCTGGAGTTCGCCGACTTCACCCGCTACTCCTTCCGGCGGCACGGCGAGTTCACCACGCTGGCCGAGGAGCTGCGCTCGATCGACCGCTACCTGATCCTGGAGCGGGCGAGGTTCGGCGACCAGCTCCAGGTGACGCTGCGCATCGCGCCGGAGGTGCTGCCGGTCGCGGTGCCGTTCCTGTGCCTGCAGCCGCTGGTGGAGAACGCCGTGCGGCACGGCCTGGAGAGCAAGGACGGCGTCGGCCGCATCACGATCATCGCCGAGGACGCCGGCGCGGAGTGCCGCATCAGCGTCGAGGACGACGGCCTCGGCATGGACCCCGACAAGCTGCGCCGCATCCTCGCAGGTGAGATCGCTCCGGCGGGCGGCGTCGGGCTGGCCAACGTGGACGAGCGGCTGCGCCAGGTCTACGGCGACGAGTACGGCCTCGTGGTCGAGACGGCCGACGGCGCGGGCACCAAGGTCACCATCAGATTGCCGAAATATCACCCAGGCGTCTCCGCCCGTTGACCTCGATCTTCGTTGTCGGTTTCATCACTGTCTATGGCACAACTCCGGGTACTCGCGGTCGACGACGAGTTGCCCGCTCTGGAAGACCTGTCGTACCTGCTGCGCGCAGACCCCCGCATCGGCGAGGTCGCGACCGCGCGGGACGGCGCCGCCGCGCTGCGGCTGCTCGACCGCGCCATCGCCGAGGGACGGCCGATCGACGCCGTGTTCCTCGACATCAGGATGCGCGGCCTCGACGGCGTGGTGCTCGGGCGGCTGCTGTCGCAGTTCGCGAACCCGCCCAGGGTGGTGTTCGTGACCGCGTACGAGGAGCACGCGGTGGACGCCTTCGAGATCAAGGCCGAGGACTACCTGCTCAAGCCGGTGCGCCCCGAGCGGCTCGCGGAGGCGATCAGGCGGGTCGCGGTCTCGGCCGACGTGCCCGCGGAGGGCGGCGAGAGCGACACGATCCCGGTCGAGCTGGGCGGGGTGACCCGGTTCGTCTCCAGCGCGGACGTCATCTACGTCGAGGCGCACGGCGACTACGCCCGCCTGCACACCGCCTCCGGCAGCCATCTGGTGCGCATCCCGCTCGCCACGCTGGAGGAGCGGTGGGCGTCGGCCGGGTTCGTCCGGGTGCACCGCAGCCACCTGGTGGCCGTGAAACACATCGAGGAGTTGCACATCGACTCGGGCAAGTGCACCGTACGCGTCGGTGACACCGAGCTACCGGTCAGCCGCCGGCACACGCGGGAGCTGCGTGACCTGCTGGTGCGGCGGGCCAGGAAGGGCAGGCAGGAATGAGCTCCGAGCCACGTCAGGGCCGGCGCTCGCCGCTGCCCCGCCCCGAGCAGCCGCGCCGGTCGTCCGACGGCTCCAGGCGGGCCTCGGAGGGCTCGCGGCGGGGAGCGGACGCGCCGCGCAGGATCGCCGTCACCAGCCCCCGCACGGCCGCCGCCCGCCGCCCCCGCTACCCGGCCACCCGGGAGATCGACGAGCAGACCCGGCTCGGCGAGGTCTACATGCACTCGCTGCTGCGCACCCAGTTCCGGCTGGCGCTGTTCGTCTGCACGGTGCTGGCCTGCGTCGTCGGCGGGCTGCCGCTGCTGTTCCTGCTCATCCCCGAGCTGCGCGAGGTGCACCTGCTGGGCGTGCCGCTGCCGTGGGCGGTGCTGGCGGGGCTCATCTACCCCGCGTTCGTCATCGGGGCGTGGCTGTACGTCCGGCAGGCCGAGCGCAACGAGCGTCACTTCGCCGAACTGGTCGAGCGCCGGTGAACGTCCTCTCCACGGGCGCGGGTGCCGCATGAGCCTGACCGCGGTCCTGGTCGTCATGGTGGCGGCCGTGCTCATCGGGGCGTTCGGGATCAGGTTCTCCCGGACGACCTCCGACTTCTACGTCGCCTCCCGCACGGTCAGCCCGCTCTGGAACGCCTCCGCCATCGGCGGCGAGTACCTGTCGGCGGCCTCCTTCCTGGGCGTGGCCGGGCTCATCCTGTCCTTCGGCGTGGACATGCTGTGGCTGCCCGTCGGCTGGACCGGCGGCTACCTGGTGCTGCTGGTGCTGGTCTCCGCGCCGTTGCGGCGGTCGGGGGCGTACACGCTGCCCGACTTCGCCGAGGCGCGGCTGGAGTCGATGACCGTGCGCCGCACCGCGAGCGTGCTCGTCGTGCTGATCGGCTGGCTCTACCTCATGCCGCAGTTCCAGAGCGCGGGGCTGGTGCTGCGCACGATCACCGGCGCGCCCGTCTGGGTGGGCGGCCTGCTCGTCGCCGTCGTCGTGGCGGTCAACGTGCTGTCGGGCGGGATGCGGTCGATCACGTTCGTGCAGGCTTTCCAGTACTGGCTGAAGCTGACCGCGCTGGCCGTGCCGCTGGTGTTCCTGCTCATCGCCTGGCAGGGTGACGGCGCGCCGGGCCTCAGCGCCGCCGACGCGGCCACCTGGCAGGTGCCGCTGGCGGGCGGCAAGGAGTACGGGCTGTACTCGACGTACTCGCTGATCCTCGCGACCTTCCTCGGCACCATGGGGCTGCCGCACGTGCTCGTGCGCTTCTACACCAACCCCGACGGGCGGGCCGCGCGCCGCACCACGCTCGTCGTGCTCACGCTGCTCGGCGCCTTCTACCTGCTCCCGGCCGTGTACGGCTGGCTCGGCCGCCTGTACGCCCCCGACCTCGTCCGCACGGACACGGTCGTGCTCACGCTGCCCAGCCGCATGATCGGCGGCACGCTCGGCGACCTGCTGACCGCGCTGGTCACCGCAGGTGCGTTCGCCGCGTTCCTGTCCACCTCGTCGGGGCTGACCGTGTCCGTGGCGGGCGTCATCGCCCAGGACCTGCTCAAGGGCGGGGTGCGCTCGTTCAGGGAGGCCACGCTGATGGCGGTCGCGGTGCCGCTGGCCCTCGCGTTGTGGGCGCGGGCGCTGCCGGTGGCGGACGTGGTGGGGCTGGCCTTCGCGGTGGCCGCGTCGTCGTTCTGCCCGCTGCTCGTGCTCGGCATCTGGTGGCGGCGCCTGTCGACGATCGGTGCGCTCGCCGGGCTGTTCGTCGGGGGCGGGCTGGCCAGCGGCGCCGTCCTCGTGACGATCGTCGCCGGGCCCCAGGGCGGGCTGACGGGGGCGCTGCTCGCCCAGCCGGCGGCGTGGACGGTGCCCATCGCGTTCACCGTGATGATCGCGGTGTCGTTCCTCACCCCGCACCGCGTGCCGGCCGGGGTGGCGCGGACGATGGTCCGCCTGCACACCCCTGAGAACCTCGACCTCGACCGCGGCGACTGGCGGCCCCGCTCGTCCTAGTCCTCCGCGTCGTTGGCGGGGTCGGTCAGCTTGGCGCCCAGGCGGAAGTCGATGCGGACGTCCTGGTAGGTGACGTCCGGCTCCACTTGGTCAGGCAGGTTCGTCCGGTCGCTGCCCCAGAAGCACTCGCCATCCGGCTCGGCATGCGCGCGCACCACCACCTTGGGACGGTCGTGGAAGCGCAGCTCCTTCGCCTTCGCCGTGGCGCTGATCTCCACGTCGGGGTTCTCCGGGCGTTCCGGCTTCGGCATGGTGCTCCCCTTCCCCCAGGGCGCGTGGCACCGACCCGACCTCGCGGACGGTCTCGCCGGCTCCCGCGCCCACGTCCCTGACCGCCCCGCCCGCGCCCGCGCCGACGTCCCGTACGGCGCCGCCCGCGCCCGCGCCGACGTCCCGTACGGCGCCGCCAGCGCCCGCTCCCAGGTCGCGG
>NZ_JBEXLH010000082.1:0-33382 GCF_040609855.1 Nonomuraea sp. NPDC004580 | reverse complement strand
CGAGCTGTGGCAGACGCGGGCCTGGTTCTCGATCTGCACCACGCCGAGCGCCGTCAGCAGCTTCTTGATGAGGTAGTTCTCCTCGTTGTCCAGCGGTCCCGCAGCCCCGCCCGTCCCGCAGCCCCGCCCGTCCCGCGGGCTCGCCCGTCACGTGCGCGGTCAGAGGTGGGCGTCGGCCAGGCCGCGGAGGCGGCGCAGGGCCTTGCGGGCGGCGGCCCGTACCTTGTCGTCAGGGTGGTGGTCGATGAGGACGCGCAGCACCTGGCCCGTCCACGGGTGGTCGCCGAAGGCGAGGATCGCGATCGTGCCCGCCTGCTCGTCGGCGTTCATGCCCATCGCCATCGACTCGATCACCTCGCCGATCTCCCCGCCGAACTCCAGCAGCGCCGCCGCCATGTCCACCAGCACCCAGGCGATCTCCTCGGGCGCGGGACGCCGGTTGTCTCGCCCGGTCCTCGCCGCGATCACCGCGCCCAGCCTGGGCTGGTCGAGCAGCCGGGTCAGCGCCAGCCGCCCGGTGTCGCCGAGCGCCGTGGACAGCACCTCCACGCCGACCGCGCGGGCCAGCGGGCTCACCGAGGCGAGCGCGGCGGCCAGCTCGTCCGCCGCCTCGGCGGGGTCGCGGTCCTTGAGCCACCCGGCCAGCTCCTCGCCCCGCTCGGCCTCGGGGTAGGCGCGCAGCCCGTGCAGCAGCGTCGCCGCGTCCGCCTCGGCGAGCGAGCCCATGACGGGGATCTCCTGCCCGGTGGTCTCGGCGATGATCTGCCGCGCCACCCACAGGCCGAGCCAGCTCAGCGTGTACGGCTCCTCCTGCCGTACCAGCCCGAGCCCCGTCAGCGCGGCGGGCGGCTCGCCCGTGACCGGCTCCCTGGACAGGAACATCCTGATCAGCTCCAGCAGCAGCCCCTCGTCGGCGGCCAGCCGTTCGCGGCAGTGCGCGGCCCAGACGCCGAGCACCTCGGCGTCCTCGGCGTCCGGCTTCAGCTCACCGGCCGCTTCCTCGAAGAGAGGCGCGGATCGTACGGAGGATGCGAGCGTGGCCGCGGCGGGCAGCCTGATCGGGGGCTGCAGGGGCAGTGTGTCGTCGTCGTAGGAGCTCACCCGAACATCCTGTCGCGATATTTCAGCTGGAGTGCCGTCCGATGCCGAAAAGTCGGAAGAAAGGAGGCGCAGAGGGGTCCAGCACGTCCATGGGCGCGCTCCGCGCCCGCTTTGTGGGGCTTCGCCGGCGGCGACCGGCCCCGCCCACGACGGCCCGCCGATCTCCCGCGTGGCACGTCTTGCGCCATCGCCCCACGGCTGTTCTGATCGACGAGTGAGTGGTTACGAGGCGGTCTACCGGCGCAGCATCGAGCAGCCCGAGGCGTTCTGGGGCGAGGCGGCAAGCGGCATCGACTGGGACACGGCTCCGCGGACCGTGTACGCCGACGGCCGCTGGTATCCCGACGGGCGGCTCAACACCTGCCACAACGCCCTCGACCGGCACGTCGCGGCAGGCCGGGGCGACCAGCCCGCGCTCATATACGACAGTCCCGTCACCGGCGTCACCCGCACCTACACCTACGCGGAGCTGCTGGAGGAGACGGCGAGGACCGCGGGCATGCTGCGCGGCCTCGGCGTCACCGCCGGCGACACCGTGGTCATCTACATGCCCATGGTGCCGCAGGCCGTGGTGGCGATGCTGGCCTGCGCGCGGCTGGGCGCGGTGCACTCGGTGGTGTTCGGCGGGTTCGCCGCCAGGGAGCTGGCGGTGCGCATCGACCACGCCCAGCCGAAGGTGGTGCTGTCGGCGTCGTGCGGCATCGAGCCGAGCCGGGTGGTGGCGTACAAGCCGCTGCTCGACGACGCGCTGGCGCAGGCGGCGCACCGGCCTGAGCGGTGCGTGATCCTGCAGCGGCCACAGTGCCGCGCCGAACTGGCCGAGGGCCGCGACCTCGGCTGGGCGGAGGCGGTGGCGGCGGCCGAGCCGGCCGGCTGCGTGAGCGTGGCCGCGACCGACCCGCTCTACATCCTCTACACCTCGGGCACGACGGGCGTGCCGAAGGGCGTCGTGCGCGACAACGGCGGCCACGCGGTCGCACTGCACTGGAGCATGGCGAACGTGTACGGCGCCGTTCCGGGCGAGGTCTACTGGGCCGCCTCCGACGTCGGCTGGGTGGTCGGCCACTCCTACATCGTCTACGCGCCGCTGCTGGCGGGCTGCACGACGGTCCTGTACGAGGGCAAGCCCGTCGGCACCCCCGACCCCGGCGCGTTCTGGCGGGTGGTGGCCACGCACGGCGTGCGCACGCTGTTCACCGCCCCGACCGCGATCCGCGCCATCAAGAAGGAGGACCCCTCCGGCGCCTTCGCGAAGAAGTACGACCTGTCCGGACTGCGGCACCTCTTCCTGGCCGGCGAGCGCCTCGACCCCGACACCTACCACTGGGCCTCCGACCTGCTCGGCATCCCCGTCATCGACCACTGGTGGCAGACCGAGACCGGCTGGCCCATCGCCGCGAACTGCGTCGGCATCGAGCCGCTGCCGATCAAGCCGGGCTCGCCCACCAGACCCGTGCCCGGCTGGGACGTCCACATCCTCGACGCCGACGGCCGCGACTGCCCGCCCGGCGTCGAAGGCGCGGTCACCGTCAGGCTGCCGCTCCCGCCCGGCGCCCTGCCCACCCTCTACCGCGACCCCGATCGCTTCGCCCGCTCTTACCTCGACCGCTACCCGGGCCACTACCTCACCGGCGACGGCGGCCACTTCGACGCCGACGGCCACCTCTATGTCATGGGCCGCATCGACGACGTCATCAACGTGGCAGGACACCGCCTGTCCACCGGCTCGATGGAGGAGGTCATCGCCGCGCACCCCGACGTCGCCGAGTGCGCCGTGATCGGCGTCGCCGACGAGCTGAAGGGCCAGCTCCCCATGGGGTTCGTGGTGCTCAAGGCGGGTGCGGACCGCGACCCCGGGGAGGTCGAGCGGGAGCTGACCGCCCTCGTACGCGAGCGCATCGGCCCGGTCGCCGCCTTCCGCCGCGCCATCGTGGTGTCCCGGCTGCCGAAGACCCGATCGGGCAAGATCCTGCGCGCCACGATGCGCGACATCGCCGACGGCCGCCCGTACACCGCCCCGTCCACCATCGAGGATCCCGCGGCGCTGCCGGAGATCGAGACGGCGTTGAAGGGTACATGACGGGCAGGTCCCGACCATCCTGGCGAACAGCCTGCACGATCGGGGCGGACAACGCATGATGGGACATCCCCAGTCGCCCGGGAGAAGGCCATGATCGAAACCCCGAGCTACGCCGACGCCCTGAGGATTCTCGGATGCAAGGACGGCAGGCTCGTCAAGGTCATCGGGCTGGCGTCGGCGGCCGAGCGCACCGGCTGGGCCCTGTCCGGCGGGCCCCAGCTCGCGGCCGGGTTACGCGGCCTGCGCGACGCCGTCGTCGCCTACGGCGAGGACGTCGTACGCCGCCTGCCCGAGCTGAGGGCGGGCGTCGACCGGCACACCCGCACCCGCCGCCTGGCCGCCGCGCACGCCGCCGTCGTGGTCTCCGCCTACTTCGAGGCGCTCGGCGAGGCCAAGCTGCCGTTCACGCTCGACCGGCTGGACCGGCCCGAGCAGATCTCCCGCGGCGTCCCCACCGCGGAGCGCTTCGCCCGGCTGGTCGCCGAACTGCTGCTGGTCCGCCTGCCCACCCCCGAGCCGCACATCCCGTACGCCGACACCCGCGCCGCCGTGGAACGTGCCTACCTGCGCATGTCGGAATGCCTGGCCGCGTACGTGAGCGGCCTCTCCCTGTGGGACGAGCTGCCCGTGGACGACCAGCTCCAGCTGCCCCGCCTGCTCGCCGAGGGCCCGCCCGCGCACGCGCTGCGCATCTACGACGAGGACTACCGGTCGCTGGCGCTGGACAGCCACGAGTTCGGGGTGCGCAGTCTGGCCACCGAGCCGCCGCCGCCCGCCACCGCGCTGTCCAGGGTGGCCTGGCTGCTGGCCGAGCTGGCGCCGCCCCGCGCGGGCGACCGTCCCATGATCCACCGGGTCAGGATGGCCGCCAACGCCCTCGACCAGCCGCTGCTCGTGGTCGGCAAGCTGCCCGAGGACGTCTACCTGCCGCTGCTCGGCGAGGGCTACCTGAGCCCGCGCTGCCGGGTCGCCGAGCTGACCCAGGAGTCCGCGCCCGCGCTGCGCGGCTGGTGGGAGGGGCAGCGGCTGCTGGCCGACGCCGAGGCGTTCCTGGTCGGCCACCTCACCTCGCTGCGCGCCACCCAGGTGCCGCTGCTCGTGCTCGGCGAGCCGGGCTCGGGCAAGACGAAGCTGACCGAGGTGCTGGCCGCGCGGCTGGCCCGCTCGGAGTTCCTGCCGATCAGGGTGGAGCTGCGCGGGGTGCGGGCGCGGGCGGGCGTCGCCGAGCAGATCGAGCAGGCCATGGCCGGGGTGCTGGGGGAGGAGGTGGCCTACGCCGACCTCGTCGCCGCCGCCGGCGGAGCCATGCCGGTCATCCTGCTCGACGGGTTCGACGAGCTGGTGCAGGGCGCCGCCGCCCGCTACGACTACCTGGAGCACGTACGCGAGTTCCAGGTCAGGGAGGCCGAGCTGGGCCGGCCCGTCGCGGTCGTCGTCACCAGCAGGACGGTGGTGGCCGACCGGGTCCGCTTCCCCGACGGGCTGCTCGCCCTGGAGCTGCGGCCGTTCGACGACGACCAGGTACGCCAGTGGCTCGACGTCTGGGACCAGGCCAACCGCGCCCTGCTCGCCCGGCGCGACCTGACCCCGCTGCCTCCCGAGGCGGCGCTGGCCCACGGCGAGATGGCCAGGCAGCCGCTGCTCCTGCTGCTGCTCGCCCTCTACGACGCCGGCGGCAACGCGCTCCAGCGCGACCACGGCCCGCTCGGCCGCGCCCGCCTGTACGAGGTGCTGCTGCGCGACTACACCGAGCGCGAGACGGGCGGCGCCCACCGGGTGGCCATCGACCAGGAGCTGGTGCTGCTCGGCGCGGTCGCGCTGTCCATGCTGGCCCGCGGCAGCCAGGTCATCACCGACGAGCAGCTCGAACGCGACCTGCCCGCCCTCTGCCACGGCGGCGAGGACGACCCGCGCGACGAGGACGAGCCGGGCGGCTGGGCGCGCAAGGCCACCGAGCGGTTCTTCTTCGTCCGCCGGGGCGGGCACGCGTTCCTGCACCCCACGTTCGCCGAGTTCCTCGTCGCCTGGATCACCATGTACGCGCTGCGCGACCTCGACCGGCGCCGCCGCCTGGCCGGGGACGAGCCGCTCGCCATCGTCCAGGCCGTGGACGACGACCTGCTGTACGCCGTCACCTCCCACTCCTGCCTGGCCGAGCGCGGCCCGACCGTCGGGTTCATCCTGGAGCTGCTGGCCGAGGTGCCGTCCGTGGTGCGGGCCCGCTGCGTCGACCTGCTGACCGGGCTGCTGCGCCGCGCCCTGCACGAGCGGACCCGCCGCCACTTCACCGGGTTCCGTCCCGTCCGGCATCCGCTGACCCGGCGCCTGGCGGCGTACTCGGCGAACCTCACCCTGCTCATCGTCACCGCCTCCGAGCAGCCCGTCTCGGTCTCGGCCCTGCTGCCCGGCCCCGACGCGCTCGAACGCTGGTCCTCGCTCACCCACCTGTGGAAGGGGCAGCTCGGCCAGGAGGGCTGGACCGGCCTCGTCACCACCCTCGCCGCCCGCCGCGTCGTCGTGGACGGCCGCGAGGACGTCGTGCTCGGCGGCGGCGCCGAGCCCATCGGCATGGGCGACGTCGTCGCCGCGGTCGCCACGGGGCACGACCCGCAGCACCGGCGGCTGCTCGACCTGCTGCTGCGGGCGCTGGGGGCGGGCGAGTCGCTGCCGTTCCGCCAGCGGGTCGCGCTCGTCGAGGAGCTGATGCGGACGGCCGGCGTCCGCTCACCCGCCCTGTACCGCGCCCTGGGCGCCATGTGGTACGAGGAGGGCGGCGACCGCGCCGTCCTGCGTCCCCTGCTGCGCACCCTGCTCGACGACCCGGCCGACCGGATGGCGACGTGGGAGCAGCTCGTCAAGGCGGGCATCCCCGAGACGGCCCTGTGGGAGATCCACCAGAACGCCCTGTTGCAGGGCGACTGACGCCTGCTGGGGGTCGCGGGGCCGGTGCGGGGCGGTGCGGCGGGTCAGAGCCAGCCGCGGGACTCCGCGACGCGGACGGCCTCGGCGCGGTTGGCGGCGCCGGTCTTGCCGATCGCCGACGACAGGTAGTTGCGCACGGTGCCCTCGGTGAGGAACAGCCGCCTGGCGATGGCCGCCACCGTCGGCTCGTCCGCCGCCACCCGCAGCACCTCCGCCTCCCGCTGGGTGAGCGGGCTCGGGCCGGTGGTCAGCGCGGTCACGGCCAGCTTGGGGTCGATGACCCGCTCGCCGGCCATCACCCGGCGTACGGTGGCGGCCAGCTCGGCGGCGGGGGCGTCCTTGACCACGTAGCCGGCCACGCCCGCGTCGAGCGCCCTGCTGAGGTACCCGGGCCGGCCGAACGTCGTGACGATCACCACCCGGTGCCCGCGCAACCGCTCGGCCACCTCCAGACCGGACATCCCCGGCATCTCGATGTCGAGCAGGATCACGTCGGGCTCATGCTCCCGCGCCGCCGCGAGCACCTCGTCACCCCGCCCGACCTCGGCCACCACCAGGATGTCGTCCTCCAGCGAGAGCAGCGCGGCGAGGCCGCCCCTGACCAGCTCCTGGTCATCCGCGAGCAGCACCCGGATCACGCCGCCTCCACCCCGGAGCCCGCCCCGGCCCCAGAGCCGGTTCCCGTCTCCGGCCCGGCCTCCAGCGGCACGCGCACCAGCAGCCGGTAGCCGCCGCCGGGCAGCGGCCCGACCTCCACGCGCCCGCCCGCGGCCCCGACCCGCTCGGCCAGCCCGGCCAGCCCGTTCCCGGTTCCCGGGGCGCCGTCCCCGGTGCTCTGGCGGGCGCGGCCGTCGTCCACGACCTCCACCTCGGCGCACGTCTCGTCCGCGCGCAGGGTGATGCGGCAGCGACGGGCGCGGCTGTGGCGCAGGACGTTCGTGGCGGCCTCGCGTACGGACCAGGCGAGCAGGGTCTCGGCGACGGCGGGGACGGGCCGGTCGGCGGGGGTGAAGGTCACCTCGATCCCGGCCACCGCCAGGTTACGGGTCGCCCCCTCCAGCTCCTGCGCCAGCGACGCCGCCCGGTACCCCGTGACCGTCTGCCGCATCTCGTCGAGCGCCCGCCGCGCGGCCCCCTCCACCTCGCCCATCTCGGCGGCGGCCCGGGCAGGGTCGGCCGGGGCGAGCCGGGCGGCGAGCTGGCTCCTGATCGTGATCGCGGTCAGAGTGTGCCCCAGCGTGTCGTGCAGATCGCGGGCGAAGCGCAGCCGCTCGTTCTCCACGGCCAGCCGGGCGACCTCGGCCCTGGCCGCGTCCAGCCGGGCCACCAGCAGGCCCATGTTCCGCATGCCGTGCACGGTGACGGCCTGCACGACGATGACCAGCGGCACCCACCAGACTCCCGAGAGCGGCACGCCGAAGGACGGCAGCGCCGCCGCCTCCACCCCGGCGATCGCGGCCACGGAGGCGGCGAAGGCCGGGGTGCGCAGGGTCGCGGCGCAGGCGCTGACCGCGTACACGAACGCCACGTACGCCCACGGCGCCCCGAGCGGCGGCAGCAGCGCCAGCCCCGCGCCGGTCAGCCCCGCCAGCGCGAGCGGGTCCGGCGTCGTGGCCCGGTGGCTCAGCATCCGCCACATGATCCGCACCCAGCAGGCCGCGAACGCCGCGACCCCGCCCAGCACCGCCACCACCCGTAGGAGGCCTGGGCCCGTCCCCGCGAACACCCACAGCGGCCAGACGATCAGCAGCAGCCAGGCGCACGCCCCGGCCCTCGCCGCCGCCCGGCCCTTGCTGAAGTCGAACTCCCGCACCGAGGTCACAGTGCCCGACGGTAACGCCACCCGGCCAGCGCGCAGAAGAGCAGCGTCCAGCCGATCAGCACGGCCAGCGAGGTCCCCGTCGGCGGGAGGCCGTCGAGCGCTCGCCAGCCCAGCGACCCGGCCTGGTAGGCGGGGCTCAGCTCGGCCACCGCCCGCATCCCCGCCGGCATGGCCTCGACCGGCAGCCACAGCCCGCCGAGCACCGACATGGCGAAATAGACCACCATCAAGGCCAAGGTCGCGACCTGCCCCTTCAGCGTGTAGCCGAAGGCGACCCCGAGCGCCGCGAACGGCAGCACGCCCGCCCAGATCAGCACCACCAGCAGCGGCCAGGTCCCGGCTGGCAGCCGTACGCCCGAGAGCAACGCCCCGGCGGCGAGCACGGTGAGGATGCTCGGCAGCACCGTCGCCGCGCCGCTGAGCAGCTTGGCCGTCACGTAACCCGACGCGGGCAGCGGGGTCACCGCGAGCTGGTCGAGCCAGCCCTTGCCGCGCTCCAGCGCGATGGCGCCGCCGATGAACAGCGCGCCGCCCATGGCGCCGTACGTGGCCATCGACACCATCGAGTACGCCGCGAAGTCGTCCATCCGGCTCTGCGGCACCACGGTGAGCACCTTGGTCCACAGCAGGTAGAGGCCCAGCGGGAAGAGCGTCAGCATGAGCAGCGACACCGGGTTGCGCAGCCCGCGTACCAGCTCCAGCTTGAGATACGACCCCATCAGTCCCGTCCTCCCGTCAGCGTCACGAACGCGCTCTCCAGATCCACGCTCTCCACCCGCACGTCCCTGACGTCGGCGTAGGCGGCGAACAGGGCGCGCAGCGTCGCGTCGGAGTCGCCGGTCCGCAGCCGCACGTCGCGGCCCGCCACGCTGACGTGCCGCACGCCGGGCAGGCCCTCCAGCTCGGCCGGGTCGGCGCCGCCGAGCGCGAACCGCACCTCGTTGCCGCCCACCAGCGCCTTGACCTCGGCCGGCGTCCCGTCGGCGACGACCCGCCCGGCGGCCAGCAGCACGATCCGGTCGGCGTAGTCGTCGGCCTCGGTCAGGTAGTGGGTGGCGAAGACGGCGGTACGCCCTCGCGCGGTCCTCGCCCTGATCTCCTGCCACAGGGCGCGGCGGCCCGTGACGTCCAGTCCCACGGTCGGCTCGTCCAGCACGAGCAGCTCAGGATCGCCCGCCACGCACAGCGCGAACCGCACCCGCTGCCGCTGCCCCCCTGACAGCCGGCCGACGGGGCGGCGGGCCAGCTCCTCGATCCCCGCCGCGCGCAGCGCCCGCCGGGGATCGGGCCGCCCCGGGTACATCCCGGCGACCGCCGACACCAGCTCGCCCACCCGCACGTCCTCCAGCAGCCCCGACTCCTGCGGCAGCACCCCGGCCCGGCCGGCCCGCAGCGCCTCCAGCGGCGCTCCTCCGAGCACCGTGGCCGTGCCCGCGTCGGGGGCGCGCAGGCCCAGCGCGACGGACAGCAACGTGCTCTTGCCGGCCCCGTTCGGGCCCAGCACCGCCACCGTCTCGCCCTCCGCGACGTCCAGATCGACGCCGCCGAGCGCGGTGACCTGGCCGTACGTCCTGGTCACGGCCTTCAGCTCCAGTGCGTTTCCCTTCATGCGCCCACCTTCGCCGGGCCGGCGGTGCCGCAGGTAGTGCCGTGCGTCAGCCTGGGGCGTATGACGTACGTCATGTGCGATACCGCTCGTAGGGCGACGGCGGTATCGCGTCGGAGGCTGACACCTGGGCAGAAACGAACGTAATATCCCAATATCACGAGCGTTGGGGGCGCCAGGGTGCCAGGACAGAACGTGGGTGTGGTCGTAGATCCGGCGGTTCCGCCGGAGGTGGCCGGAATGTTGCGCGCGAACGCCTCGTTGCTGTCCAGGATCAAGGCCGGATGGGTGCCGCCCGCCGAGGTGGCCCCGGCGCGCCGCCGCACGCCGTCGAGCGCGCTGCTGCTGGCCGCCACGCCGGTCGTGATCGCCTTGATGGCGGTGCTGCTGGCCTCCCGGTACGCCGCCGCCGGTTTCGTGCTGCTCGGCACGTACGTCTTCATCGTCCTGGTCAAGATCGCGTCCATGAACGAGGTCGCCGAGGACGACCACCGCCCCCAGGAGCGCGCGGTCTACGAGCGGGCCCGCTGGTACGACGGCCGCTACCTGCTCCCCGAGGACTTCGACCCGGAGGCGGCGGCCGTCCTGGCCAGGGCGCAGCGCGCGATCGGCACGGTGCTGCGCTCCCACGTCAACGCCGAGGGCCTGCTGGACGACGCCCGCAACGCCACGATGCTGCCCGCCCAGGAGTGGGAGATCGCCCGGCTGCTCGCCAAGCTGTCGGCGCTGCGGCTGGAGCACCGCGACCTGCTGGCCAGGGGCATCGCGCCGGAGGTGGCGGCGGTGATCGAGCCGCTCGAACGCGCCCTGGCCGGCAGCGAGGCCGCGGTGGTGGCGAGGGTGGAGGCGCTGGAACGTTACGCCGGCCACGTCGCCGAGGCCGAGCGCGCCTACCACGCCCGCAGCCAGATCGAGGAACTGCGCGCCCGGCTGCCGCGCTATGAGGAACTGCTCGCCGAGTCGGGCGCGGACAAGCTGGCCGTGCCGGAGATCGACCGGCTGTCGCAGGACGCCGACGTGCTGGAGCGCACGTTACGCCGCAGCGTGAAGTCCGCCCATGAGGCGTTCCGCTACCTGGAGAGCTGACGACCGGACGGGAAGACGCACCAAGGATCAGTACGAAGGACTCAGAACGTGGCCGGACGATATGCGAAGGTGATCGTCGATCCGTCCGTGCCCGACGACGTCGGGACGCTGCTCCGCGACAACCGCAAGCTGCTGCTGCGGATGCGCGCCGGCTGGGCGCCTCCCGATCGCGGCCGCGCCCCGCTGGCGCGCGCCGCCCGGCTGGCGGCGGCCGTGACGGCGCTCATCGCGGCGCTGTACGGGCTCGTGCTGTTCACCGCCGAGCGCTACACCCCCTTCGTGGTGATCATGACGGGGTCGGCCCTGCTCATGGTGGCCGTGCTGCTCAAGCCCAGACCCGACGCGCAGGTGGAGCGGCGCAACGCGCTGGAGCGCGAGGTCTACGAGGTCGCCCGCCGCCACGAGGGCCGGTACGTGCTGCGCGACCGCCTCGACGAGCCCGCCAGGGCCCTGCTGTCGCGCGCCCAGACGGCCATCGACCAGGTCATGTCCTCCCACGTGCACGCCGAGGGCCTGCTGGACGGCGTGCGCAACGGCGTGATGCTGCCCGCCCAGGAGTGGGAGATCGCCCGGCTGGCGGCCAAGCTGTCGGAGCTGCGCGCCGAGCACCAGGAGGTCGTCGCGGAGGGTGTCACCCCCGAGGTGGCGGCCGTGGCGGAGCCGCTGGCGCGGGTGCTCGACAGCAGCGAGAAGGCGGTGCTGGCGCGCGTGGAGGCCCTGGAGCGGTACGCCGGCCACGTCGCCGACGCCGAGCGCGCCTACCGCGCCCGCAGCCAGATCGAACGCCTCAGCGCCAGGCTGCACCGCTACGAGGAGTTGCTCGCCGAGACGGGCGCCGACGGGGCCGGGGTGCCGGAGCTGAGCCGGCTGTCCGATGACGCCGACCGACTGGAGCAGGCGTTACGCGACAGCGTCAGCTCCGCGCATGAGGCTTTTCGCCACCTTGATGACTGACGTAGCTTAGGATCCGGATTTGTGGCGGATATGGTAATTGATCCGAGTGTGCCGCCCGACGACGCCCAGCTGCTCAGGGAAAGCCGCCGGGTCCTGCTCAAGATGCGGGCCGGCTGGGTGCCCGAGCCCCGGCCGCACGTTCCCGGCCGGCGGGTCCGCACCGCGATGTCCGTCGGCACGGTGGTCCTCCTCGGCCTGATGCTGGGCCTCGGCGCCCTGCGCATCGGCGTCAACCTGCTGCTGCTCGTCGTGCTCGGCATCCCGCTCGTCATCGTGCTGTTCGCGCGCAACGACCTGACCGAGGACGAGGAGGCCGACTACGAGCGGGAGGTCTACGAGCAGCTGCGCTGGTACGAGGGCCGCTACGTGCTCGCCGGCGACCTCGACGAGTCGGCCGCCCGCCTGCTGGAACGTGCCCAGCGCGCCACCGCCACCGTGACCGGCTCCCGCGTCAACACCGACGGGCTGCTCGACGACGTGCGCAACGCCGTCATGCTGCCCGCCCAGGAGTGGGAGATCGCCCGGCTGCTGGGCAAGCTGTCGGCCCTGCGCACCAAGCACAGGGAGACCGTCTCGCAGGGCCTCACCCCCGAGGTGGCGGCCGTGGCCGAGCCGCTCGCCCGCGCGCTCGACAACAGCGAGGAGGCCGTGCTCGCCCGGGTGGAGGCACTCGAACGCTACGCCGCCAGCGTCATCGAGGCCGAGCGCGCGTACGTGGCCCACCACCAGATCGAGGAGCTGCGCGGGCGCATGCACCAGTACGAGGAACTGGTGGCCGAGACGGGCGCCGACGGGTTCGCCGTGCCGGAGCTGGAGCGCCTGGCAGCGGACGCCGACCGGCTGGAACAGGCGCTGAGGCGGAGCGTCAGCTCCGCCCGCGAGGCGTTCCGCGCCCTCGACCCGTGACCCGCGAGCCGGCCCTGGGCGTGCGCACGGACATGGGCGCCCGAGCCCGATCGCACGGGCTCGCTAGCGCTGGCTGTAGACGCCGGGAGCGCCGTGGGCGGCGGTCTCCAGCAGCAGGTCGCACAGCACCTCGGCGGCGTCGAGGCGGCCCAGCTTGGCCGCCGCCTGCCCCATCGTCTGCCGCAGCCCGGGGTCGGCCAGCAGCGGCATCAGCTCGGCCAGCAGCATCTCGCCCGTGGGACGCGGCTCCAGCAGCGCCCGCGCCGCCCCCGCCGAGGCCAGGTAGCCGGCGTTCTTGCGCTGCTCGTCACCGCCGGTCGGGATGAGCGGGATCAGCACCGACGGCTTGCCGATGGCGGTCAGCTCCGACACCGTGCCCGCCCCGCTGCGCGAGATCACCACGTCGGCCGCGGCGAACAGGTCGGCCAGCTCGCTGCCGACGTACGGCACCGGGTGGTAGCGGTCGGCCAGGTCGGGGGGCAGCGGCACGGCCCGCATCTGGTCGATCCAGGCGGGGCCGCACTGGTGCACGATCTGCGCGTGCGGCAGCAGCCGCGGCAGGATCTCCGCGATCAGCGTGTTGATCTGCTTGCTGCCCTGCGCGCCGCCCGTCACGTAGATCAGCGGCACCTCGAACGTCAGCCCGAACAGGTCGTAGGCCGCCGCCCGGTTGCCCTGCAGCAGCTCGGGCCTGATCGGGTTGCCCGTCACCACGGCCTTCTTGCGGGCCGAGGCGGGCAGGTGGTCCAGCGACGACTCGTGTGACAGCGCGATGCGGGTCGCCAGCCGCGACAGGATGCGGTTGGCCAGGCCCACCACGGTCGTCTGCTCGTGCATCACCAGCGGCCTGCGGATCAGCTTGGCCGCCACCCCGATCGGCACCGCCACGTAACCCCCCGTCGACAGCACCACGTCGGGCAGGTAGCGGGCGGCGTGCCCGACCGCCTGCAGGACCCCGATCGGGATGCGGAACACGTCGGCGATGTTGGTGCCCAGCTCCTTGAGGTTGGGGCGGCGGCGCAGCTTGCCCGTGGTGATCGCCTTGAACGGGATGCCGTGCTCGGCCGTGATGCGGGCCTCGAGACCGTTGGCGGTGCCCACCCAGAGCACGTCGTGCGGCACCTGACGTCGCTGGACGGCCGACAGGGTCGTCAGGGCCGGATAGGTGTGACCACCGGTGCCGCCGCCGGTGATCAACAGTCGCAGGGTTCGTGACATGGGCTCAGACTATGGCCGCGCAGCGGAAGCCGGTGTGCCCGGTGGACGAGTCGGGCGTGTTCGACGTGCGCGCCGCCACCCGGTAGCGGTTGCAGTAGGAGTCGTGGCACATGTACGAGCCACCCCTGATCACCTTCGCCGTGCCGCCGGCCGGTCCGAGCGGGTTGTCGGCGTACGGCCGCCACTCGGTGCCCCACCAGTCGGCCGTCCACTCCCACACGTTGCCGGCGACGTTGTAGAGCCCGTAGCCGTTCGGCTGGAACGACTTGACCGGCATCGTCCCCTTGCTCGGCGCGGTCGGGAAGCGGCCCTGCCAGATGTTGCAGCGCGGCCGGCCGTTCGGGGCCAGCTCGTCGCCCCACGGGTAACGCCTGCGCTCCAGCCCGCCCCTGGCCGCCATCTCCCACTCGGCCTCCGTGGGCAGCCGCTTGCCGGCCCAGGTGGCGTACGCGACGGCGTCGTTCCACGACACGTGCACGACGGGGTGGTTCTGGCGGTTCCCGATCGATGAGCCGGGGCCCTCGGGGGAGCGCCACGTGGCGCCCTCGACGCCGACCCACCAGGGTGCGCCGGGCACGCTCGCGTCCATCGCCCCGGCGGAGGCGAACTGGGCGAACACGAACGACCAGCCGATCCGCTCGGCCTCCGTCACGTAACCGGTGTCCTTGACGAACGTGGCGAACTGCGCGTTCGTCACGCAGGCCGGGTCGATGAGGAACGGATCCACGCGTACCTCGCGCACCGGCCCCTCGCCGTCCTCGGGCCGGCCGTCCGGATCGTCGCCGCCCATGAGGAACGTTCCGCCGGGAATGCGTACCATCCCGCGCAGCACGGGCTTCCTGCGGGTGATCTGGACGGCTTCCTGGTACGGCCCGGCGGAGCCCTCCCTGCTCGGGCCACAACAAGCGCTCAAAGGTCCCCCAAACGTGTCATGCCATCAGGAAGGGTAGTGCCTGGAGCGTGCCCGCGATCACGCGGCCGTCCTGGTCGCCGGCCGGGTGACTTCGCGAAAGCCGCGGGACGGTAGCGTTTCCCCATGCGACTCGGCGTGCTGGACATCGGTTCGAACACCGTCCATTTACTGGTCGTGGACGCCCACCGCGGCGCCAGGCCGATGCCCGCCTACTCCCACAAGGACGAGCTGCGCCTGACCGAACACCTCGACCAGGACCAGAACCTGGGCCCCGAGGGCGTCGAGCGGCTCGGCGGCTTCGTCGAGGAGGCCGTGCGCATCGCCGAGGACAAGGGCGTGGAGGACCTGCTGTGCTTCGCCACCTCCGCCGTACGCGAGGCCGCCAACGGCGAGCAGGTGCTGGCGGAGGTCGAGCGGCGCTGCGGCGTGCACATCGCGGTGCTGTCGGGGCCTGACGAGGCCAGGCTGACGTTCCTGGCCGTGCGGCGGTGGTTCGGCTGGTCGTCGGGGCGGCTGCTGGCCCTCGACATCGGCGGCGGCTCGCTGGAGATCGCCGCGGGCGTGGACGAGGAGCCCGACGCCGCCGTCTCGCTGCCGCTCGGGGCCGGGCGGCTGACCCGTGACTGGTTCACCGCCGACCCGCCCTCCGCCGAGGAGGTGCGGAGCCTGCGCAGGCACGTACGCGCCGAGATCGCCCGCACGGTCGGCGACGTCATGCGGTACGGCCGCCCCGACCGCGCCGTCGCCACCTCCAAGACCTTCAAGCAGCTCGCCAGGATCGCCGGCGCGGCGCCCTCCGGCGAGGGCCCTTACGTCACCCGCTCGCTGTCCCGCCAGGACATGGCCGACTGGGCGGGCAAGCTCACCACCATGGAGGCGGCCGCGCGGGCCCGCCTGCCGGGGGTGTCGCAGGGGCGGGCCGCGCAGCTCGCCGCGGGGGCGCTGGTGGCGGACGCGGCGATGGACCTGTTCGAGGTGGACCGGCTCGACGTGTGCCCGTGGGCGTTGCGCGAGGGGGTGATCCTGCGGCGGCTCGATCTCCTGCCGGGGTGGCCTGCGCAGCTCGACGGCGGGTCGAAGTAAGCCCGATCTATCTTCAATTTATGGCATAAAGCACTGGTGGGCGGGCATTGTCCGGCAAATGATGACAGTGCTCGGCTTGATCGGGACCCTGACGGTCGTCCTCATCCTCATCGTCCTCGCGGTGCTGCTCATCTCGGCGGTCGCCATGCTCGTGCTGCTCGGGCTGGCCGCCTCGATGGCCCGCTGGCGCACCGCCCGCCTCCGACTCCACCGCCTGCTCCACTCCCACTCCACAACCCGCCCTGCCGCCCGCCCTGCCGCCCGCCCTGCCGCCCGCTCTGCCGCCCGCTCTGCCCACGCACCGGGGCCGCAGCCCTCCGCAGAGGAGGTGGCGGCGACGGCTACGGCGCCACCGTCCGAGCCGGCGGCAGGCTCGGACGCGGGGCCGGGAACGGCGTCCCCGTCGAGGCCGGATGCGGCGCCCGGACGGGAGGCGAAGCCGGTCGCGGCGGGTCATTCGAGCGCGGGGGCCGGGCTAAAGCTGAAGTTGTGCGGGGAGGGGGTGCCCGAGCGCAGGCGGGCCACGCTCAGCCGGCACGCGCCCAGCATCCGCCGCCGGCTCCGTCTGGGGGAATCCGAGAAGAGCGTGTCCGGCCGGAGGTGAGGGGGTCAGGTCGCGGTCAAGTGCTGGCCGGCCGCGCCGGGCGCGTAACGCAGGCGCTTCTCCAGGCACACGACCGCGCCGTGCTCGCGCCGGTTGGTGAAGCGGACGTCGTCGGCGAGTGCGCGCATGATCTGCATGCCGCGCCCGTGCTCGGAGTTCTGGTCGGGGTCGAGCATCTTGCGCGGGTCGAAGCCGTTGCCGGTGTCGACCACTTTGATCACGCACAGGTGGTCGTGGACGGACGCGCTGACGGTGTAGTCGTCGCTGGGCCCCGCGTGCTTGATGACGTTCGAGCACGCCTCGGTGAGCATCAGCTCGATGTCGTCGCGTACTTGTGGCTCGACGCCGAGTGAGCGCAGTGTGCCGTCCAATAGCTGCCTGATCAGCGGCACGCTCGCCGCATCCCTGGGCAATCGGAGCGCTATCGTAGCCTCCACCACGTCTCCTCCCAACATGGATGCGTGACGAGCCACTGCCCCGAAATTCCCGCCCCAATCGTCCGTATAGGCAGAGTCAGGCCCGGAACCGCTCAGGTCTCCAGCAGCCGGAGCGCCACCTCGACGGTCGCCTGGTGGATCTCCTCCTCCGACAGCCCGTCCTCGTCCATCAGCCACTTGCCGGAGTGCAGTGCGAACAGCGCCAGCGAGTGACTGACACGCTGGGTGGCGGTCGCACCGGGCTCGGTGAACTCCGACGCCAGCTCCATCAGCCGCTCGCGGATCCTGATCAGGGTCGGGTGGTCGCGCAGCGCGGTCTGGTTGCGCTCAAGGAAGTGGGCGATGCCGTGGTGGCGGGTGGCGCGCACGCCGGCGGCGTACCGCTCGACGAACTCGCGGCGCGTCCGCGCCGTCCTCGGCCGGCTCCGCACCCAGGCGAGCAGCTCCTCCAGCTCGCTCAGCCGCTGCTCGACCAGGCTGGCGACGATGTCGTCCTTGGTCTTGAAGTGGTAGTAGAGTGCGGCCTTCGTCACCCCGAGCTCCTCGGCGATCTCGCGCAGCGAGGTCGCTTCGTACCCTTGCTCCGTGAAGCGCCGCAGGGCGATCTCCTGGATCCGGGATCGGGTGTCTTCGCGCACCTCTGCACCTTTTCGACTTGACGGCCGGTAAGTCCGGCCTCATTCTACGGGCGGCCCGGCCCGCCTCCGGCCGACCGCGCGGAAAAGGAGAGGCGGTTCAGGAGCAGGTTCGGGACAATCGGCACCATGCACACCATCAGGCGGCCCCGGCTGGACGATGCCGCCGGCATCTTCGAGCTCGTCTGCGCGTACAACACGGAGGTCATCGGCGAGCCCGACACCACGCTCGCCGACATCGAGGACGAGCTGGTCGAGCCCGGCTTCGACCGCGACAAGGACGGCTGGCTCGCGCTCACGCGGGACGGGCGGGCCGACGGGTACGCCTGGGTCTGCCGCACAGGTGACAGCGACCTGGTGGACGTCGAGGTGATCGTCCGCCCCGGCCTGCCCGGCCTGGCGGACGAGCTGTGGCCGCTGGTGCTGCGCCGCGCCGCCGAGCTGGGGGCCGAGCTCGGGCACGACAGCCTCACGCTGCACCTCGGCGTCTACCGTGACGACGTCCGCAAGCAGGCCGGCGTCCGCGAGCTGGGCTTCGAGCCAGGCACCTGCTTCCACCGCATGCGCATCGACCACGACGGGCCGCTCCAGGCTCCTGACGTGCCCGAGGGCGTCACCCTGCACACGGGGGAGAGCGAGGAGGCGCGGCGTGCGGCGCACGCGGTGCAGCAGGAGGGGTTCGCCGAGCACTTCGGGTTCGTCCGGCTCGGCTACGAGCAGTGGTACGAGCGCCGCCAGGCCATGTCCGTCACCGACTGGTCGCAGCTCACGCTGGCCCGCGTGGACGGCGTCCCGGCGGCGGTGGTCATCGGCAACGACCAGTTCGTGACCGACGAGGACTGCGGGTACGTCGCCACGCTCGCCGTGCTGCCCGCCTTCCGCGGCAGGGGGCTCGGCAGGTTCCTGCTGCGGCACGCGTTCGCCGCCGACGCCGCCCGCGGCCGCAAGGGCACGCTCCTGCACGTCGACTCCAACAACACCACCCCGGCGCTCGGCCTGTACGAGTCGGCCGGCATGCGCCCGGTCCTCGTCGTCGACGTCTGGCGCCGCAGCCTGACCTCGGAACCGGCCACGGGAGCATCCGCACCCGCATAAGGCCGCGCTCAGACGCCGGCCGCCGGCTCCGGCCTCGCGCTCAGACGCGGTGCCTGGCCAGGTGTTCCAGCACCGACTGGTTGGCCTCCCAGCCGTCGGGGAACTTCACCGGCACCCCGAGCTGCACCGGTTCGGCCGACGGGTGCGCGTCGAGCAGTTCGGCGATGCCCGCCCTGGCCACCACCACGCAGGCGTGCCGGTGCCGGGATGCCAGCACGCACAGCCGCCCCGACTCCAGGTGGAAGGCCGTAGCGTCGCGGCGGCCCGACAGCGGGTGCAGCACGATGGTGACGTCGTACTCGCGGCCCTGCAGCCGGTTCGCGGTGTCCACGGTGATCTCGGGCGGCAGCCCGGCGGCGCGGATGGCGGCCACCTGGTCGCGATGCGCCGCGCCGACCGCGATCCTGTCGGCCGTCACGGGCCGCTCGCCCTGCTCCGAGCCGGCCACCGCGCCGCGCTGCAGCAGCCGCTCGGCCAGCAGCGCCACCGCCTGCACGGCCTCGCCGTCGGTGCGTACGGTGTGCCGGTTCGGCAGCTCGAGCAGCGCCCACCCCGACCGCGCCGCCTCCTCCAGCGCCCGGTCATGCACGGTGCCCATGCCGCCGGTGGACAGCTCAAGCCACCGGTCGCCCTCGCCGGTGCCCGAGCGGAACCCGGTGAACGGGTAGAACGCCCGCGACACGACCGGCGCCGCGGAGGCGGGCAGCCGCCACGACACCGGCAGCCGGTGCACGGGCAGGTCGGGATTGTGCCGCAGCAGCACCGAGACCGCGCTCTGCAGCGGGTCCCACGACAGGCCGGACCAACGGTCGCCGTCCACGATCGAGAACGGGTCGAGCTGCCCGGGATCGCCCACGAACAGCGCCCGCTCGAACAGCCCCGCGATGCGCAGCAGCTTGTCCGAGCGCATCTGGTACGCCTCGTCCACGATCGCCCACGGCCACACCCG
This sequence comes from Nonomuraea sp. NPDC004580, assembly GCF_040609855.1. Lineage (NCBI taxonomy): Bacteria > Bacillati > Actinomycetota > Actinomycetes > Streptosporangiales > Streptosporangiaceae > Nonomuraea > Nonomuraea sp. NPDC004580. Next base: position 13,971 of record NZ_JBEXLH010000082.1, on the reverse strand, counting down.
ATCGCCGATCCACGCCCACTTGTCGGCGGTGGCGATGACGATGTCGGGGTCGCCGAGGTCCTGGATGCGGGTGCCGACGCGGACGCCGGGCAGCTCCAGCATGCGCAGCGGCGGGACGTACCCGCTCGCCGACAGCCGGCCCACGCTCAGGTGGGGGTGGTTGGCGGAGATCCGCGCCACCAGGTCGTCGACCTGCTCGTTGGTCTGGGCGACGATCATCAGCGGCTCGCCGGTGGCGGCGATGTGAGCGGCGGCGCGTACGACGAGGGTGGACTTGCCCGCGCCGGGCGGCGAGTCGACCACCACGCCGCGGTGCCGGGGCAGGTCGGCCAGGACGTTCCTGATGACCTGCTCGGGGCTGTCGGTCACGACCAGTCCTCCTGGGCGTCCTCGTCGTCGGGCACGTATTCCTGCGGCGGGCCGCCGTGCGTCCACGGCGTGGCCTCGGCCTCGGGCAGGGCGGGTGAGCCCTGGAAGTCGTCGGTGAGCGCGGTGTAGCAGACCCGCTCGCCCAGCTCGGGCACCGCGCCGGGCGCCGGGGTCTTGCCCCTGCCCATGCCCTTGGTGATCTTGAGGGTGACCAGGCCCTGGGCGGCCTCCACCAGCTCGGCGCCCTGGCCGCGGCGCTGCGGGGTGCCGAGGGAGGTGCCGGGCGGCAGGCGTACGGGATCGTCGGTCTTGATCACCACCAGCGGGCGGAGCTTGCGCGAGCGGCCCTCGCCCTCGGTGTTGTCGGGCACCGTCTCGACCACCTCGCCGGCGAACGCCTCGCCGGTCAGGCGGTACTCGGCCATGACGAGGGGGTCGTCGTAGGCGCGCTGCACGTCGTAGGCGGCCTGCGCGCGCTCCATGCGGGCCAGCTTGGCCGCGGCGGCCACCGCGCCGTCGCGGCGGGGCTGCGGCGGCGCGCCCTCGGCGATGTGCACGGCCATGCCGCTGAACGAGCCGCGGTCCTGCTCCCACCGCTGCGCCACGCTCGCGCCCTCCGGCAGCCCGGCCAGCAGGTCGATCGCCTGCCACATCAGCCGCCAGGTGGGCTCAAGTTGGGTGCGCAGCGCCTCGGTGATGCGCTCGGGCGACTCGCTCTCGATCGCCGGCGCGAGCACCTCGGCGTCGAACCCGGGGTCGGTGGCGGGCCCGGCCGGCGGCCAGATCAGCGGGTCCTCGGCGTCGTCGCTCGGCCCGGTGGTGATCCAGCCGAGCAGCGCGGCCAGGTTGGCGTCCTCCAGGGAGCTCTGCCCGCTGGCCCAGTGGCGGCCCAGCTCCTCCGTCGCGGCCAGCATCAGCGAAGAGCCGGGGTACGCGGCCCGCTCCCCGAGATAGGTCAGCCACCGCCCGAGCAGCGGCACCGAGTCCGGCACCGGGTAGGGCCCGTCGGCGCGGCGGAACCGGGTCGAGCGGCCGAGCAGCCGGGTGAACGCCACGCCGGCCGGGTTGGGCACGATGACCTGCGGCGCGTCCAGCGCCCGCTCGTAGGGGTCGGCGTTCCTGCGCTCGACCGTCTCGGTGTCGTGCAGGAACCCCTCGATGTGCGGCAGCAGCACCCCCGCCACCTCGGCCGCCCACGCGAAGCGCAGGTCGCGGTTGCGCGGCTGGGTCACCACGAGCAGCCTCGGCCGGTCGCGCTCGGTGCCGAGCATGGCGGCCAGCGGCGCGGCGGCCTCGCCCGACAGCTTCAGCGGGATGAACACCATGGGCCGCTCGGACAGGTGGCAGTGCCTGACGGTCGCGACGGGCTGCGCGATGCCCTCCTGGAGGGCCCGCAGCCGGGCGAGCGAGGTCAGCAGGCTCATGCCGGGCTCTCCCGCGGAGGAGCCTGGCCAGGCGGCGGGATCGGGTTCACGTCAGGCACTCTCTGCGCAGGCGTTCGGCGTTGCGGAGCAGGCGGGCGATCTCCTCCTGCCCCTCGGCGGGGTCGAGCGAGCCGTCGGCGAGACCGAGCACCTCGGTGACCGAGCCCACCCCGCCCAGCTCGTCGCGCACCTGCCGGCCGAGCAGGTCGGACGCCCCCTCCTGGCGGGCCTCGTCGCGGCAGAAGAAGCACAGGTCGCAGGTGGACAGGCAGTCGGGCGCGTAGCGGGCGGTGGTCCTGCGCAGCGCGTCGGCCAGCTCGGCCACCGGCCTGGTGGGCCGGCCGTCCTCGCCGGGCCGCAGGTCGAAGCTGAGGTCGTCGGGCAGGTCGGCGAGCAGCCGGTCGAGGGTGGTCATACGGGTGAGCTGGCGGCGCAGCACGGCGAGCTGCCTGCGCACGTCGACCAGCGAGGCGACCGGCCGGTTGGCGAAGTTCTCCGGGCAGACCAGCACCACATCGTGCGAGACCTTGAGCGGGTCGTGGCCCAGCTCCTCCAGCAGCGTGCGCAGCGCCAGCACGTAGACCGCCGCCTGCCGGGCCGCCGCCGCGACCGCCGCGGGGTCGGCCTGCCCGTCGATCACCGCGAACGACTTGATCTCCACGATGTGGAAGCGCCCGCCGAGCTGGAAGGCCACCACGTCGGGCTCCAGGTAGGCGGTGTGGCCGGCGATGTCGAGGGTGAGCAGCGGATGGTCGTAGAGGGTGCCGGCGTCGTGCTCGTCGCGGGCGGCCCGGTCGATCAGCGTCCTGGTGTGGGCGTGGCGCAGGTGGGCGCCGACGTTCTCCACGTCGTGGTAGGCGACCTCGGCGACGGGCAGGCCGAGCAGCTCGCGCAGCATGCGCAGCAGCTCCGCGCACCCGTCGGCCTTCACCTGCGCCTCGAACATGTTGCCGCGCGTGATCGCGAACGGCGACTGCCCGAACGGCGCGGGGAAGCCCAGGTGGCGGGCGGCGGCGTCTTTGTCGATGCCGGCGCCGTCCATCAGGGCCCGGCGGGCGCAGCCGGGGTTGGCGGCCAGGGCCGCGATGGCGCGGGCGTCGTGCGGCTGCTGCGGTGTGGTGCCCCGCAGCGCCTCCAGGCGGTGCACGTGGTCGCCCTCGCGCTTCAAGCCGCTCACTTGGCGTTCTCCTTCTTGATCGTGCTCAGCGTAGCGGCGCCGAACAGCCTGGCGGCGTCACCGAGCTGCGCGGCGGCGCGTTCTGCCAGCTCAGCGCGGTCCCGCGTGTCGCGATCTTCGTGGACGCGCAGCTCGGCCTGGGCCGCGCGGGCCACCCGCTCGGGGTCGGGCGGGCCCAGCGTGCCGTCCGTGGCGCCGGGGATGTTGCGCGCCATGCGCAGCAATAAGCGGCTGCCCCTCTCGGCATCCGGCTCAGCGCCCTGCCCTCGCTCCCTGTTCGCCTGCTCGCGGGCCACCGCGATGGCGCAGGTGAGGAAGTCGACGCGGGGGCTGAGCGGGCCGACCACGCGCCGCTCCAGCGGCCAGGTGCTCAGCGTGAGCAGGCCGCGGGCGGGGGAGAGGCGGTCGGTGAGCGCGGCGCACAGATAGTACGGCCGCCCGAACGGCGTGGCGCGGAACGAGCGCTCCTCGTCCCTGCGCAGGCTGGTGAGCTGGCCGCTGCGGATGGTGCCACCGAAGAACGCCTCGCTGACGGCCACGATGAGCCGCGGCTGGGCGGCGGCACCGAGCAGCCGCAGCCCCTGGTGCACCTGCTCGCGCACGGTGACCAGGCGCGGCGGCTCCTCCTTGGCGCGCCCCTTGACGGGCCCCTTGGCGGGATCCTCGGCGGGCTCTTCGGTATGCGTGGCGCCGCACACCAGGGCGTCCCAGGCGCGCTCGGCGCTGCGCAGCTCGGCCCGCAGCACTCGCGCGGCGGCGCCGTCCCTGGCGCGCATCGCCTTGCGCACCCCCGCCCGCAGCTCGTCGATCCGCCGTTCGAGATCGTCCAGCCGGTCACTCATGGCGCGACTTTACCAACAGTCCCAGCATTTTCCAGTAAATATGGAAGATCGACGCCTTGGTGTGATCTACGCCGTAAAGGCGACCGCCCAGGTGCGGTCCTCGGTGAGGAACCGGTCAAGGCGCAGCCCCTCCGCCGCCAGTTCCAAGGCCAGGTCGTCCTCCGTCAGCCGCAGCGACTCGAACGACTGCGTCCAGACCGTCCTGGCGCCGTCCTTGACGTGGGTGTATTCCATGGTCGCGGCCGAGACACCGGGCCTGACCACCTCGTGCGCCGACATCATGATCGTGACGTCGCCCTCCTTGCGGTTCGTGCCGGTCTTCCAGCGGTCCTGCGCCTCGGCGGGCATCCACTGGAGGACCACAGCGCCGCTCTGCTCGACGCCGCCGGGCTTCACGTGCCGGGCGCAGGCGGCGATCATGGCGCGCCGCGCGGCGTCGTCCACGGTGTTGACGAGCTGCGAGGCCAGCACGACCGTGTCGAAGCGCTCGCCGAGCCGCAGGTCCTCGACGCGGGACAGGACGGTCCGCGCGCCCCGCACGTGGGCCAGCATGTCGGGCGACTCGTCCACGGCGACCACCGTGAAACCGCGCTCGACCAGCGGGTGCGTCACGCGTCCCACGCCGCAGCCCAGCTCGAGGATCGAGCCGCCGGGCGGCGTCACCCCGGCGATGACGCCGGGCTCGGCGCCGGCGCGCAGCAGGGTGTAGAAGTCGACCGGGGATCCGTCGGGAGTGATGGGGCCGGGGCCCGTGCCAGATTGTCGCATGGTCAGAACCTAACCCCCGGGTACGACGAAGATCAGCCCCCTACCCGCTGCGGCCGGGTGCCGTTGCGGGCCGGCGCGCGCGGGTCGTGGTGGACGTACAGGCTGAGCAGCGAGCCCTCGTCGGTCTGCTCCACCGTCACCGCGTCGCACAGATACTGGATCACCCACAGGCCGTAGCCGTGCGAGGCGGTCTGGTCGAGGCTCGCGGCGGCGAGATGAGCGCGGGTGAGCAGTCCCGCCACGTCGAGCACCTGCACCATCACCCCGTCGGGCAGGCCGCGGGCGGTCAGCACGCCGGCCTTGCCGCCGTGGTCCAGCACGTTCGTGACGGCCTCGTTGGTGGCCAGCACGAGATCTTCGACGCGTCGCTCGGGCAGGCCGCAGTACTGACCGTGCAGGCGCACCATGTCCCTGATCAGGCCGAGGTCGGCCGAGATCGGGCACCGCAGTTCGAACTCCAAAGGCATGTCATCCTGCCCGCCGAGGGCCGGGAGGTTCCGCGGGCGACGTGGCTCCTTTCCCGGAAGAAGACCGCCAAACCATGAGAAAGGTCTGAGGGCCTTTGACGTGCCCCTACCTGCGGCAGAGCCGCGTCTGACGGGCGGCGGCGTACGTTGGTGGCATGCAGGCACCCGGCGGCGACGCCCGATACCTGCCGATCGGCGAGCACGGACTGATCGGCGACCTGCGGACGGTCGCGCTCGTGGGCACCGACGGCACGATCGACTGGTACTGCTGCCCCAGCTTCGACGCCCCCAGCGTCTTCGCCTCGATCCTCGACGCCGACCGGGGCGGCTCCTTCGACCTGTGCGCCGACGTGCCGGCCACGACCAAGCAGTTCTACTTCCCCGACACCAACGTGCTGATCACCCGGTTCTTCGCCGACGACGGCGTGGGGGAGATCCAGGACTTCATGCCCGTGGCCGAGGACTCGGGCGAGGCCGACCGGCACCGGCTGATCCGCCGGGTCTCCTGCGTACGCGGCCGCATCCCGTTCCGGGCCCGGGTGTCGCCCCGCTTCGACTACGCCAGGCAGCCCCACGTCGTCACCCGCGAGGCGGGCGTCGTCACGTTCGCCTCGCCGTCGCTGGCGCTCTCGCTGACCTCCAGCGTGCCGCTAGAGACCGACGAGCACGACGCCTGGGCGGCCTTCGAGCTGAGCGAGGGCGAGCATGCCGTCTTCGCCCTCGACAACATGGCGCCGGGGGTCGCGCCGCGCGGCTGCCCGCTCGGTGAGGCGGAGGCCGAGTTCACCGCGACCGTGCGGTTCTGGCGCCGCTGGCTGTCGGCCTCGCGCTACCGTGGCCGCTGGCGCGAGGTGGTGCACCGCTCGGCGCTGACGCTCAAGCTCCTCACGTACGCGCCGACCGGCGGCATCGTCGCCGCCCCCACGACGAGCCTGCCGGAGCGCATCGGCGGCGGGCGCAACTGGGACTACCGGTACGTGTGGATCCGCGACGCCGCGTTCTGCGTCTACGCCCTGCTCAGGCTCGGTTTCACCGAGGAGGCGGAGGCGTTCATGAGCTTCCTGTCCGAGCACATCAAGGCGAACCGCGACCGCCGCGCGGGCCCCCTGCAGATCATGTACGGCATCGACGGCCGCCCCGACCTGCCCGAGGAGGAGCTGCACCACCTGGAGGGCCACCGCGGCTCGGGGCCCGTGCGCATCGGCAACGCCGCCGCCGAGCAGCTCCAGCTCGACATCTACGGCGCCCTCATCGACTCCATCTACCTCTACAACAAGTGGGGCGACCCGATCTCCAGCGACCGCTGGGAGGAGGTGTGCAGGCTCGTCGACTGGTTGTGCGACAACTGGGACCAGCCGGACGAGGGCATCTGGGAGACGCGCGGCGGGCGCAAGAACTTCGTCTACTCGCGGCTCATGTGCTGGGTGGCGATCGAGCGGGCGATGCGCATGGCCGCCCAGCGCGGCCTGCCCGCCGACACGCCGCGCTGGCGGCGCACCCGCGACACCATCTACCGCGACATCATGCGGCACGGCTGGCGGCCCGACCTGGGCGCCTTCGTGCAGCACTTCGACGAGGACGTGCTGGACGCCTCGATCCTGATGATGCCGCTGGCCAAGTTCGTCTCGCCGACCGACCCCAAGTGGCTGTCCACGCTCGACGCGCTCGGCCGCGGGCTGGTCTCCGACTCGCTGGTCTACCGCTACGACCCCGAGGTCAGCCCCGACGGGCTGGAAGGGCCCGAGGGCACGTTCTCGATCTGCTCGTTCTGGTACGTCGAGGCGCTGTCGCGGGCCGGCCGCCTCGACGAGGCCAGGCTGGCGTTCGAGAAGATGCTCACCTACGCCAATCACCTGGGCCTGTACGCCGAGGAGATCGGCCACAACGGCGAGCAGCTCGGCAACTTCCCGCAGGCCATCACCCATCTCGCGCTCATCAGCGCGGCCTTCAACCTCGACCACGCGCTCGGCTAGTGGCTTGGCTCGAATTGTCGAGCGCGTCATTGGTTCGCCGTCCGGTGCCCGTCATTCTGCCTCCAGGTCTGATCTCGACGGTGGCCGTGAGGGCGTCGCCTTGCCCGCCACGGCGGCGGCCGCGCGGACGAAGGCGGCCAGGGCTGGGGAGGTGGCGTGCTCGGGCCAGGCGAGGACGAGCGTGCTGGGCTCGGCATCATCGACGGGGACAGCGACCAGGTCGTCGCGGAGCTGGCCGCGGATGGAGGAGGGGAGGACGGCGACCATGCGGCGCAAGGCGATGAGGTGGAGAAGCTGCCCGAGGTCGTGGACCTCGGGTCCGGGTGAGCCACCCTCAGATGCGCCCGGCCAGCGCGGCAGGGGCTCCCCGGCGAGGTCGTTCAGGCAGACCCGGGTACGGCCCGCGAGGCGATGCGAACTCGGCACCACGAGAAGTTGAGTCTCGGTCAGGAGGTCCTGGGTGTCCAGGCCGGTGAGGTCGTGGTGGGGGCGGTGGAGCAGGGCGGCGTCGGCACGACCCTCCCGCAGGAGGATCTCACGCTCGCCGAAGCTGCACACCAGCTCGACCGGCAGCGCACCCGGCTCAGCCTGGTAGGCGTCGAGGATCGCGGGCAGCAGGCCGCCGTCGCCGCCCGGCTTGATGACCAGGACCAGACGCGGGTCGGCGCGGCCGGCCCGCCGGGTGCGGCGCGCCGCGGCCGACGCGGCGTCGAGCACCGTACGGCTCTCGCGGAGCAGGACGGCCCCCGCCTCGGTCAGTACGACCCGGCGACTGCCGCGTTCCAACAGGGCTACGCCCAGCCGTCGTTCGAGCTGCTGAATGGCGCGGGAGAGCGGCGGTTGGGCCATTCCCAGCCGGGCGGCCGCCCGGCCGAAGTGCAGTTCTTCGGCGACAGCGGTGAAGTAGACGAGCTCGCGGACCTCCAGTCTTTCCATACCCGCACGGTATCGCTGCGCACCTGATCGGTGTTGGAACTCCCGGCCGCCCCCGTGGTGGGCTGACCGCATGACAGAAACCACGACTGCCCTGGTCACCGGTGCCAACAAGGGCATCGGGCGCGAGGTCGCAGCCCGGCTCGCCTCGCTCGGCACGAACGTCCTGCTGGCCTCGCGCGACCCGCACCGCGGTGCGGCAGCCGCAGCCGACCTGGGCCCGCGGGTGTATCCGGTCACCCTGGACGTCACCGACCGCGCCGGCGTCCTATCCGCCGCCCGCTGGATCGAGGAGCGCTTCGGCCGGCTGGACATCCTGGTCAACAACGCCGGCATCTCTGGCGACGTCGCCGCCCAGAGCCCAAGCAGTGTCGAACTGCCCGCTGTGCGCGAGGTGTTCGAGACCAACGTGTTCGGCGTGATCAGTGTGACCACCACGATGTTGCCGCTGCTCGCCCGCTCCCCCGCCGCCCGGATCGTCAATGTCAGCAGTGGACTGGGCTCCATCGCCCGGATGACCGATCCCGAGGACTACTTCACCACCCGGCCCCCGTTGGTCGCGTACGCCCCGTCCAAGACCGCACTCAACTCGCTGACCGTGCAGTACGCCAAGGAACTGCGCAGCCGCAACATCCTGGTCAACGCCGCCGATCCGAGGCCGTGCGCGACCGACCTCACCACCGCGTTCCCCGGCCTCACCCGCACCGCGGCCGACGGCGCGGCCGTGGTCGTCCGGCTCGCCACGCTGCCCGATGACGGGCCGACCGGCGGCTTCTTCGACGAGCACGGCCCGGTTCCCTGGTGAGCCGCCTGTCAGGGAACCGAGGGACGGGGTGGTGGGGTCAGCCCGGACGGGATGGGCGAGCCGGAGACCGCGCCGGCGCCCGACGGTGCCTCGCCTTCGCGGGGCGTGAGGTTGAGCGGCCCGAACTCGTCCACACAGACCACCCGGCCGTCGGTCGACCCGACTAAGGATCCGAGCCAAGCCACTGGCCGGCAGGCCGTAAAGCACCGGCCAAAGATCCGTCATCGCAGGTCAGCGTGGGTATGCTGAGCGATTGGGGCTGGTTCGTCACCGGACCTGAGGGGGGACATGGCGGCGCCTGACAGCATCCTGGGAGCGGGGGCGAAGAAGTCGCCGGCCCTCTTCGTGGTCGACGCCGCGGGCACCGTGATCGGATGGACGGCGCCCGCCGGGGAGCTCACCGGCTACCGGTCAGAGGAGATCGTGGGCCGGTCGGGACGCCTGCTGCTCATGCCCGGCAGGAGCAACCTGTGGAGCGGCCGGCTCCACGACAAGGAGCGCTGGCACGGCCTGGCGGAGCTGCGTCACCGCGACGGCGACCGGCTGCTCGTCAGGGTCGAGGGCGCCCGGCTGGCGACCAGGCTGGCCGGGCACGCGTGGCTGCTGTCGGCGGTGCCGGCCGACGAGGACCTGTCGGGCAAGACGGGTTCGCTGCTGGAGTCGCTGATCAACAGCTTCCCCGTGGCGATGGCCATCTGGGATCGCGAGCTGCGCTGCGTGTGGCGCAACGCCGAGGCGGAGCGGCTCACCGAGGGCTTCCCCTACTACCGCACCGGCCAGTCGATGGCCGACCAGATTCCGGGGCGGGACAACGGCACCCTCCTGGAGGTCATGCGCAGGGTGCTCAAGGACGGCGTGCCCGTCATCGATCGCGAGTCCCGGTGGACCTCGGCCGACCATAACGAGGAACGCATGCTGTCGACGTCCATCTCCCGCCTCGACGGCGTGGACGGCCGGCCGCTCGGCGTGTGCACGCTGGTGCTCGACGTCACGGACAGCCGCGCCCGCGACCGCCTGCACCTGCTGCGCGAGGCGAGCATCAGGGTCGGCACCACGCTCGACGTGCGCAGGACCGCGCAGGAGCTGGCCGACCTGGCCGTGCCCGCGCTGGCCGACTTCGTCAGCGTGGACCTCGGTGAGTCGGTGCTGCCCGACACCCTGCCGATGCAGCGGCTGGCGACGCGGGCGCGCGTCCCCGCCTTCCGCAGGGCCGGGCTCGCGTCGGTGCACGAAGGCATTCCCGAGGCGCGGTGGGCGCTGAACGACGTGGTGTTCATCCGGCCGCCGTCGCCGTTCTCCGACGTGGTGGTCACCGGCGAGACGCACTTCGAGCCCTTCATCGACTTCTCTCCCGGCACCTGGATCGACAGGGACGTCGAAAGGGCCAGGCTGATGCGGGCGACGGGCATGCACACGATGCTCATCGTGCCGCTCAAGGCGCGCGGCGACGTCCTGGGCGTCACCGTGTTCGCCCGTACCGACAACCCGCGGCCGTTCACCAGGGACGACCTCATGCTCGCCGAGGAGCTGGCCGCCAGGGCGGCGCTCAGCCTGGACAACGCCCGCCGGTACACCCGCGAGCGCACCACCGCGCTCGCCCTGCAGCGCGACCTGCTGCCGCGCGGGCTGAGCGGCGGCGAGTCGGTGGAGGTGGCCTCCCGCTACCTGCCGTCCGACGTGCACGACGGCGTCGGCGGCGACTGGTTCGACGTCATCCGGCTGCCGGACGGCCGCGTCGCGCTGGTCGTCGGCGACGTGACGGGGCACGGCATCAACGCCGCCGCCACCATGGGCCGCATGCGGACGGCCGTGCGCACGCTGGCGTACGTGGGGCTGCGCCCGCACGAGGTGCTCACGCACCTCGACCGGCTCATCGTCCGGCTGAGCGATGAGGAGGACGACAGCCCCCACGACCCCACGGGCGCCACCTGCCTGTACGCCGTGTACGACCCGGCCACCCGCCGCTGCGTGATGTCCACGGCCGGGCATCCGCCGCCCGCGCTGCTGCTCCCGTCGGGCGAGGTGTGCTTCCCGCGGATCCCCAGCGGCACCCCGATCGGCGTCGGCCTCGGCGCCTTCGAGTCGCTGGAGCTGGAGCTGGAGCCGGGCACCGTGCTCGCCCTCTACACCGACGGCCTCATCGAGACCCGCTCCAGCGACCTCGACGTCGGCATGCGGCGGCTCGGCGACGCACTCATCCGGGCGACGCAGGCCCGGGTGACGCCGCTGGAGCGGCTGTGCGAGTCGGTGATCTCCTCGGTGCTGGGCGACACTCCGGCCGAGGACGACATCGCCCTGCTGACGGCCAGAACCCGCTAGCCGGGCTCGTCGAGCACCTCGGCGAGCAGGCCCTCGTTGAGGGTGGCCGACCAGGTCAGCTCGCCCGACTCCAGCCGGGTGACGAGCCGCCTGACCCAGGCCAGCTCGGCCTCGCTGAGCGTGCGCTCGTAGTCGAGCTCGACCGTGAGGACCTCGGGCAGGCCGGAGGCGCGCAGCGCGTCGAGGTGGGCGTTGAGCCCGGCCAGCGCGCCCTCCAGGGACGCCGCTCGCGTCTGCAGGGACCGCAGCGCGTCGGGCACCGGCAGCACGCCCATGAGGGAGACGGCCGCGGTGAAGGTGCGGCGTTCGGCGCCCGGGCTCTCCAGCAGGGAGCGCAGCCGGGTGGCCAGCTCGCGGCGGCCCTCGCCGGTGATCTGGTAGACCGTGCGCTCGGGGCGGCGGCCCTGCCTGCTGGTCTCGACGGGGACGATCAGCTCCTGGCCGGCCAGCTTCTCGACCGCGTGGTAGAGGCTTCTCGGCAGGCCCGTCACATAGTCCTTGTGCGTGTCGACGATGAAGCGGTGCAATTCGTAGGGGTGGGCGGGGCGCAGCGAGAGCATGGCCAGCACGGTCAGGCCGACCAGGTCGGGACGTCGTGCCATTCTTCCCCCTCGCTTCCCCCTCGCGTCATCGTGCGATGAGCACTTTAGCCGAGGCCCCACCTGATAGTGCACGTTGCCATATGGGATGACCGCAGGAAAACTGAACAAGCTTCGGTTTCTGCTTGATCGGCGGCGCATTACGGCGCATTCTCATCACGGGAGCCCGATCATCCCCACGCGAACCGATGCCACGCCGGAGGAGAGCGCATGAGAACGGGAGCATGGCTGATCGGAGCACGCGGCTCGGTCGCCGTCACCAGCATGATCGGCGCCCTGGCCGTCAGGGCGGGCCTGACGGGGCCCACGGGATGCGTCCTCGAATCGCCCGCGCTGCGCGACCGCATCCGCCCGGGAATCGGCGACCTTGTGTTCGGCGGGCACGACGTCACCTCGGTGCCGCTCGACAAGAAGGCCGCCGAGCTGGCCGCCGCGGGCGTGGTGCCCGCGGCGCTCGTCGCGGCCGTGCAGGAGGAGCTGTCGGTCATCGAGCAGCAGGTACGGCCGCTGCCCTCGGCCGCCACCCAGGTCGCAACCCAGTCCGAGACCGCCGCCGCCATCGGCGCCGACCTCGACCGCTTCCGCCGCCGCCACGACCTCGACCGGGTCGTCGTCGTCAACGTCTCCACCACCGAGCCCGCCCCGCCGCCGCACCCCGCGCACGCCGGCCTGCCGGAGCTGCGCGCCGCGCTCGGACAGCCCGGCGCCGTCCTGCCGTCCAGCGCGCTGGCCGCCTACGCCGCCTTCCAGGCCGGCTGCCCGTACGTCGACTTCACCCCGTCCACCGGGGCCCGCCTGCCCGCGCTCGACGCTCTCGCCCGCGAGCGCGGCCTGCCGTACGGCGGGCACGACGGCAAGACGGGGGAGACGCTCGTCAAGTCCGTGCTGGCGCCCATGTTCGCCCAGCGCAACCTGAAGGTGCGCACCTGGTCCGGCGTCAACCTGCTGGGCGGCGGCGACGGGGCCAACCTCGCCCGCCCCGGAGCCAACGCCGCGAAGGCCGCGAGCAAGCAGCGCGTCCTCGCCGAGACCCTCGGGTACGCCCCCCAGGGCGAGACCCGCATCGACTACCTGGAGGACCTGGGCGACTTCAAGACCGCCTGGGACCTCGTCACGTTCGAGGGCTTCCTCGGGACCACCATGCGGATGGAGTTCACCTGGCACGGCTGCGACTCCGCGCTCGCCGCGCCGCTCATCCTCGACCTGACCCGCCTCACCGCCGCCGCCCACCGGCGCGGGCGGACGGGCGCCCTGCCCGAGCTGGCCTTCTTCTTCAAGGACCCGCTGGGCGACGTCCCGCACGGGCTGGCCGAGCAGTGGCAGGCCCTGTGCGCCTTCATCGACACCCTGGACTCCGGCCGGTGACCTTGCCTCGGCGGGGAGGCGGGTGTGAGGTCGGCGTATCGGCCGGGCCGATGAAAGGGCCGGTGAAAGGGCCGGTGAAAGGGGCTTGACGATGATGAGACTCCGGGACCTGGCCGAGCTCGTCCGCGCGCCCGCCGCGCTGTCGGTGCCGGGCGACGTGATCGCCGGAGCCGCCGCCGGCCGGGCGCTGGGCCCTGCTACGGCCGGGCTGGCCTGCTCGTCGGTCTGCCTGTACTGGGCGGGGATGGCGGCCAACGACTGGGCCGACCGTGACCTCGACGCGGCCGAGCGCCCCGAGCGGCCGATACCGTCCGGCCGGGTGCGCCCGGGGGAGGCGCTGGCCGTCGCCGCCGGCCTCACGGCCGCGGGCCTCGCCGTGGCGGGCCTCACCGGCGGCCGCCGCGCACTGGCGATCGCCGCCCCGCTCGCGGCCGCGGTCTGGACGTACGACCTCGCCGCCAAGAACACCCGCGCGGGCCCCCTGCTGATGGCCGTGTGCCGCGGCCTGGACGTCCTCCTGGGCGCCACATCGAGCCCCGCACCGGCCCGCCCGCCCGCGCCACCGGGCCGCTCACCCACCATCCCGGCCCGCGCGCCCGCGCCACCGGGCGGCTCGCCCGCGCTGCCGGGCCGTTCGCTGGTCGGGGCGCTGCCGGCCGCTTTGACCATCGCCGCGCACACGTACCTGCTCACCGAGTTGTCGCGCGCCGAGACCACCGGCACCACCCCCGCCCGCCCCGCGACCACCCTGGCCGCCACCCTCGCCCTGGCCACCACGGTCGCCGTCCCGCCGGCGTCCCCAGCGCCGGCGTCGGGGCCGGCGCAGGGGCCGGCGCAGGGGCCGGCGCAGGGGCCGGCGCAGGGGGCGCTGGCGGGATGGTACGCCGTGCAGTTCGGCAGGTCACAGGCCCGGGCGGTGGCGGAGCCGTC